>JBGSZV010000174.1:0-12335 GCA_041750235.1 Phycisphaerales bacterium
CTCCTTGTCGTAGTCGCTGGTGGAACGATCGTGCTGCGACTTGATCTGCGCGGCGCGGGCCTCGATGTCCTTCTTCTTGCCGGCGCCCTCGATGATCGTGGTGTCGTCCTTGGTGATGATGATCCTCTTGGCGCGACCAAGCTCGGACATCTCGACCGAGTCGAGCGAACGCCCCAGATCCTCGGCGATAAAGGTGCCGCCGGTCAGCGCCGCGATGTCGCCCAGCATGGCCTTGCGGCGATCGCCGAAGCCCGGAGCCTTCACCGCGCACACCTTCAGCACGCCGCGGAGCCGGTTCACCACCAGCGCCGCGAGCGCCTCATTCTCCACGTCCTCGGCGATGATCAGCACCGGCTTGCCGCCACTGGCCACCTTGTTGAGGAAGGGCAGGAAGTCCGTCAGGTTGGCGACCTTCTTCTCGTAGATCAGAATGATCGCATCCTCAAGCACGCACTCGGCGGTCTTGGGATCCGTCATGAAGTACGGCGACAAATACCCCTTGTCGAACTGCATGCCCTCGACGTACTCGAGCGTCGTCTCGGAGGCCTTGCCCTCTTCGACTTCGACCACGCCCTCGGCGCCGACCTTGCTGATCGCCTCGGCAATCATCTCGCCGATCGCGGTGTCGTGGTTGGCGGAGACGGTCGCGATCTTCTTGTAGTCATCCTTGCCCTTGCACTTGATCGCCATGGCGTCGATCGCCTCGGCGGCGGTGGTAGCGGCGGCGTTGATGCCGCGCTGCACCGCAACCGGGTTCGCGCCAGCGGTGATGTGGCGGAGACCCTCATTGAAGATCGCCTCGGCCAGCACGGTCGCGGCCGTGGTGCCGTCGCCCGCCTCATCGTTGGTCTTCTTGGCGACCTCGATCACCATCTTCGCGCCCATGTTCTGCATGGGCTCGGGGAGGGAGATCTCCTTGGCGACCGACACGCCGTCACGCGTGACGGACGGGCCGCCGTAGGACTTCTGGATCGCCACGTTGCGCCCGGTCGGTCCCATCGTGACCTTGACCGTCCTGGCAAGACGCGAAAGCCCCTTCTTCATCTCGAGAAGCGCGGCGTCTGAAAACATCAACTGCTTGCTGGCCATTTCAATACCTCGTATTCACCACAGAGAACACAGAGAGCACAGAGGAATGCAGTCCTGAATGGATTGAATTCAAAACCGCTTCTTCTGAATCAAGCTCTTTCCATGTATTTCTCTGTGGCCTCTGTGTTCTCTGTGGTGAAAATGAATCTGTTTCAGCCTTCGACGATGCCCAGGATCTCGCTCTCGCGGAGGATCAGGTGCTCGACGTTCTTGATCTCGACTTCCGTGCCGGCGTACTTGCCGTACACGATGGTGTCGCCCTTCTTCACGCTCATCTCGGCGCGCTTGCCGTTCTCCAGCCGCTTGCCGGGGCCGACGGCGACGACCTTGCCGTGCACCGGGCGCTCCTTGGAGCTCTCGGGCAGGTAGATCCCGCTCTCGGTCTTGGTTTCCTTCTCGACGGGCTTGACGAGGACGCGGTCTTCGGTGGGACGGACGCTAGCCATGATGCTTTCTCCATGAAACTCAGTGCTGATCAGGCGCCGGGATCGCTTTCGCCCGGCTCCTGCGCTTTTCCAGGATCACTTCTACGACGATGGGGATCACCGACACCACGATGATGGCGAGGATCACCGATTCAAAGTTCTTCTGCACAAACTCGATGTTGCCGAACAGGTAGCCCGCGGCGACGCAGATGCCAACCCACGCGATGCCGCCGGTGATGTTGTAGAGCACGAACTTCGAGTAGGTCATCGCCCCCGCGCCGGCCACGAAGGGCACGAACGTGCGGACGATCGGGACGAAGCGCGCGAGGATCACCGCCTTGCCGCCGTACTTCTCGAAAAACTCGTGCGCCCGCTCCAGGTGCTTTCGGTTGATAAACCGAGCGAACCCCGTGGTCGCCTGACCCCGGAAGATCCGCGGCCCCAGGAACTTGCCGATGTGGTAGTTCACCGCATCGCCCAGCACCGCCGCGACGATCAGGATCCCCGACACCACCCACACGTTCATCGCCGCGTTCGGCCGCGCCGCGAGCGCCCCGACCGTGAACAGCAGCGAATCCCCCGGCAGGAACGGCATGATGACGATGCCGGTCTCGACAAAGATGATCGCAAACAGCAGCGCGTAGACCCACAGCCCGTTGTTCTGAATGAACGTATCCAGAAAGCCGGGGAGGTCGCGGAAGATGTCGAGGAACTGCTGGATCATGATTCGTCCGATACGATCAGTTACGGGCTCTCAAAGGCTGCGAGACTCGAAACCTCTTCAATCTGCTTCTGCTCCGCGGGAAGGGTCAATATCTCCCGCTTGTGGAATCCGAAAGGGGACCTCTCGTCGCACTTCTTGAGGATGCACTCGATCGACGAGATGGCGGTGGGCGGCACGCTGACAGCGGTGAAATCGCCTTCGTCGTTCTCGCCCATCAGGAGATAGCCGGTGATGATGTCGCAGATCGCACCCTGATCGTCCCAGCGCGTCCGCTCAAGCGAGCAGCGACCGCGGACAACGTGGGTGAGCACCTGGCGGACGAGGAAACTCCGGCCTTCGTGCAGCGTGACCATGAACTGAAGCCGATCGCGCTGTTCTTCGGGGACGACCTCGGCCATGTGCGACATCGAACGACCGAGCCACTCGCTCCAGGTGACCAGTTCCTCCTCACGCCCAAGATCGACCGCGCGCGACGGAGCTTGCTTCCTTCGCGACGTGACCGACTTCGACTTGGTGGCGGTTCGCTTGGTCATCATGAGTGTTGAACGCGTTTAGAACCCCATCCCGCCCATGCCACCCATGCCCGGCATTCCCATGCCGCCCATTCCACCCATGCCGCCGCCACCGCCGTGACCGTGGTCATGGCCGTGCGCGTCCTTGGGTTCCTTCTTCTCGGTAATGATGCAGTCGGCGGTCAGCAGCAGCGTCGCAACGCTGGAGGCGTTCTGCAGCGCGCTGCGGTCCACCTTCGCGGGAGTCAGCACGCCCTGCTTGAGCAGGTCGCCGTACTCCAGCGTGAGGGCGTTGAAGCCGAAGGAAGCGCCGATCTTCTCGTTGCCCTCGCGGACCTTCGCGACCACGACCGTGCCCTTGGCGCCGGCGTTGTCAGCGATCGTGCGGAGAGGAACCTCGAGCGCCTTGCGCACCACTTCGATGCCCGCGGCGTAGTCGTACTTCGCCGAGCCAATCTCGTCGGAGGTCACGTCGTTCGACTTGCCGTAGACCGCCTTCCATTCCTTGAGCTTCTCGATCGCCGCCTGAGCGCGAACAAAGGAGACGCCGCCGCCGGGGACGATGCCCTCGGCAACCGCGGCGCGGGTCGCGTGCAGCGCATCCTCGACGCGGGCCTTCTTTTCCTTGAGTTCAGCTTCTGAAGCAGCGCCGACATTGATCTGCGCCACGCCGCCCGCGAGCTTCGCGAGACGCTCCTGGAGCTTCTCGCGGTCGTAGTCGCTGGTGGTGATCTCGATCTCGCGGCGGAGCTGCTCGATGCGGGCCTGGATCTCGTTGGTGGAACCGGCGCCCTCAAGGATCAGGGTGTTCTCGCTGTCGATCTCGAGCTTCTTGGCCATGCCGAGATCGGCGACCTTCACCTGATCGAGCTCGATGCCCAAATCCTTCATGATCGCCTTGCCGCCGGTGAGGACCGCGATGTCCTCGAGCATCGCCTTGCGGCGATCGCCGTAACCCGGGGCCTTCACGGCAGCGACCTGCAGCGTGCCGCGGAGCTTGTTGATGACCAGCGTGCTGAGCGCTTCACCCGTCACGTCCTCGGCGATGATGAGCAGCGGCTTCTTGGCCTGCATCACCTTCTCGAGCAGCGGCACGAGCTTCTGGATGTTGTCAATCTTGTCCTCGTGAACGAGAACGAGGCACTTCTCGAGTTCGACCTTCATGTCGTCCACGTTGGTCACGAAGTTCGGCGACAGGTAGCCGCGATCAAACTGCATGCCCTCGACGACCTCGACGGTCGTCTCGATGTTCTTGCCTTCCTCGACCGTGATCACGCCGTCCTTGCCGACCTTCTCGAACGCGTCGGCCATGATCTTGCCGATCGCGCCGTCGTTGTTCGCGGAGATGGAAGCGACCGCTTCGATGTCCTTCTTGCCTTCAACCGGGCGGGAGAACTTGGCGATGTCCTTCGCGACCGCCTCGACGCCGGCCTTCATGCCGCGCACCAGAGCGTTCGCATCAACACCCGCCGCGATGAACTTGAGACCCTCGGAAAAGAGCGCCTCGGCGAGGACCGTCGCGGTCGTCGTGCCGTCGCCGGCGTCGTCGCTGGTCTTGCTCGCGGCCTGCTTCACAAGCATGACGCCCATGTTCTCAGCCTTGTCGCGGAGTTCGATTTCCTCCGCCACCGAGACGCCGTCCTTGGTGACGGTCGGCCCGCCCCAGCTCTTGTCGAGCACGCCCATCCGGCCGCGGGGGCCCAGGGTGCTCTTGACGGCACGGGCGAGCTTCTCCACCCCCGAGGCGAGGGCGTTGCGGGCTGCGAGATCGAATACGAGTTCCTTGGCTGCCATCGTTTTCTCTCCGAATCGTCATGCGGCCGGATCGGCCGTGGGGTGAATTGCTGGACCGGGGTTGAATTGCTGGACCGGGCGGGCTGTCGGTGGGGCCACCGCGCAGCCAGTCCCGGTGAGATACATGGCAAGGCGGATGCCACCACCCCGCGATCTCGAAATCATGTTCAATCAAGGACTTACGCTCAGGAAGCCTGCGCTCGACCGACTTGTCCACTGACAGCCCGCCATCGGCCCCCCGGCGAAGACTGCCGAGTTGGCAGTCGAATTCAGTCCGCGGAAGGCCCCTTGGGGCCCTCGATCACCTGCCGCAACGACGGGCTCGGCGTCACGATCGCACGGCCGATCCGCCAACTGTCGATCAGGGCCGAGACGAAGCCGAAGCTCACGATCACCGACCCCACCCCGATGATGACCGTCGAGACCAAGGTCATCGCCGCCAGCCGCGTCCCCTGCGCTGCCGCAACGATCGCCAGCACATCCCCCACTCCGATCAGGGCGAAGACCGCCGCCATTCCAAACAGAGTCTGCCGATCGACCCGGCCCATCCGTAGCGCCAGCGAGCGACGCACCAGTTCGCGCGCCACCGGACGGAAACCCAGCAGCACCACGATGCAGCACCCGCCGATGATCAGCCGCAGGACGTGGCGCTGGGCGTCCACCGGCGTGCCAACGTAGGGAAGCGCGACCGACGCCAACTCGTCCCGCATGACCAGTGCCCGCAGCGTCCACACCAGCGGCACGTACGCCAGCATCGCGATCAGCGCCGCGCCTGCTTTCCAGATCGGAGTTCCGCGACTCGGATGGAGCAGGGGCAAAAGCGATACGCCCGAGAGCGCCGCCCCGGCGACGCCTATTCCACCCAGCCAGCCGATCTGGCGCCCCTGAGCACCCGCCGCGCCTACGAGAAAGTCGTGGCTCCGCAGCATCCAGAAGGCGATCGCCGCGATCAGCGCACCGAGGGGCCACATCACCAGGCACATCGCCCGCAGTTTGGCCCAGCGGATGGGCTGGAACTCCTCCGCACGAGGGTCCACCTTGTAAAGGATCGTGGCGCGAACGGCCGTCCCGCATTCCGGGCACACCGAACGGATCGACAGCCCCTTCAACTCGTAGCCGCAGACGACGCAGGGCAGCGAACCGCCCAGTTCCGCGTCGAGGCTCGGCGGGACGTACACCCGAGGCTCCGCATCGCGCTGTCGATCCGCGTCACTCATGCCTGCTCCACCCACGATCGGCCAGTGTAGCCCCGAACTCCCATCATCCCCTAGGCTTGCTCCGCGCCACAACCTCCGGGAGCCTCCACATGCCGCGACTCGTGCGATTCGAAGCCCAGGGTCCCATCAAGATCGACCCTGCCAATTTCCCCCGCGACGAGCAGGGCAATCTGAAGCCCATCTCGATCTGCGCCTGCGGCCTGTCCCAGAAGTTCCCCATCTGCGACGGCGCGCACAAAGGCTGCCGCGTCACCGAGCAACCCGGGATGCTGTACATCTACGATGCGACACGGACGACCGTGGTCGAGGAGCGTCCTGAAGTTTGACGTCATTTCGACAGCTTGAGCGTCACGATGTCCGGCAGGTTCCGGTAGAAGCCGTTGTAATCAAGGCCGTACCCGACCACGAACTCGTCCGGGATGTCGAACCCGATGTAGTCGGCCTCGACATCGATGACCCGCGGGACTTCCTTGCGGAGCAGCGCGCACAGCCGCAGTGAGGCGGGCTTCTGCTCGCCGATCAGGTCACGCACCAGGCCCAGCGTCTGCCCGCTGTCGAGGATGTCATCGACGACCACGACGTGCCGCCCGCTCAGGTCGTGCGGGATCGCCCCGCGGAGCGCCGCTCCCTTGCTCTTGGTCGTCGCGCCGGGATAGCTGCTGACCGTCACCACCCGCATCGACAACCTCATCGGCATCTCGCGGATCAGGTCCGCGACGAAAACAATGCCGCCGGTCAGGATTGGGAGCATGACCACTCGATCGGGATGGTCCATCGCCCCGCTGCCCTCGGCCCGCAGTTCGGCCTCAAGGTCGGCAGAGAGCTGCCGCCCCATCTCGGCGACACGCAGGCGGATGCGGTCACGATCAATCAGGATGCGTTCGATGTCCCGGTCCATCGGCAACAGAATACCCGCCCCCATCCGCCGACCCCCTACTGCCACTTGAATATGTGGCCACTGGCCCAGACTACAGCCCCTTCATCTGGCCTTTCTGCCTCGATTGCCAGTAGCGCTGCAGCGAATCCTCGATGATCGAATGGGCCGCCTCGGCGGGGATGATTTCATCCACCGCCACCTGCTTGCCCTCGAGCTGCTTGTAATCCTCAAAGAACCGCTTGAGCATCTTGAAGATGTGTTTGGGGAAATCCGAGGCCTTGTGGAACTCCGAATAGATCGGGTCCTGCACCAGCACCGAGATGATCTTGTGGTCCGGGGCCCCGTGGTCCACCATCGTCATCATCCCCACCGCCCGGGCGTCGCACAGGGTGAGCGGCGGGATCGACTCGGTGCAGTACACCAGCACGTCCAGCGGATCGTCGTCCTCCGCCAGCGTCTGGGGGATGAAACCGTAGTTCGCGGGGTAGTACACCGCCGACGACAACACCCGATCGAGCTTCAGCAGCCCCGACGGCTTGTCGATCTCAAACTTCAGGTTCGAGCCACGCGGGATCTCGATCACCGCGCGAAACGACCCCGGGAGCGAACCCCCGGCTTCAGGAGACGGGGTCACATCGTGCCATGGATGGATCATGACGCCAGCGTAGCACGACACCCGGGCCCAGATTTCCACACCCCACCCGGGGGTCCACACCCCCGGTCAAGCAGAGGTAGGCTGATCCCATGCTCAAGCTCCACTTCGCCAACTGCCTGTCCGATCGCGTCGGCTCCCACGGCCTCGACCCCGCATCGCTCGCCGCCGGTTCGCCCAGCGACAAGCGCATCGCCGACCTCACCGCCAGTCTCGAAAAGACCCGTAACACCGGCTGGGAACGCTGGCGCGGCCTTCATGTTGACCCGATGCGCCGCGACCATGTCTCGGCTATCTCCCGCATCGTCGAGGAGCGCCGCGGCAAGTTCGACAACCTCGTCGTGCTCGGCATCGGCGGCTCGGCGCTCGGAAACATCGCCCTGCAGTCGGCGCTCAACCCCAGCACCTACAACCTGCTCCCCGGCGACAAGCGCGGCGGCCCGCGCATGTTCGTCGTCGACAACGTCGATCCCGCCTACTTCGGCGCCGTTCTGAAGTTCTGCCAGCAGTCTGACCCCGGCCTCAAGCGCACCCTCTTCAACGTCGTCAGCAAGTCCGGCGAAACCGCCGAGACCGCCGCCCAGTTCATGACCATCCGCCAGATGCTCATCGACGCCCTCGGCCGCGCCGACCACGGCAAGAACATCGTTGCCGTCACCGACCCCGCCAGGGGAACCATGCGGAAGATCTGCGACGACAACAAGTACACCACCCTCCCCGTCCCCGACGGCGTCGGCGGTCGCTTCAGCGTCCTCTCTCCCGTCGGCCTGTTCTCCGCGGCGATGTGCGGCATCGATATCAACGCCCTTCTCGACGGCGCCGCTGACATGGACAAGCTCTGCGCGAAGCCCGCGCTCCGCGAGAACCCCGCCGCCATGCTCGCCACCCTTCTCTGCCGTCTGGGCATGGAGAAGAGCAAGACCATCCACGTGATGATGCCCTACGCCAACAGCCTCTACTTGCTCGCCGACTGGTACCGCCAGCTCTGGGCCGAATCCCTCGGCAAGCGCGTGGACACAACCGGTAAGGAAGTCTTCGCCGGCTTCACCCCCGTGAAAGCCCTCGGCACGACCGATCAGCACTCGCAGGTCCAGCTCTACCGCGAAGGCCCCAACGACAAGGTCTTCGGCCTCGTGGAAGTGAAGGACTTCGGCCGCGAAGAACTCTCCATCCCCACCGGCCTGGGCGTCGACGCTATCAAGTACCTGGAAGGCTCCAAGTTCGGCACCCTCCTGAACGCCGAGAAGAAGGCCACCGAATACGCCCTCGTCGAGAGCCAGCGCCCCAACTTCACCATCGAGTTCCCGCAGATCGACGCCCGCCACGTCGGCCAGTTCATCTACCTCTGGGAGATGACCACCGCCTACGTCGGCCTGATGCTCAACATCGACGCCTACGACCAGCCCGCCGTCGAGACCGGAAAGGTCGCCACCTTCGGCCTCATGGGCCGCGAGGGCTACGGCGAATGGAAGACCAAGGTCGAAGGCACGCTGAAAGCTTCGTCGCACATCATCTGAACTTCTTCCCACGCCAAACGAAAAGGGCCGCCGACATCCGTGTCGACGGCCCTTTGTTATTCATGGATTCGAGAGGCTTAACCCAGCAACTGCAGAGCCGACTGCGGCTGCGTGTTGCTGATGCCCAGGATCTGGGTCGAACTGCTGACGAGGATCTGCGCCCGCGTCAGGCCCGCGGTTTCCTCGGCAAAGTCCGTGTCGCGGATGACGCTCTCGGCGGCCGTGGTGTTCTCGAGCGAGACACCCAGGCTGCGAACCGTCGCACCGATCGTGTTCTTCTGGAACGCGCCCAGTCGTCCACGCAGACTGCTGATCTCGCGGATCGCGGCGTCCACGATCTTCTGCGCGCCGTCCAGGTCGCCATCGACCACGTTCAAGTCGCGACCGGTGCCGACGTCCTTCAGGAAGTACGTCGTGTCCACCCCGCCGACGTCAACGGTGTTGCGTCCAAGATCGCGTGCCGCAATGTTCTGGATGCCCAGGCTCACCTTGCCGCCGATATCGACGCGCGACGCCATCTGGAAGTCAGCGCCGCCGCCGCCGATGGTGAACGCGTTGACCGATCCCAGCGTCGACGCATCGGGGCTGCCGCCCGTCGGGTCGTAGCGCAGGTTCAGTTCAACATCCAGGAAGTCAGTCGCGATCCGGACCACCGTTCCCTTGGTGGTCGCACGGATTCCGTTGACCGTCGCCTCAACGTCCTGCCCGCGATCGGAGATGCGATTCCCCGCCTCGGCGAACGTGAAGGCCGGAGCGCCGCCGGTGATCTGCGCGGCCAGTGCATCTTGGGCCTGGAAGTTGTAGATGCCGATGTCGCTCGCGGTACCGATGTTGCCGTCGTCGACCACTTTCACCGAGACGAACTCGTCCGCGCCAAAGCCCAGGCTCTGGAGCCGCAAGCCCGTCGTGCCCGACACGCTCGCCTCGACGCCGGTGACCGCCTTGAAGCTGTTGATCGCAGCGGCGATGTCGTCCAGGCCCGTGCCCGAGCTGAAGCTGAACTCGCGTGAACCCTTGATGCCCGCGATCTCAATGACGAACTGGTCGCTGGAGCCGCCCAGATCGATGTTGCCGTTGCCGAACGACAAGAGATAGCCGGCGACCTGCGCGGAGTTCACGACCAGCACATCGACGTCCCGCGTCTCGTTGAATCCAAGCTTCGCGCCGTTCACGCGGAACGAACCGACAGCCGCCGAGACGTCCTGCGTGGTGTAGTCAAAGTTGCCATTCAGCAGCTTCAATCCCTGGAAGCTGGTGGCCGCCGCGACCCGGTCGATCGTCTGGAGGATCGAGTCGATCTGCAGCTGGTTCGCTTCGCGTTCCTCTTTGGAGAGGCCCGCGGTGTTGGCGGTCTCGGTGATGAGCCCCTGCACCTCGTTGAGCAGGCTGGTCACCTCTTCAAGGCCGCCTTCAGCGATGTTCACCACCTGATCGGCACGCTCGGCGTTGCTGATCGCCGCGCCCAGCGCCGCCTTCTCGGCACGCAGGTTCTGCGACGCGATCAGGCCGGCGGGGTCGTCCTTGCCCCGGTTGATCCGCAGCCCGGTGCTCAGCCGCTCCAGCGACGTGTTCAGAGCGTTGTTATTGTTGCCCAGCACCCGCTGGGCGATCAGCGACGACACGTTGTTGTTGATACGGCTCATGGCACCTCCTTGTGCCGCCACTGGTGGCGGAACTCCTGCGAACGGGTGGAGTTATCGGAGGGATCCATGATTCGGACCCAAGCGGTTCCGATAATCACGACACCACGCCAAAAAGAAACACGCCCCGGCGGAATCCGCCGGGGCGTGTGGTATTTATCGGGCGTTCCCCGAGACTCTTCGGGTCTTAGCCGAGGAGCTGCAGAGCGTTCTGCGGCTGGACATTGGCCAGCTGCAGGGTGTTCTGCGCCGAGGAGACCAGGATCTGCGAACGAGTCAGCGAAGCGGTCTCGCTGGCGAACTCGGCGTCGCGGATGACGCTCTCGGCCGCCGCAGAGTTCTCGAACGCGACACCCAGGCTGCGGATGGTCGCGCCGATCGTGTTCTGCTGGAAGGCGCCGAGGCGGCCACGCAGGCTGCTGACGTCGCGGATGGCGTTCTCAACCACCTTCTGGGCGCTGTCGAGGTCACCGTCCACCACGTTCAGAGCGCTGCCGGAACCGAGGTTCGACAGGAAGTACTCCGTGGTGCCGTCAACTTCCTTACCAAGCGAGCGGACGGCCACGTTGGAGATGCCCAGCGAGACCTTGCCGGCGACGTCGACACGTCCGGCGAGCTGGAAGTCAGCACCGCCACCCTGGATGGTGAAGGCGTTGACCGTGCCCAGACGCTGAGCCTCAGCACCCGAGCTGGTGCCGGTCTTGAGGTCCACCTCAACATCGAGGAAGTCGGTGTTGATGCGGGCCTTGGTGCCCTTGGTGGTGGCGACGATGCCGTTGATGGTGGCCTGAACGTTCTGGCCGCTGTCCTTGAGCTGGTTGGAAGCAGTGGCGAAAGTCGACGCCACGGACGCCGCGGCATCGTTGGTGTCGGCGCCCATGAAGTTGTAGATACCGATGTTCGAAGCCGAGCCGATGCCGCCGTCGTCAACGACCTTGACGCCGACGAACTGGTCGGAGCCGAACTCTTCGGAGACCATGCGGAGACCGGTCGTGCCGGAGACCGCTGCCTCGACGCCGGTGACGTCGGTGAAGCTGTTGATGGCCGCGGCGATGTCGGTCAGGGTCGTGCCCGAGGCGAAGCTCAGCTCACGGCTGCCCTTGGCGCCGGTGACTTCGATCACGAACTGCTCGGTCGCGCCGCCGAGGTCGAGGTTGTTGGCGCCGAACGAGAGGAAGAAGCCGCCGACCTGGGCCGAGGTGGTGACCAGGACGTCAACGTCGCGGGTCTGGTTGTAGCCCAGCTTGGCGCCGTTGACCTTGTAGGACTTGATGTTGTCGGCGACCGTATTGGCCTCGAAGTCGAAGTTGCCGTTCAGGAGCTTGGAGCCCTGGAAGCTCGTCGACGACGCGACGCGGTCGATGGTCTGCAGGATCGAGTCGATCTGCAGCTGGTTCGCCTCGCGTTCCTCGTTCGACAGGCCGGCGGTGTTCGCGGTCGAGGTCACGAGGGCCTGAAGCTCGTTGAGCAGGCCCGACACTTCGTCGAGGCCGCCTTCGGCGATGTTCACGACCTGGTCGGCGCGCTCGGCATTCTTGATCGCGGCGCTGAGCGAAGCCTTCTCAGCACGAAGGTTCTGCGAAGCGATCAAGCCTGCCGGATCGTCCGCACCGCGGTTGATCCGAAGACCCGTGCTCAAACGCTCGAGCGACGTGTTGAGGCTCTTGTTGTTCTGCCCGAGCACGCGCTGGGCAATCAGAGACGTGACGTTCGTATTGATGCGACTCATGAAGTCCTCCGTGAACTCAAACGGCCAGCACAGGCCGTCGGCCCTTCAAGGGGCCGAATCGTTGGGCCGGCGTCGGGGGTGTCGCCCACGAACGCCCGACGGCCGCGCATCCATCGCGGTCCGTCAGCGGGGTCGGTCTCCGTTCCGATCCCACCACGC
>JBGSZV010000175.1:0-16994 GCA_041750235.1 Phycisphaerales bacterium
CGCGGCACGGCGATCGGCGGCGGGGGCGGCGGCGGCGGTGCAGTGTTCTGCGGCGCGGGGAAGATGATCTTTGAGGACTGCTGGTTCGTGGAGAATGAGTCGCTCTTGGGGGGTGCGATGCTCATCACGAGCGGATTTTGCCTGGCAACGGACTGCAGCTTCCGGAGGAACAGCGCGGATGCGGGCGGTGCGGTGTACGTGTGGGACACGTCGGACGTGCGGCCGCAGAACGAGTTCACGCGGTGCATCTTTGGGGAGAATGCGGCGGTCGCGCTGGGCGGCGGGGCGGTGGCGTCGGAGTTTTCCGCCAGTGTGCGGCTGTACGGGTGCAGCGTGTTCGGGAACTCGGCGGCGGGGTTCGGTGGCGGGCTGATCAGTCGCGGGTCGGGGCTGCTGCGGGCGGTGAACTGCACGATCGTGGGGAACAGCGCGACGGCGACGGGCGGCGCGCGCGGAGTGAGCGGCGGGTTGACGATTGTGAACAGCATCGTGCGGGGGAACGCGGCGGGGCAGATCGATGGCGCCCTGGGCGTGAGCTACAGCAATGTTGAGGGCGGGGCGTTCGGCGATGCCAACATCGATGCGCCGGCGTTCTTTGCGGGCGTGAGTGATTTTCGGTTGCTCGCCGGCTCGGGCGGGATCGATGCCGGCGTGAACTCCGCGATTCCACTGACCGTGACGCACGATATCCACGGCACCGCGCGAAGGATCGATGATCCGGCGACGCCGGACACCGGACTCGGGACGACGCCGATCATTGACATGGGGGCGTTTGAGTTTGATCCATCGGCATCGGCGATGTGCGCGGGGGATGCGAATGGCGACGGCACGGTGAGCGGCGCAGACCTGTCGGTGATCCTGGGCGGGTTTGGATCGCTGTGCGTGCCGGGCACATCGGCGGACTTCAACGGCGATGGCGTGATCGATGGGCGAGACTTGAGTGTGCTGCTGGCGGGGTTCGGGTCGGGCTGCTGATGAATCTGCGATTCCAACGCTTCTTGGATTGCAGAAGCCCCCATAGCGGTTAGTGTGAGGGCCTCGTGGAGGTTCTCATGGACAAGCGCGTCATTGGCGTGGGTGTTGTCGCTCTGGGTTGCCTGTCCGCGGTTTCCGCGTTTGGGCAGTGCGGGGAATGGGATGGACAACTGGCGGCCGTGCCGAGCTTCACGAACTCGCCGCAGTCGGGAGTGGCGTGGGATCCCGACGGGGCGGGGCCGCAACCGTCGCGTCTCGTGATCGCCGGGCAGATGACGGTGTCGGTCGACGGCCAATCGATCTCCTTTCTGGCGATGTGGAACGGTTCGGAGTGGCAGTCGCTGGGCGTGTTCGATTCATTTATCAGTGTGGTGCGCACGTGGGACCCTGATGGCACGGGTCCGCTTGCGCCGAGACTTGTCGTGGGTGGAGAGTTCACGCGTGTGAACAACATGCAGGTGAATCACATCGCCGTGTATGACGGTGCGACGTGGGCTCCGCTCGGCACCGGAATGAGTCCTACCTTCGACGACGTTGTTGAGCGGATCGAATCGTGGGATATGGATGGAGCGGGGCCGTTGCCGCCGCAACTGGTAGCGCTGGGAAGGTTTGTCTTCGCGGACGGTGTGCAGGTGAACAACATTGCACGTTGGGACGGGACCGCGTGGCATGCACTGGGATCGGGGATCCTCTTCGATTCTGTTGGCGAACTGACGATCTGGGATTCTGACGGCTCGGGACCGCTCAACCCCGAAGTGATCGCGGGCGGCAGTTTCTCAACGGCCGGTGGTGTGCCGGCGTTGAACATCGCGAGGTGGAACGGTTCGGTGTGGCAGGCCTTCTCGCCGGGCTCGTTGCCCGGTGACGGGTTTGTCGTAGCGCTGGGGCAGTTTGATCCGGACGGCACTGGGCCGAACCCAGCGCAGCTGATCGTGGGCCATCGGTACTTTCAGGCGCCGGGTGTCGTAGCGTATTCGGTCCTCCGGTGGACCGCGGGAGGGTGGGTGTCGTTCGGTCCGAATGGGTTCAGCGCGATCGCTTTCTCCAGTTGGGATGCGGACGCAGTCGGGCCGAATCCTCCGGTTCTTGTGGCCAGCGGATTCTCGGCTGGCGGTTTATCGCTCATCGAATGGAACGGTTCGACGTGGTCCACGTTCGCCGGGAGCCAAGTCCCGGGTTTTCATGTGAGCGACTTGGTTCACTTGGATCCCGACGGCGCCGGTCCGCGAGTGCTCGAACTGGTGGCAGTCGGGAGCTTTTCGACGGCGGGCGGTGCGCCGATCGCGCGTATCGCGCGGTGGAATGGTTCATCGTGGTTGCCGTTCTCCAAAGGTCCGGAGGGACCCGTGAAGAGCCTGGCGTCATGGGACCCGGACGGCGAGGGACCGCTTGTGCCGCGGCTGGTGGCGGGCGGTGATTTCTTGATGGAACGTGAGACGACGGTGAATCGTGTTGCGCAATGGGACGGTACTCAGTGGCTGCCGGTTGGCGAAGGGTTCAATGCGCGTGTGAACTCGCTGCTGTCGATCGACCCTGACGGGACGGGCCCACTGGAGAAGGAACTGATCGCGGGTGGGTCGTTCACGGCATCGGGTGCGACGGCGGTGTCGCGTGTGTCTCGCTGGGACGGCGCGGCGTGGCAAGCGCAGGGTTCGGGGGTGAACGACGAGGTTCTGGCCATGGCCGCGTTTGATCCGGATGGCAGCGCATCGATTCCGGATCGGCTGACGATCGCAGGCGAGTTTGTGAACGTAGCGAACTTCAACGGCGACCACGTGGTGCGCTGGAATGGGACCGCGTGGCAGACGATGGGCGCCGGGGTTCCTGAAGCGGCGAGTGCGCTCGTGGTGTGGGATCGCGACGGACCCGGAGGGCTCAATCCGGAGATCCTTGCGGGCGGGGCTTTCAACGCGATCTTTGAGGCCGACGATTACATTCGGCGCTGGACGGGTGTGGATTGGGCTGAGTATGCAAGCAATCTGAACGGCGAAGTGCTGACGCTCGCGACATGGGATCCGGACGGGGCAGGGGTATTGAACGATCAACTGATCGCGGGCGGGGTATTCACGTCGGCGAATGGGACTCCGGTCAACGGCGTGGCGCGGTGGGACGGCGCGGCTTGGCATGCGCTGGGGTCCGGCGTTGCGGGGGGTCTGGCGGACGTGTACACGGCGCTGAGCGTTGACGTCGACGGCAACGGTCCGCAGGACGAGGTGCTGGTGATCGGCGGCCATTTCTCGAGCGCCGGCGGCGTGACCGCGAACAACCTGGCATGGTGGGACGGTACGACGTGGCATGCGTTTGGGACCGGGACGAACGGTGCCGTCCGCGCGCTGGCGATGTGGGATCCCGACGGTCCGGGCGTTGAGCAACCGCAACTGGTGATCGGCGGCGACTTTACGCAGGTGGACGGTCAAGCCTTGCGGTATGTGGCGCTGTGGTCCACGCTGACGCCGCAACTGATCTCGCAACCGGCGGACATCGATGTGGACGTGGGCCAGAGCGCTGGATTCGGGGTGGGTTCAGAGGGCAGTTCGTTGACGTACCAGTGGCGGCGCAACGGGGAAAGCCTTGTCAATGGGACGACGCCGAGTGGGTCGGTCCTTGTCAATGTCACCAGCTACGCCATGCTGGTGCAAAATGCTCAGGAGGCTGATGCGGGCGAGTACGACTGTGTGGTGACGGGCGCGTGTGGGAATGTGACGAGCGAGGCCGCGACTCTGACGGTCAACCCGCCGCCGCCCGAGTGCGCCGGCGATGCGAACGGCGATTTCCTCGTGAACGGCGCCGACCTGAGCGTGCTGCTGGGACTTTTCGGCACGGCGGTCACTCCCGGCACCGGCGCTGATTTCAACGGCGATGGGCTGGTGAACGGCGCGGACCTGAGCGTGCTGCTGGGGTTGTTCGGGTCGGCATGCTGAGCGTGCGGCGGGCCCGGTTTGGGGCGAGCGGCGGGTCATGCGCTGCATAGATATGCATTTGCCCGGATTCGGGGTGCGACAGGGGCGGGAAATGGATTGCCCCGGGGGGTGATTGCGCCGACAATCCGGGTGTCGCTGAAGGGCGTTTGGTGTGCGCCCGATAACGTTGCCATGGCGCAACGGGAAGGGTTGTTGATGTTGCATTCGAAGCGCGGGGGTTGGTTGCTGGCGATGGGCGCCGCGGCGGTTGTTGGCTGCGCGCTGGACGCCCGGGCGGTCACGCTCACGCTGCGGGCGGTGGCGGACACGACGATCTACAACGACAACACGACCGGCGGCAACGGGCTGGGGCAGCACATCTTCGTCGGTCGGACGAACAACGGCGGCGTGCGGCGCGGCGCGATCCGGTTCGAGATCGACCAGATCCCGCCTGGTTCGACGATCACCAGCGCTTCGCTCGCGATGTTCGTGTCACAGACGCAGGCGGCCAACACCATCGGGCTGCACCGCGCGACGGTGTCGTGGGGCGAGGGGGCATCGAACGCGAGCGGCACGGAATCGACCGGGACGACGGCCGAGGTGAACGACGCGACGTGGCTGCATCGGTTCTACCCCGATACATTCTGGACGACGCCCGGCGGCGACTTTGAAGCGGTTGCGAATGTGTCGGTCGCGGCGTCGGGAACCAACTCGACGACGACGTGGAGCGGGGCGGGGCTGATCACGGACTTGACGGTCTGGATGAACAACCCGGCGCAGAACTTCGGATGGATCCTGAAGGGTAATGAAGCAACGCGGAGCGCCAAACGCTTCAACAGCAGTGATCACCTGACGGTGAACACGCGGCCGTTGCTGACGGTGACGTTTACGCCGTCGGTCCCGATGGGGGCGTGCTGTCTCCCGGTGACGGGTGAGTGCCAGTTGCGGAGCCAGGCGAACTGCCTGTCGCTGGGCGGGAACTATTCGGGCGACAACACCACGTGCGCACCGAACCCTTGCCCGGAGCCGGTGGGGGCGTGCTGTCTGAACAACGGCAGCTGTGTCGATACCGTGCCATCGAACTGCACGACGCTGGGCGGGATGTTCCGGTACGGCGCATCGGCGTGCGCGACGGTGGCGTGCCCGGTGGTGCTGACGCCGTTTGTTGATGCATTGCCGATTCCGTCGGTGGCGACGCCGGTGAGCGGGGTTCCGAGCGGGGCAGCGCATTATGAGATCGAGATGACGGAGTTCACGCAGCAACTGCACCGCGACCTGCCGCCGACGCGGCTGTGGGGGTACAACGGGACGTATCCCGGGCCGACGATCGAGGCGCGGGCGGGCCAGCCGGTGACGGTGGTGTGGAAGAACAACCTGCGGACGACGACCGGCGATCTGCGGACGACGCACCTGTTGCCGATCGACACCTGTCTGCACGGGCCGGACGCGACGGGCGGGCTGCCGGTGACGGTGGTGCACGTGCACGGCGCGAAGACCGACCCGTTGAGCGACGGCGATCCGGATCTTTCCTTCCCGCCCGGTCAGGAGTCGCCGGTGCACACGTATCCGAACGACCAGTTGGCTTCGACGCTGTGGTACCACGACCACGGGCTGGGGCTGACGCGGTTGAACGTGTACATGGGGCTTGCGGGGTTCTTCCTCGTTCGCGATGCGGCGGAGGATGCGCTGAACATCCCGCGCGGGGAGTATGAGGTCCCGCTGGTGATTCAGGACCGGACGTTCGCGCCGGATGGGTCGCTGCAGTACCACCAGGACTGGCAGGAGCACTTCTTCGGCGACACGGTGCTGGTGAACGGCAAGGTGTGGCCGTACCTGAATGTGAAGAAGGGCAAGTACCGCTTCCGTCTGCTGAACGGCAGCAACTCGCGGGCGTACACGCTGAGCCTGTCGGATGCGTCGGTCTTCAACCAGATCTCGACGGACCAGGGGCTTTTGCCTGGGCCGTCGCTGTTGTCATCGATCACGCTGCTGCCGAGCGAGCGTGTGGACATCGTGATCGACTTTGCGGGGTATGAGACGGGCGAGGAGATCGAGCTGTTGAACACGGCGTTGTCGCCGTACCCCGCGGGGGGACAGGGCCCGGACATCGAAAACGTGATGCAGTTCCGCGTGGTGTCGGCGACGGGGGATCAGGACCCGCTGCCGGGGGTGCTGACGACGTTCCAGACGATTCCCGAGAGCCAGGCGGTGCGATCGCGGATGTTCGAGCTGCAGTCGCAGTTTGATGTGGACTGCGGGCATGAGCGCTGGCGGATCAACGGGCTCTTGTGGGATGACATCACGGAGTTCCCGCGTTTCAACACGACGGAGATCTGGTCGTGGGTGAACCGATCGAACGTGTCGCACCCGATGCACGTTCACCTGGTGTCGTTCCAGGTGCTGGACCGGCAGAACTTCGAGGTGGTGGGGGGCGTG
Source organism: Phycisphaerales bacterium (assembly GCA_041750235.1). Lineage (GTDB taxonomy): Bacteria > Planctomycetota > Phycisphaerae > Phycisphaerales > UBA1924 > JBGSZV01. The sequence goes on from JBGSZV010000175.1 coordinate 6,312, forward strand.
ATCACGCCGACGAGCGCGCGGGTGCTGCCGCCGGCGAGCGAGCGCGGCTGGAAGGACACTGTGAACGCGACGCCGAACCAGATCACGCGGGTGATCATGCGCTTCAACGGGTTCAAGGGTCTGTTCCCGTACCACTGCCACATCCTGGAGCACGAGGACCACGAGATGATGCGGCAGTTCCGCGTGGTGTGCGTGGGTGATGCGAACTACGACAACGTGACGAACGCGGCGGACCTGAGCGTGCTGCTCAGCCAGTGGAACCAGCAGGTGTTGCCGGGGTCGGGTGCGGACTTCAATCACGACGGGATCGTGAATGGGGCGGATTTGAGCGTGCTTTTGGGATGGTTCGGGACGGGGTGTTAGGTATTTGACTGAATCCCGACGAAGTTGACTTGCGATTGCATATTGGTCAAGGGTAGCTTTTTCCACTGAAGTAACTTTACTCGTGGGGAAGCTCATGCTGTCACGCGCGCTTGCGGTTGGTGTTGCGATGTCGGGGGTTACGTTGCTGGCGGGGACGCCTTGGGAGCATCCGCCGCATCCGTTGTGGGTGGATCCGGAAGTTGTGAAGCCTGAGCCATGCGCCATGACGCGGGTGCAGGTCGAGCGGAGCGTCTGGGCCGCGAATCTCTGGCCGAGCGGCGTTGTGCCGTACGTGATCGATGACGGTGTCACGCAGCAGAATCGTGATCGATTGCGGATCGCGATGAATGAGATCGAGACGTACTGCGGAGTTGAGTTCGTGGTGCGCACCTCTCAGGCGGACTACATCTACGTTCAGAACGGAAGCGGGAACAACTCATTCATCGGTCGGATCGGTGGTGGTCAGCCGATCAATCTGATCAGCTGGTCGAGTCGCTACACGATCATTCATGAACTGATGCATGCGCTGGGCGTCCATCACGAGCACCAGCGCGGCGATCGTGACACCTACGTTCAGATCAATCCCGGGAACATTCAGGCTGCTTTCTACAATGCCAACTTTCCGATTCAAGGCAACTCTGCTGCGGCAAATGACTATGACTTCCTGAGCATCATGCACTACGACGAGTGCGCGCTCAGCACCTGCTGCCCGGAGGGATCCATCTGCGGATGCCCGTCGAACTGCCGATCGATCGATGTTCGGCCGGGGTACGAGGCATTTGCCACCCTGATCGGGAATCGGTCGAACTTGAGCGACGGCGACAAGCTCGGACTTGAAGGACGTTACGGAGTCGCATCAGACGACGCCTATGAGGACAACGATTCGTCGGCGACGGCGTACTCAATTGACCCCGGCATTCACGGCCTGCGGCTTACCGATACAGATGACTACTTCTCCGCAGTCGGATCGCCGGGCGGCGCATTGACGGTGCGGCTACGGGCGGGGTTGTGGTGCAGCTCAAACGTGGCTGTCACGCTTCAGACACCGGGCGGCGTGGTGCTTGCAACTGGAACGCCGACGGATGCGGACCAGGACGGAACGTACGAGGTGACGCTACAGACAAGCGCGGCCATCGGACCGGCGATCATCCGAGTGCGGCGTGCGCAGCCTTGGGGCGGCAGCTATGAACTCGAGGTGTCGCGAGCGTGCGATGTCCAACCATGGAAGCGCTTTGAGAGCATTGATGTGCCTTCGCCCCGGACTGGTCAGGCGATGGCGTTTGACACTGCTCGCGGCGTGGCGGTGGTGTTCGGGGGTGATGCGGATTCCGGATTGAGCGGCTCGACGTGGGAATGGGACGGGACGGTCTGGGACCTGCGTTCGACGAGTGGGCCGTCGCCGCGAGTTCACGCTTCGATGGCATACGACGCCGCGCGGGGCAGGGTGGTGCTGTTCGGCGGGCGGAGCGGGAGTACATTCTACGGCGACACATGGGAGTGGGACGGAACGAGTTGGTCTTCGGTTTCGACCGCGAGCAGTCCGCAGAATCGTGCCGTGGCCGGAATGAGCTATGACTCTGATCGAGCGATGATGGTGCTGTTCGGCGGAGTGAACTCCGGCGGTGGCGGCGGCCAGTTTGGCGACACTTGGGAATACGACGGCACCAACTGGGTGCAACGATCGACGAGCGGCCCGAGTGCCCGGGAGTGGCCGGCGCTGGGCTATGACCCCGTGCAGCAGCGGACGGTGCTTTTTGGCGGGTCGAACTCGTCGGCACTGGCGGATACCTGGGAATGGAATAGCGTCGCCGGGACGTGGACGCAGGAGTTCAGCACGCCGCCTGCTCCCGCGCCGCGAGTGATGAAGAACCTCGTGTTTGATCCGGTTCGACAGCAACTCGTCATGCTCGGAGGGTACGCGTCGGGACAGTACTTTGCCGAGGAGTGGACCTACACCGGCTCGACGTGGTCACGCGTGCTTGGGACCGTGCCGGCGGGGCGTGTGAGTCACTCGGCGGTGTGGGATTCGGCGCGGGGGCACATGCTGGTGTTTGGCGGCGAGAGCGCATCGGCGTCACGATTGGATGAGCTTTGGGCAGGTGTCAATCCCAAAGAGCCGATGTTCTCATCGCACTCATGGCGTCCGATTGCGGGGACGAGGACGCCGGGGCCGCTTTCGGCGTATGTGATGCAATGGCTTGATGCGGATGATGCAGCGTTCCTCTATGGGGGCGATGACGGCACGCAGCGATTGAACCGGATGTGGCTTTGGACGGGGGCCGCATGGGGCGAGATTGCGCTTCGTTCGCTGCCTTCTGACATTCCGTCTCCGCGGTCACTGTCGGCGAGTGCCGTTCGGACGTACATGGATGGGAGTATTGAGCATTCCGAGCTGTACATGTTCGGCGGCGTCACCAGCTCGGGTGTCTCGACCAACGAGTTCTGGGTGTTCACCGACGGCATGTGGATACCGCTCAGTGTTCCCGGTGGTCCTTCGGCCCGTCACAGCGCATCGATGGTGTACGACTCGGCGAATGATCGCCTCGTGCTGGTAAGCGGCGTCACGATTCCGGGGAACACGGTACTTCGAGACACGTGGCTATTCTCTTGCCAGACGGGTCAGTGGACGCAGGCGGTGGTGAACCACGACGAGTTCCGTCGCTCGACCGCGATGGCCTACGACTCCATTCGGAACAAGGTGGTGTTGTTCGGCGGCTACAACGGTTCGACGGACCTGGGCGATACATGGGAGTTCATGTGGACACCGACCTCGCAGTCCTGGATCCGGGTGGCGTTGGCCGGACCGAGTCCTCGGCGCGGCGCGGCGGCGCAGTTTGATCCGGATCGCGGGGTTGTCGTGCTGCAGGGCGGTGTCTCTGGTTCAACATGGCAGGCGGACACCTGGGAGTGGAACGGTACGAACTGGATTGAGATTGCTGATCTTCCATCTGAGCGGCGCATTGATCACCAGCTCGTGTACGACCCATCGAAGCGGGTGATGATGGCTCACGGCGGCTACTCTCAGCCCGGATCGATCTCGTTGTCAGATACGTGGGAGTATGCGCCCGCTGGCGGCTCGCCGACGATCACATCCGAACCATCTGACCGCACGAACAGTGTGGGGACCGTGGCGACGTACACGGTGCTGGTTGATCCGCCGGAGTCTTCGCCGAGCCTGACATACCAGTGGTACGCGACGGTGAACAACTTCGGTGTTGAGGGCGCGATGCCTCTGGTGAATGGCGACCGGGGCGGGCGGGTCACGCAGGTGAATGGCACGACGCTGCGGATCGCGAACGTGCAGGCGAGTGATGCGACGAGCGAGCCGGTGCCGGGGGTGTTCGTGAACCGGTACTTCTGCGTGGCATCGACGCCGTGCCGTGGTGTGGAGTCGCGGCGTGCGGAGTTGAGTGTTCCGGCGCCGGCGTGCAGCGGCGATACGAACGGGGACGGTCGGGTGGACGGCGCGGACCTGTCGGTGCTTCTGGGGACGTTCAACCAGAGCATTCCGGCGGGGACCGGGGCGGACTTCAACGCGGACGGGGTGGTGAACGGTGCGGACCTGTCAGTGTTGCTGGGGAGGTTCGAGGTGGTGTGCTGAGGTCCGGCAAGGTCAGGTTTGCTTGAACGCCCGGATTGACGGTGCGTCGGCCGCAATCTTGTGGGGGTTGGTGCAAGGTTTGGGGTTTGGCGGGCAAGTCTCCGTACCGGGGTGGTGCGCCCCGGGTTTGGAGGCGTGTCATGACGATGCGACGCTCTTGGGCGGCGGTGGCGATCTTCTGGGTGGCTGGAGCAGGTGGTGTGTGCCGTGGGGACACGCTGACGTTCCCGGCGGTGATGGACAGCACGCTGTTTGCTGAGAGCGGTACGGCGAGCAACGGGGGTGGTGACTTTGTTTTTGTCGGGCGGAACGATGCGGGGCTGGTGCGGCGTGGGCTGGTGCGGTTTGATCTTTCGGCGATCCCGGCGGGTTCGACGATCAGTGCGGCGGTGATGACGCTGCACGCGTCGGAGGCGACGCCGGGCGCGCAGCCGGTGTCGGTGCACCGGGTGGCGCAGTCGTGGGGCGAGGGTGTGTCGGACGCGAAGGATGGCGACTCGTCGGGAGCGCGGGCGACCGAGAACGATGCGACGTGGGTGTACCGGTTGTACGACGTGCTGCAATGGTCGACGCCGGGTGGGAGCGTGGCGGAATCGGCGAGCGATGCGATCGAGGTGGATGCGGCGGATCGCGCGTACGCGTGGTCGGGGTCGGGGGTGGCGGCGGATGTGGCGCTGTGGGTGAACAACGCGGGGCAGAACTTCGGGTGGGCGCTGATTGGCCCAGAGAATGTGCGGAGCGCCAAGCGGTTCAACAGCCGTACGCACCCGGTGAAGGAGACGCGGCCGACGTTGACGGTGACGTTCTCGCCATCGACGCCGATCGGGGGGTGCTGCTCGGCGAGCGGCGGGTGCTCGGTGCTGTCGCGGGCGGAATGCGAGGCGTTGTCGGGGACGTACCGGGGCGATTCGGTGTACTGCGATGAGGGCGGCTGCGAGGCAACATCGACGGCGATTGGATCAGGTGAATCGGAAGCGGAGCCGGATGCGGGCGGGGCAGCGCCGGTGGTGGATCGGGATGAAGATGCACCGGATGATGGGGAAACGGGTCTTGGAGGTGCCGCGGGCGGTGTATTGACAGCGCCGGTGGAGACTCGATGAGGGCGCGTGGCGCTCGAATCGGGAATGATCTTTGTGGTTTGGCCGAATGCGTCGATAATGAGCGGATCGTGTGGTGATTGAAGGCGTCCTGCCTTCTGACACAGGATGTCATCGTGGTGGAGGTGGGGCATGGGCGCACTGCGCGGTTTCTCAGCGGCTTTGACGGCGGTGCTCGGCGTGTGCTGCGCATCGGCGTCGGGCGTGACGGTGACGTTCCAGGCGATTGCCGACAACACGTTGTATGCCGAGAGCCCGGGCAACAGCAACGGCGCCGGTGATTTCATCTTCGTGGGGCGCAACACGGGCACGGCGGTGCGCCGCGGGCTTGTGCACTTTGACCTCGGCTCGATCCCCCCGGGATCGACGATCACGAGCGCTTCGCTCACGATGCATGTTTCGCGCACGCAGGTCGGGCCGCGGCTGATCGCGATTCATCGCATGCTGACTGGGTGGGGTGAGGGCGGGTCGGACGCGGGCGGGAGCGAAGCGTTTGGCGTCGCGGCGACGCCGGGGAGCGCGACGTGGAGCCATAGTTTCTTCAACACGACGCCGTGGGCGAATGCCGGCGGCACCTTTCTCCCGCAGTCGAACGCGGCGATCGTGGTCGATGCGGTGAACACCGACTACACGTGGACGGGAATCGGGGTGGTGCAGGATGTCACGACGTGGGTGAACAACCCGGCGACGAACGCGGGCTGGTGCATCATCGGTGACGAGAGCACGCGGAGCAGCAAGCGGTTCAACAGCCGTACGAACCCATACCCGGAGACGCGTCCTCGGCTGACGGTGACGTTCACGCCGTCGATTCCGATGGGGGCGTGCTGTTTCAACTGGGGTGACTGCGCGCTGCGGACGGCGGCGGACTGTGCGATCTTCTTCGGGACGACGTACTTGGGTGATGGGACATCCTGCGATCCGACGAATCCGTGCTTTCAGCCGGTGGCGGCGTGCTGCCTGTCGAACGGCTCGTGCATCATGACGACGCCGGGGCCGTGCTCGGCTTCGACGGGGACATTCCAGGGGCCGAACACGAACTGCTCGACGGTGGCGTGCCCGATCCAGCTCATTCCGTATGTGGATGCGCTGCCGATCCCGCCGATTGCGGTGCCGACGAGCGGGACGGCGGGCGGGGTCGCGACGTACATGATTGAATCGAATGAGCTGTGGCACCAGTGCCACAGCGATCTGCCGTTGACGCGGGTGTGGGGCTACAACAACTCGTTCCCCGGGCCGACGATCTTGGCGAGCAAGGGGAACCAGGTCACGGTGACGTGGAAGAACAACATCCGCGACCCGGATACGAACCTGCTGCGCATCGGGCACCTGTTGCCGGTCGATACCTGCCTGCACGGGCTGGAGGAGACGGGCACGATCCCGGTGAACGTGGTTCACCTGCACGGCGCGAAGGTGTCGCCTTCGAGCGATGGCGATCCCGAGGCGACGTTCATGCCGGGGAGTCAGTCGGCGCCGTACTTCTATCCGAACAATCAGGACGCGGCGACGCTGTGGTATCACGATCATGCGCTGGGGATGACGCGGCTGAATGTGATGATGGGGCTGGCGGGGTTCTACCTGTTGACGGACACCGCGGAGCAGGCGCTGAACCTGCCGACGGGGCAGTATGACATTCCGCTGGTGATCCAGGACCGCTCGTTCAATCCCGACGGCTCGCTGAAGTACCAGGATGTGTGGCACGACCACTTCTTTGGCGACTTCATCCTGGTGAACGGGAAGGTGTGGCCGTTCCTGTTCGTGGATCAGGGCAAGTATCGGTTCCGGATTCTGAACGGCAGCAACTCGCGGACGTACACGCTTTCGCTCAATCAAGGGGCGACGATGCGTGTGATCGCGAATGACCAGGGGCTGCTGGCGGCGCCGATCACGGTTCCCTCGATTACCGTGCAGCCGGGCGAGCGGATCGATGTGGTGATCGATTTCGAGCAGTTCCTGAGTACGACCACGATCGAGATGACCAACTCGGCGCCGGTGCCCTTCCCCAACGGGGAGCAGGGGCCGGATGTGGCGCCGGTGATGCAGTTCATCGTGGCAGGGCAGGTGGGCGATACGGACCCGCTGCCGGTGAATCTTGTGCCGTACACGCCGATTCCGGTGAATCAGGCGAGCCAGACGCGGCAGTTCCGTTTGAACTCGGTCTTTGATCCGGTGTGCGCGCATGATGAGTGGAAGATCAACAACCAGACCTGGGATGTGATCAGCGAGAACGTGGTGCTCAACTCCACCGAGATCTGGACGTTCCTCAATCGGTCGCACTTCACGCACCCGATGCACATTCACCTGGTGAAGTTCCAGATTCTGGATCGGCAGGCGGTCGACGTCGTGAACTTTGTCGAGATCCCGGTGGGTCCGCTGATCCCGCCTGCGCCGTGGGAGTCGGGCTGGAAGGATGTGGTGCAGTGCCCGCCGAACATGCTGACGCGGGTGATCATGAAGTTCGAAGGGTTCACGGGGGTGTACCCGTATCACTGTCACATTCTCGAGCACGAGGACCACGAGATGATGCGTGAGTTCCGCGTGACGTGCCCGGGCGACTTCAACTCCAACTGCATCGTCAATGCCGCGGATCTGAGCGTGCTGCTGTCGAGTTTTGGCACCGAAGTGGCGCCGGGGCAGGACGGGGACACGAACTTTGACGGGCTGGTCAATGCGGCGGACCTGAGCGTGCTGTTGAGTCGGTTTGGCGCGGAGTACTGACGCGTCGCTGCCGATAACGACGGTTGTGCCGTACTGACGGTGCGCGCAGAGGTGAAAGAGCGGGTGCGACGCGGGCAGCGCCGGGCTGAGGGTCGATGACACACTCCAAGGAGCGTGCCATGGACCTTGATCATCCGGGTGTGTTTTTCTCGTCGATGGTGATTGGGCTGATCGGATTGGCGTTGCTGATGTACGGCAAGAAGGCCGGCAGCATGAAGTCGATCGCGATCGGGCTGGTGCTGTGCATCTTCCCGTACTTCGTGCACTCGCTGGTCTTGATGTGGTTGGGGGCGGGGGCGTGCGTGGGCGGGTTGTTTGTGCTGCCGCGGGGGGATTGAAAGAGATGCGAGCCGACGTTCAACTGCTGCCGCGGAGGGCCCTAGTGACGGGATCGATCTGCGTGGTCGCGGTGAAAGCGGGGACGGGGCAGCGGTCGTTGAAGTAGTTGAGGACCCAGTCGATGCGGCCAGTGTTGTAGAGATGTGTGAACATCTCGACGGCTTCGGCCCAGTAGCGGGTGTCGATGCCGGCTTCGAGTTCGGCGAGGGCACGCTTGGCGGCATCGGCGCCGACGTCGCTGCGGTAGGGGCGGATGCTGGTCATGGCGTCGAAACTGTCGATGACGGCGAAGTAGCGGGCGGGGATGGGGATGGCGCTGCCGGCGAGGCGGTCGGGGTAGCCCTTGCCGTCCCAGCGTTCGTGGTGGTGGCGGACGAGGTCGAGGATGAGGGGGTCGTCTTCATCCATGCGCAGCAGGCGCGAGTGGCCCAGGGTGGGGTGGGACTGAATGACCTTGAACTCGTCGTCGGTGAGCTTGCCGGGCTTCTGGAGGATGTGGTCGGGGATGTCGATCTTGCCGACGTCGTGGAGCGCGGCGGCGACGGAGAGGGTGTCGGTTCGTTCGTGGGGGAGGCCGGCCTCTTCGGCCATGGCGCGGGTGTAGAGGACCACGCGCCAGGTGTGGGCGGCGGTCGAGAGGTCTTTCATCTCGATGGTTTTGACGAGTGCTTGGACGATGTCGGGGGACATTCAGTGCTTTCGCGCAGGCGTTCGTTTGAAGTCAGGCCGAACGGTCCAGCGCGGCGGCGCGGACGAAATCGGACACGCCGCGGAAGCCCTGGCGCTTGGCGGCGCTTTCAATGCGGATGCGCTCGGAGGAGGTCAATCGGACGTTGAGCTGCTCGGAGCGTTTCTCGCTTGCGGGAACAGGAGGCTCGATTTCCTGCTCGAGAAGTGTTGCAACGAGCATTTCAAGAACGTCCCGAATTTTCTTGAGTGCCCTGGCTTCCGATGGATCGTTGGCAAACGCGGTCGGCATTTCGACAGCGCGGGCGGTGTAGCCGCCCTCTTCATTTACCTCGACGAGGATGGTGTACTGCTGCGACAGTTCGCGGGCGCGCTTTGCGATGGGAGCGGCAAAGGGGCCGTCAGGAACCCCAGCGTGTTCCGCGATCTTCTTTGTCGATCTTTTCGAGGATCTTGCGTGCGACATTGAGATCGATCTCTTTTACCTGCCCGTCATGAACTTCGATGTTGATGACGAGCGATGTTCCAGACTTGATGAAAACACGGTTCGGGCCGCGACTACGGAATAGTTTCCATCGATACGACTCGAAGAGTTCGAGCACTTCCTTGAACGGGACTGCGGAGTCCATCGCATCGTCTCCTTCAGTCGCATTTGTAACTGAAGTGGCGATGCTGGGTTCATTGACCCTGTAATGATAGTATAGCACGAGCTATACAGCGGTCAATGGCCGTTTCGCCCTTGGGCGATCAACTTCGCCATCCCCTCGGCGGTTTCCTTTGCCGTGCCGGTCAGGCGGTCGGCCTGTTCGTCGGCGTGGTAGCTGGAGCGGACCATGGGGCCGGACTCGACGACCTTGAAGCCGCGTTTCAGGCCTTCTTCGCGGAACATGGCGAAGGTGTCGGGGTGGACCCAGCGGTCGATGGGGAGGTGGTTGCGGGTGGGCTGGAGGTACTGGCCGATCGTGAGGATGTCGGTGTGGGCCTTGTCGCTGACTTCATCGATGAGGGCGAGGACTTCGTCGTCCTTCTCGCCGATGCCGACCATGATGCCGGTCTTGGTGACGAGGCCCTGGGCCTTGCAGCGGTTGAGGAGTTCGAGGGAGCGGTCGAAGCGCGCCTGGGGGCGGACCGCGGGGTACATGCGGCGGACGGTTTCGAGGTTGTGATTGAGGATCTCGGGACGGGCATCGATGACCATCTGGAGGGCGGTCCAGTTGCCCTCGAAGTCGGGGATCAGGACTTCAAAGGACATGTCGGGGCACTTGGAGCGGGAGCGGATGATGGTGTCGGCCCAGATGGCGGCGCCGCCGTCGGCGAGTTCGTCGCGGTTGACGCTGGTAATGACGATGTGCTTGAGGCCGCCGCCGGAGTTCATGAGGGCGAGGGACTCGGCGACGCGGCGGGGTTCATCCTTATCAAGGATGGGGGGGCGGCCGGTTTTGACGTTGCAGAAGCCGCAGGAGCGGGTGCAGGTGTCGCCGAGGATCATGATGGTGGCGACGCCGCGGGCCCAGCATTCGCCCATGTTGGGGCAGCTCGCCTCCTCGCAGACGGTGTGGAGGCGGTGCTCATCCATGATGGCCTTGAGCTTCTGGTAGCCGGGACCGCCGGGGACCTTGGCGCGGAGCCAGTCGGGCTTGCGCTTGGGGGTGAGCTGGTGGGGCTGCTCGGGAGAAGCGTTGTTGAGGATGAGGCCGGTGAGGCTGAGGAGGGGTGCCTCGAGTCGACGGACGGGATCGCCGCCCAAGGCGCGCGGGTGGCGGTTGATGCCGCGTGGTATCGGCACTTTTGGCGCGGCTGGCGGGATCGCGGGTGTGTCGGCGTCGGGAGCGGGCATGGGGCGGGATTATAGGGGTGTTTGGGGGTGGAACACGGGGTGGT
>JBGSZV010000176.1:0-10807 GCA_041750235.1 Phycisphaerales bacterium
GCGTCGCACGCCCCGCCAGCCCCGCGGGACACACGCTCGCCCACGCCCCCCCGGCGCCCCCCAGTTTCTTCTCCACCCGCGACAGTTCATCCGCCATCTTCGCGAGCGCAACATCCACGCGCGGCGCATCATCCTTCCGCACGCGGAGCTCGCGGAGCTTCGAGAGTCTGGCAATCACCGCCGCGTTCTTCATCCGCGCAGTTTACGTCACGAGTCCGACAAAAAAAGAACGACCCGCCTTGTGAGCGGGCCGTCCCCAGTAGTTCGGTGGACTTTGCGAAATCGACTTCTAGGTCAACTTACGCGCGACGACGGCGGGCAGCCGCGAGGCCGGCGAGGCCGAAGAGGCCAGCCACGCCCGGAGCCGGAACGGCCTGCTCGACCGTCTGGATCTGGAGGCTACCGCTGAGCCAGTTGCCATCGATGGCAGCGCTGACGTCATCGTAACCTTCGAAGAACTCCATGCGGAGAACGCCGTTCGGCAGAAGGATGTTCGGGATGTTGTTCGGAGCGAGCTTGATGATGCCGCCCGAGTTGAAGTTCGCAGCGCCCGGGGCGTTGCTGCCAGCGCCGGGGGAAAGGAACAGACCCGAGAGATCGGGGGCGATGTTGTCATCGAAGTAGATGCCCATCTCGCTCAGCCAGCTAGCGCCGACGGTCGCGAGATTGACGTCCCAACCGATGCCGTTCATCGTGATCGGCGTGCCGGGGGCATAGCCGAGGGCCGAAGCCAGGTCGAAGTTGACGACGGTGTTGAAGCCGCTGCCCTGGAGATCCCAGCTGGCAATACCGGCAACGTTGAAGTTGGTGACGCCGCCGGACAGCTCAGCTGCGCCGCCGGTGGGACCCACGCTCGTAATCTCGCGGCCCGAGGACTCGGTGTTGAAAGCCGAAATGCTCTGGCCCATCGCGGTACCGGCCACAGCCAGCAGGCCGCTCACAATCATGACGCTCTTCATGCTCTTCCTCTCCTTTTGAGAAAGCAGCGGCAGCAGCTGCATCGGCTGACTGCCGCAAAAACCTCTGGATCTGACGTCAGAAACAGAACCCTCTCGACCGTTGATGCGCGGCTCTGAGGGGAAGTCCCAACAGAAAAGTCTCCCACCGCATGCCCGCGCTCCGCGCAACGCATGCAACAAGAATCATCGCGATGCCAAAGCACCGCGATCCACCTGACGCTCTTTCTGGAAGGGTGTGACGTGTTCCTTCCCGAACGAGCGTTGCCCGAAGCCGTCTCCAAACGGCACGGACACCTCAGCAAAACGCCCCTCCTACAGGGCGCTCGCTGACGAGAATCTATACGAACACCCATGAAACGCAAAGGAAATGGCTGGGAAAGAAACCGATCTGCCCACACAAGCCCTACCCAAGAATAGATGTTTGGTATTTGTACGATACTCGTAACACCCGGGCTGTCAACCGCCAGCCGGTAGACTCCGGCCCATGCGGCCAAGAGTCCTCGCCCAGTACGCCCTCTTCCTCGGCGTACTGCTCATTTTTGCCCTTGGCCTCCTCTACCCCATCTGGCTGACTGTCCGCGGGGCGTTCGCCTCCAACATCCAGACCGGCCAGGGGTTCACCCTCCGCCATCTCGCCGCCGTCTTCGCCGACCCCGTCCTCCGGGAAGGGCTCGTCAACTCCTTCCTCATCGCCACCGCCACGACCACCCTCGCCACCCTGATCGCGCTCCCCTTGGCGTTCCTCGGCGCCAACTACCGCTTCCCCCTCAAAGGCCTCTGGAACGCGGTCATCCTGGTCCCCCTCATCCTGCCCCCCTTCGTCGGCGCGATCGGCTTCAAAGCCATTCTGGGACGCATGGGGGCGCTCAATGCCGTGCTCGACACCCAGTGGGACATCCTCGGCAGCGCCCGCTTCTGGGGCGTCGTCGTCTGCCAAGCCCTTGCCCTCTATCCCATCGTCTACCTCAACGCCACCGCCGCCCTCGCCAACCTCGACCCCGCGCTCAACGAGTCCGCCGAGAACCTCGGCGCCCGCTCCATCCGCCGGTTCTTCAAGATCACCCTCCCCCTCATCCGCCCCGGCCTCTTCGCCGGCGGCACCATCGTCTTCATCTGGTCCTTCACCGAACTCGGCACCCCGCTGATGTTCGACCTCTACAACGTCACCCCCGTCCAGATCCTCTCGGGCATCAAGGAAGTGGGGGGGAGCGCCCAGCCCTACGCCCTCACCGTCGTCATGCTCTCAACCGCCATCCTGCTCTACCTCGCCAGCAAGGTGCTCTTTGGCGGCAAGGCCTACGCGATGTACAGCAAGGCCTCGCGCGCCGGCGCCGAGACGCCCCTGACCGGCGCCCGCGCCCTCTTGGCCGCAGGGCTCTTCGCCTTCGTCACCGCCCTCGCGCTGCTGCCCCACGCCGGCGTGATCCTGATGAGCTTCGCCAAGGAAGGAACCTGGTACCAGTCCGTCATCCCGCGCGTCTTCACCACCCAGCACTACCAGACCGCACTGGCCCATCCCCTCGCCTTCGGCTCCATCCTCAACAGCCTCAAACTCGCCTCCATCGCGATGATGATCGACGTCATTCTCGGCGTCGTGATCGGTTACCTCATCGTCCGAGCCAAGATCAAGGGTCGCGCCGTCATCGATGCGCTCTCGATGCTCCCACTCGCCGTCCCCGGCCTCGTGATGGCCTTCGGCTACGTCGCGGTGAGCCTCAACTGGCCCTTCCGCCAGGGAGCGCCCCTCGCCGGCTGGGTCGACATCATCGGCGCGGAACCCAACCCCTTCCCCCTCTTGATCGCCGCGTACGCCATCCGCCGCCTGCCCTACGTCGTGCGCTCTACCGTCGCCGGCCTCCAGCAGACCTCCGGCGAACTCGAAGAAGCCGCGCGCAACCTCGGCGCTGGCCCCATCGCCGCCGTCCGCAAGGTCGTACTGCCCCTCATCATGGCCAACCTCATCGCCGGCGGCCTGCTCGCCTTCAGCTTCGCGATGCTCGAAGTCTCTGATTCACTCATCCTCGCCCAGCAGGAAAAGCACTTCCCCGTCACCAAGGCCATCTACACCTTCGCCGACCGCCTGGGCGACGGCATGTCCATTGCCAGCGCCATGGGCGTCTGGGGCATGGCGCTCCTCGCGACCACGCTTGTGGGCGCATCAGTCTTGATGGGAAAGAAACTCGGCGCGATCTTCAGGGTGTGAACTCAACTCGAATCACGAGTTGATATCCAACACAATCTTGATCCCCTCGCCGCTCTGCATCAGCTCGAACGCCCTGGCGAACTGCTCCATCGGCAACTCGTGCGTCACGATCTCGTCCAACTCAAGGCGGCCCGAGACCAGCAGATTCTCCATCTGATACCACGTCTCCCACATCCGCCGGCCGTTGATCCCAAGCACCGTCGCGCCCTTGAACACCACGTGATTCGTGAGATCAAACGCAAACGGCTTGCTCGGAATGCCCAGGAGCGCCGCCGTGCCGCCGTTGCGCAGCGCCCGGAACCCCGCGTCGGTCGCGCTCGGCGCGCCGCTCATCTCGAGCAACACATCCACGCCGTCGCCCCGCGTCCCCTTGCGCACCTCGTTGATCCACCCCTCGCCGTCCTTCGCGTTGAACGCCTCCACCGCGCCAAGCTTCTTCGCCAAGGCCAGCCGCTTGGGGTTCGTGTCCGTGGCGTAGATCCGCGCCGCCCCCGCCGCCTTCGCCACCGTCACCGCCATCAATCCGATGATCCCCACGCCCGTGATCAGCACGCTCTTGGTGCTCACCCCCGCGCTCATCACCGTGTGCACGGCATTCCCCAACGGGTCCATGATCGCCGCGAATTTGTCCGGGATCGCCGGGTGCATCGGCCACACGTTCGTCTCGGGCAGCATGAGGTAGTCCGCGAAGCACCCGTCGCGATCGACGCCGATGATCTTCGTGTCCGTTGCGATGTGCGCATTTCCGGTGCGCGACAGATAGTCGTGCCCCGCCGTGATGTGTCCCTCGCCCGAGACGCGCATCCCCGGCGTGATCCGCGTCACTCCCGGTCCGACCTTTTCGACGATGCCCACAAACTCGTGGCCCGTCACGATCCCCACGGGAATGCGCGACTTCGCCCATTCATCCCATTCCCAGATGTGCCGGTCCGTGCCGCACACGCCAGTCTTCCTGATGCGGATCAGCACTTCCATCGGCCCCGGCTCGCCCGGCTTGTTCCCCGGTGCAGTCGTGCTCGCGGGCAACGGCCGATCGGCCACAAAGTCGAGTTCTGGCGCCGCCTTCGCTTTCACAAGGGCGCGCATCGTGCCCCCCGAAGCGCCGGAGCGCGCGTTCACCGTCGCGGCGGACGGCGTGGGTGACGTTCGACCCTTGGAGGACTCAGCCGTGGAGCAGGATGCGGACATGGTTCGAAATTCCACTTGCGGTGCGGGAGAAGATTGACACGATAGCCGACACGATCCACGAGCGACGGGAGTGAAACGTTACACCCGACCCCACCCCCTTCGACTTCCACACCCTCCACTTCGCAAAGGAGTTCCCGATGCGCCACCGTTCCGCCGCCGCCCTTTCCCTCGCGATTCTCGGCGCCGCCCTCGCCGGCCCCGGTGTCGCGCGACAGTTCGACTCCGCCGCCTTCGCGGACGCGAGCCAGTCCGGCTCGCCCGAAACCGGCACCCAGACCCTCTACACCAACATCCACTTCCGCCAGTTCGGCCTCACCGCCCCGCAGGCAGCGTGCAGCGTGCTTCTTGGCAACTCCTCCCAGGCCTACGCCGAAATCTCACTCCCCGACGCCGTCACACTGACCAGCCTGCGCTTTGATGGATCCAACAATAACCAGGAAGTCAACACCAACACCGTCTTCCTCGAGCGCGTCGATGTCGCGACGTGCGCGGTCACCGTCGTCGGCTCCGTCCCCATGAACGAGTTCTTCACCAACAGCTTCCGCGAGTCCGCGCTGGACCACGTTGTCGATAACGCCAACTCCCTGTATCGCATCAGGCTCTTGGTTCCCACGCTCGGCAGCATGAATATCAAGCGCATCCGCATCGGCTACGAAGGACAAGTCACCGCCGCCGCCTGCCCCGGCGACAACAACGGCGACAATCAGATCAACGGCAGCGACCTGAGCGTGCTCCTCGCCAACTTCGGCGGAAGCTGCCCCTGACCCAATTTGGTTCCCGATCTCCGCGCCGTCGCTGACGACACCGAAGCGTTCTCCGCGCACACTAGGGCCGCTTCACACAAGGAGCCGCCCTATGTCCACCCTGCGCGTCACCATCGGTCTCGCGTCACTTGCCGCGATCTCTCTTGCCCCCGCGTCCGATTCATTCAGGCCGGCCGTCGAGCGCGGCGCCGCCGTCAGCACCTCCATCACCATCCCCGTTTGCGCGCTCAATCCGCTCAACAACACCACCAGTTACTTCCGCAACGCCATCCTCCTTCGCGGCGACACCGTCGGCGGCGGCAACTCCTTCCTCGCCCCCGTCACCATCCCCGACGGCAGCACCATCACCGCCGTCCGCCTCCTCGTCGACGACAACTCCGCCGCACAGAACGTCACCCTCCGCTTCTGGGGCGCTTCGTCGTTCAGCTCACTCAACCTCGGCAGCATCGCCACCGGCGGAACCCCCGGCACGAGCAACCTCCAGCTCAACCTCAATCACAACGTCGACAACACGGTGCTCGCCTACAGCGTCGAGGTTGCCTGGACCACCCCCAACCCCGTTGATCAGATCCGCATCGGCGCCATCCGCATCATCTACACCCCTCCCGCCGCCGCGGCCTCCTGCCCCGGCGATGCGAACAACGACCAACTCGTCGATGGCCGCGACCTCTCGGTCTTCCTCTCCAACTTCGGAGCCAACTGCGCACCGTGACCTCGACGCCTACCCTGTTGTCATGGAACAGCGCACCTTCGGCAAAACCAGCCTGAAAGTCAGCCTCCTCGGCTTTGGCGGAGCCGAGATCGGCTACCAGGGCGCCAAGCCCGAAACCGTGACCGAGCTCCTCAATAGCGCCCTCGACGCCGGTCTCAACGTCATCGACACCGCCGAGTGCTACGCCAACTCCGAAGAACTCATCGGCGCGGCCGTCAGCCACCGCCGCAAGGACTTCCACCTCTTCACCAAGGTCGGCCACGAGCACGGCATGGGCGGCGGCGCCGACTGGTCCAAAGAGAGCATCGCCCGCACCATCGAGCGCTCCCTCGCCCACCTCAAGACCGACGTACTCGATCTCGTCCAGCTCCACTCCTGCGACGAAGACACGCTCAAGAAGGGCGAGTGCATCGAGGCGCTCGAGCTCGCCAAGCAGCAGGGCAAGACCCGCTTCATCGGCTACTCCGGCGACCGCGCCGCCGCGAAGTACGCCGTCGAGTGCGGCCGCTTCGACACCCTCCAGACCTCGGTGAGCATCGCCGATCAGGAAGCGCTCGATCTCACCCTGCCCCTCGCCAAAGAAAAGAACATGGGCGTCATCGCCAAGCGTCCCATCGCCAACGCCGCGTGGCGCTACGAGACCATCCAGGGCAACGAGTACCACGCCGAGTACTGGCGCCGGCTCAAGAAGCTCGACTACGAGTTCCTCCGCCCCGAGCCCGTCGAGAAAGACGGCCGTCGCGCCCTCGCCGCTTCACCCGCCGCCATCGCCCTCCGCTTTACAGCTTTCATCACCGAGTCGGGCGGCAGCACCGGCGGCGTTCACACCTTGATCGTCGGCACCACCAACCCCAAGCGCTGGCAGGAGAACGCCGGTCTCCTCGCCCACGGCCCGCTCCCCAAAGACATGATGAAGACCATCCGCGACCGCTGGAAGGATGTCTCCAAAGGCGAATGGCCCGGCCAGACCTGACCCCTCTTCCGAATTCCCCGATTCGCGACTCCCGACTCCCGAACCCCGTCCACCTATATTGATGGCCCTACCTACCCCGGGAGCCATCACCAATGTCCGACGCCCCAGCACCAGCCACCGCCCCCAAGTCCATGGACGCCATCATGGCGCTCTGCAAGCGCCGCGGATTCATCTTCCAGGCCTCCGACATCTACGGCGGCATCAACGGCTTCTGGGACTACGGCCCCTTGGGCGCGCAGATGAAAAAGAACCTGCGCGACGCCTGGTGGCAGGACATGATCATGAACCCGTGCTGGGGCCGCAACGGGCCCAACGGCCAGCAAGTCGAATGCTTGCCGGTTGAAACCTGCATCATCCAGCACCCCAAAGTCTGGGAAGCCAGCGGCCATTTGGCTGGCTTCGCGGATCCGATGCGCAAGTGCCCCAAATGCGGCCACTTCGTTCGCGCGGATCAGCTCTGGGACATCATCGTCACCGGATCTGAGTGGTTCACTTCCTTGATTCAGGAGTTCGAGCCGGCGCCCGAGGGCACGCAGACGCCCGGGATCAACTCAGAACGCCTGATGAAGTGGGCACGCGGCAAGGGAAAGAAGCTCGCCCCCAATCTCGCCGTGGTGCGCAACCCCGAAGTGACGCTCTCCTGGGTCGCAACGAGAGTAAATGGCCAGCCGGACGCGCCCCCCGATGTCATCGAAATCGTGCGCCATTTGGCGACCGAACAACTCAACGCCACCGGCCTGCAGGATCCGTGTCCACGCTGCGGCGGCGTTCTCGGTCCGCCCGCTCCGTTCAAACTCATGTTCGAGACCTACGCCGGCCTCACGCAGACCGACGACAACAAGGTCTATCTCCGCCCCGAGACCGCGCAGGGCGTCTTCCTTCAGTTCAAGAATGTCGTCGATACCTCGCGCGTGAAAATCCCCTTCGGCATCGGCAACACCGGCAAATCGTTCCGCAACGAGATCACCCCCCGCAACTTCACCTTCCGCTCCCGCGAGTTCGAGCAGGCCGAACTCGAGTTCTTCTGCCACCCCGACGAGTCCCGCGCGTGGTACGAGTTCTGGCGCGACTTCCGGATGCAGTGGTGGCAGTCCATCGGACTCGCCGGTGAGAACCTCATCCTCCGCGAGCACGACAAGGACGAACTCTCCCACTACTCCCAGGGCACCAGCGACGTCGAGTACCGCTTCCCCTTCACCGCGCCGGGCTACGGCGAACTCGAGGGCATCGCCCACCGCGGCAACTACGACCTCACCCAGCACGCCAAGCACTCGGGCGCCAAGCTCGAATACTTCGACACCGATCGCGGCGAACTTCTGCCCAACGGCAGCCATCGCGGAGAACGCTACCTCCCGCACTGCATCGAGCCCGCCGCCGGCCTTGACCGCGGCGTCCTCGCCCTCATCTGCGAGGCCTACACCAAGGACGACTCACGCCCCAGCCCCGAGTTCATGAAGTTCCACCCCCGCATTGCCCCCATCAAGGCCGCGGTCTTCCCCCTCGTGAACAAAGACGGCATGCCCGAGATCGCCGACAAGCTCTACACCGAACTTCGCAACAAGTTCTGGCGCGTCGGCACCATCGAGACCGACGCCAAGCAGTCCATCGGCAAACGCTACGCCCGCATGGACGAAGCCGGCTGCCCCTTCTGCTTCACCATCGACGGCGACACCACCACCACCCAGACCGTCACCTGCCGCGACCGCGACACCGGCCAGCAGCAGCGCATCGCCCTCGACAAAGTCACCGGATTTGTGAGCGAGAAACTGGGTCTTTAGTCCACTGACGTACCCCGACCGTCAGGGAGGGGGTCGTTGATTCGCCATCCCCGCGCAGAAAGAAAAAGAAACAGGACGCCCGCACGGGCGTCCTGTCATTTAATCATGCTGTGGCCGTGACGCTTACGCCCGGCGACGACGCGCCGCCATCAGCCCCGCCACGCCCGCCAGACCCATCACGCCCGGACCGGGAATGAGCTGCCCCGGCACCTTGTCCGAGCCGCCATCGGTCAGCCCGCGGAATCGCACCACGAAGCTCGGCGCGTTGCCGCCGGTGACAAAGCTCCCCGCCGTCAGCGCCGCCGCGTTGTCCGAAGTGATCGAGAAAGTCCACAAGCCGCTCAGCCCGACGCCCACGCCCGCGCTGGGCGGACCGCCGCCCTCCCAGTTGCCGCCCGTGCTCGTCACGCCGATGAAGTTCCCGAACGGCGAAGCGCTGCCGCCCGGAATGTCATTCCATGAGTTGGTCGGCCCGCTCGTCAGATTTGCGCCGTTCGTGTTCCCGGTGATCGGGAAACGGAACGCGATCGCCGTCAGGAAACCGCCCACGCTGTTGGGCGTCGTGTTCGTGAGATTGATGACCAGCGACCCGGCGGATCCGCCCAGATGCGTATAGGTCAGCGTGCCGTTGTAGTTGGAGCCCGTCTGCTCGGTGCTCGCCGCGACGTTGCCCGTGATGCCGATCATGTCGGCCTGAGCGCTGCCGGCCACCGCCAGCATCGAGACAACAACACCCGCGCCGCAGCGCGTGAACATCTTCGACATTTCTTTCGCTCCTTGAATCGATCAGCAAACACAACCGGCACCGCCGGCGCAGCCTCGTTCGAGGAGGCTCCCCGCGGGAAACATACCGTCCGTCATCTTGTAATCAACTGCGTTCTGTCGGAGATTCCGGAAAGTGGGCAACCCGCGCCATGCGCGCCGGTCTGATAATCACGCGCCCTCTTCCCCGCTTGCCCCGTCTGCGCGAATTGCCCGCACGTTCGTCTTATGAAAGCTCAGCCGCTCCTTGGCGTACCGCTCCGGCGACACGCGCAGGTCCGGCTCCTTCCCCTCCACATGACACTGGTGCAGATGCTTCAAGAACGGCACGCACCACCCGCACCCCGTCCCCGCCCCCAGGCACTCACTGATGAGCGATGCCACCGGCGGGTCCTCACGCTGCATGTACCCGCGGATCTTCCGCAGGGAAACATGAAAGCACAGGCACACCTCATCGTCGGGCTGCATGGCATCATTCTAGGTTTGCCCTCTTTCCCCGTCGCCGCGTCCGGGGGGGGAGAGATGTCGAGGCTTTGTGAGACAGAGAGGGTGTATCCACTCGTACACTCTCGTCATGTCCGACCCGCAGCCCACCCCGCCGCCCGACCGCGACGCCGAACTGCTCCGCCAGTTCCTCGCAGATCGCAACGTCGCATGCTCAGTCTGCGGCTACAGCCTGAAGAATCACGTTGCACGCCGTTGCCCCGAGTGCGGCACAATCCTGAAGCTGGAACTGAATCCCAGTCACCGGCTTCCAATCGCATGGACGCTTGCAGTCATGGGATGCACCTTCGGACTCACCGCACCGCTGGGCTCGGTGGCGGGTTTCTTCGGGAGAGTCTTGTACGCACAGCCCATATTTGAGAACAGCCGTGTGTCCTTCGGCCCCGTTCAGTTGTTCATCGTGGCGTTGCTTGCCTTCTTGCTTCTACGGCATCGCGCGTTTCACCGAATGCCCTTGGCGGCCCGATGTGTGATCGCCGCAATCCCCTGGGGAATCGGCGTCGTGCTGCTTTTGTGAACGCTAGTGATAACGTCCCGTGGTGAGCCTCCCCTCCCCCCGCCGATACTCTTCCCCCATGCCCCTCACCTACCACACCGCCGGCGAGTCCCACGGCCCAGCCCTCATCACCCTCCTGCAGGGCCTCCCCGCCGGACTCACCATCGACCTCGACTTCATCAACCACGAACTCGCCCGCCGTCAAGGCGGCTACGGCCGCGGCGCTCGCCAGAAGATCGAAACCGACACCGCCACCATCCTCTCCGGCGTCCGCCAGGGCCGAACCATCGGCTCACCGATCGTTATGCAGGTCGTCAACGCCGACTCCCGTCTCGACGACCCCATCAAGACCCCGCCCCTCTACCGCCCCCGCCCCGGCCACGCCGACCTCGCCGGCAGCGTGAAGTGGCTCACCACCGATTGCCGTGACACGCTGGAACGCGCCAGCGCCCGCGAAACCGCCGCCCG
>JBGSZV010000177.1:0-9121 GCA_041750235.1 Phycisphaerales bacterium
CCGTTGGCTGCGCACTGCGCCAGCGTCTGCGTGATGCAGTTGCCGATGCCGAAGCAACACGCCCCGGGCAGGCCGGCGCAGCTGAAGGGCTCGTAGCTGGAGCGGATGACCCAGTCGCCCGACGGACGGCAGAAGCCCGGGAGCTGCGAGAATCGCGCCCATCCGCCGTTGGCGGGGCAGCCGAACGAACCGCAGTTCACACCGAACAGCCAGTTGTTCGCGGGTGAGGCGAGGCCGCTGACATCGGTGGTCGGGAACGCGTTGCGATTGCTGGATGGCGCGACGAAGCAGGGATTGGAGGTCTGGTCGTGGTGCTCATCGATGCGGTAGCCGACGGAGAACGTGTTTGAACCGTCACCGGGAGCATTGATGACGATCTGCTCGGGATCATTCGGGTCCACTTGGAACAGCACGTTCACGCCGTTGGTGCCCGGCGGGATCACGATGTTCGGGAGGATCTTGCCATCGGACGAAAACGTCGCGACGAGCGTGCCCGTCTGCGGAGTGCCGGACCAGACGAGGATCGACCATCGCGTGGTCGTGGTCACCGTCGAGCTGCTGGTGGCGAAGATCATCTCCGCGGTCTTCAGGATGATCGGGAAAGCGTTGGCGGGAACGCTGTAGCTGGCAGCGGCAATCTCGGACTCCGCGAAGCCAGCCTGGGCGATGAACGATCCGCCTTCAAAGTTCGAATCGGTGTGCGTGACATTGATCGGGCAGCTTCCAAGCTCGGGATTCCCGGTGCTCCCCTGCCCTTCAATCACGCGACCGAGACTGGTCACGTGGAAGCGCTCGATCTTGCCATCGTTGATCGGGGCCTCGATCACGTGGCGTGTGTAATACGGGTCCACCGGCGGCTCGGCCGCCCACGCTGACCCCGCGCTCAGAGCGAGCGCCACCGTCGTCATCGTCGCGAGACACGCGAACCGACCGCACACACTTCCACGCATGGTCCATCTCTCCTGGACGCTGCCTTGGCAATCCAACCGCGCACCGCGCCGGCGCGCAGCGATACCTCTCACACGCAATGATGACCGATGCCTCGGCGATTGCAATGACGCCGGCGCCTTTTCGGACCGTTTCCCGAAGCTTGTCGCCTATCGGGCCGTTCTCAGGGCACGGCTCACGCTCCAAAGGAAAAACGGCCCGCGATCAGCGAGCGTCCCATCCCACAGGCCTGTGGCCCGGGCCGCCGAATGATTCTCGGTCACAATCGCTCACAGCGAAGGACGCCCGACCTTCGAGGCCATGAAGAGTCCCGCTCCAACGATCAACCCCAGGGTCGCCACCCCCGCCGCCGGCCACGTCCATCCCATCGCCCGCATCCCCTGCTCGACAACCTTGTCCTTGGCACGGTACAGCGGCGCCGGGGTTACCTGCAGCATCGCGTAGTACTGCCACGCGGCATCCTCGCGTTGCTGCTGGGTCAGCCCCTCCACCGGCTTGTCACGCGGGCCGGGGGCGACGATCCGCTCGATCTCGCGGTACGTCGTGGCGTGTTCGACAATCGCCTGATCCGCCGGACCATCAATCTTGAACTCGACGAAGCGGTAGCGCCAATCCCGACGCCGGACGAGCCCCCAGGAACCGCTCGAGAATCCTTCGGCCGGGTAGCGTGCCGCAATGATCAGCCGTGGTTTGGTCTCGCCGCTGACGAGCTTCTGGACCACCTCGTCCTGCGTGCCGGCACGGTCCTCGGCCATCGGCAGGATCTTGAACCAGTCCTCGTGCCGCAGCAGCTTCGGCAGACGAGGATCGTCACGCCCGCCGATGTCGAACACGACCGTCTGGCCGCGCCAATCAACCTCGACGTGCTTGACGCCCTCGGACTCGACCGTCCGCACCTCGCAAGGCACATCCTGAAACTCGAACGACGGCTCAAGAATCGGATCGTTGAACCAGACGATCGACCGATCCTTCATGTCAGTGCGGGTGCTCAGCTTGCGCTGCATCTGCCACACGCTGACGCCCAGCAACGCAAGCGATGCGAGGGCGAGGATCAATCCGATTCGGCCGGTGCGGGAGCGCACAAATACCTTTCCCGGTCAGTGGTGACCTTAGTGGCCCGAGGGTTTGGCCTCGCCGTGGGCGGCATCGGCCGGCGCAGGGGCATGGCCGGCGTCGCCGTGGCCTTCGTTGCCGTGCTCCGCGGCGTGATCCTTGCGGGCCGCCTCGGTGATGCTGCCGTCGGGCTTGGCGACAAGCGGATGGTTCGGCCTCTTGTCCTCGGGCTTGATCGAACCGGCGTAGAGCTTGAGATTGCCGCCGGTGTAAATGTCGCCGGCTTCCTTGCGTTCGACCACCCCGCGGGCGCCAAGGTCCAGCACGCAGAAGCCGATGAACAGGATGACGGCAAAGATCGTCGCCGACATCACCACCGTGTTCATGGGCTTGTCGTACTTGAGGTGCATGAAGAACGCACCCACGAGCAATGCCTTGATCGTGGCGATGCCGACCGCCGCGATGATGTGCATCGTCTCGGGCATGATGTCGGTCGGGATCCGCGACTGGAACACCGTGATGACGGTGAGGAACAGCAACAGCGCAAAGACGATGAACATCGTCCAGAAGGGCGTGGCGTGGTGCCCGTGGTCCTCGTGGGTCTCGTCGAGACTCAGCGTCTCGTCGGGATCGAAGTCCGGGTGCTTGTGATGCTCGGCGTGGTGATGAGCGTGGGAAGCCATGGTCAGTCCTTGGGTCTTGAGTCCTGGGCCGGTCGAGCCGCCGAGACGAATCACACGAGATACAGCAGCGGGAAAAGGAAGATCCAGATGACGTCGACGATGTGCCAGTACAGGCCGACGTTCTCAAGGCTGGTGTAGTGCTTGGGGCCGTAGTGCTTGTTCATCGCCTTGATCATGGCCCAGGTGATGACGAAGATCCCGACGAGCACGTGGAAGCCGTGGGTAGCGGTCGAAATCCAGTAGACACTGAGGAAGATGTGGTCGTGCGAGCCCTGCGCGTTGCCGTAGTCGAAGTTCGCACCCGGCAGTTCGCCCTTCTGGATCTTGGGCCAGTATTCCCATCCAAGCTTCACGACAAGGAAGAAGATCGCGCACAGGTTGGTGATCGCGAGATTGACCACGATCATCCAGTTGCGGTTGGTCTGGGCGCCTCGGATGGCCAGGACGACCGTAAAGGACGACAGCAGCAGCACGATCGTGTTCGCAAAGCCGATCCGCCAGTCGAGGTAGTAGGAACTGGCCGCGTGCCAGTTGCCGGGGTACATCATCCGGAACACGGCATACGCGCAGAAGAACCCGCTGAACAGCAGGATTTCCGTCGCCAGGAACAGCCACATGCCGAGCTTCGCGGCTTCGGCCTCGTCCTTGGCGTTGCGCCAGTGCGCCTGCGGCACATGTCGTGCGTGCGGCGGCAGGTCCATGTCGAGAGTCGGGGCGGGAACAGTGCTCATATCAGGTGCCCTTCGGCGTGGTGACGTGGATTAGTGCGCGCCATGGACACGCCGCACAAGCGCCGGGTCCGGAAGCGGGAAGTCCTTGGGGTCGCAATGCGGGGGGAGCGCGGTGTCGTAGTCGTACGGGCCGTGCGTCATGACCGGCTCGTGCGAGAAGTTGTGCTCGATCGGCGGGCTGGCCGCTTCCCACTCGAAGGTGAGACCGCCCCACGGGTTTGCCCCCGCCTTGCGGCCGGCAACCAGCGACTGGAGGAACACCATCAGGTGAATCAGGAACCCGATACCCAGGATCCACGACCCCACCGTGCTGACCTGGTGCCACGTGGTGAACTCATCGACGTAGGTCGCGTAACGGCGGGGCATGCCCAGCGTGCCCATGAAGAACTGCGTGAAGAAGGTCACGTTGAAACCAATGAACACCAGGATGCAGCCGAGCCGCGCCCAGTTCTCGTTGTACATCCGCCCGGTGAACTTGGGCCACCAGTGGTGCAACCCGCCCACGAACGCCAGGACCGTGCCGCCCATCATCACGTAGTGGAAGTGGGCGACCACGAAATACGTATCGTGCAGGTGGATGTCGGTCGCAAGCGTCGCCAGCGGCGGACCCGTCAGGCCGCCGATGGTGAAGCAGAAGAGGAACGCCGCCGCGTACAGCATCGGCGTCGTCCACGAGATCGACGACTTGTACATCGTCGCGACCCAGTTGAAGACCTTGATGGCCGTCGGGATCGCAACGAGGAAAGTCAACGCCGAGAACACCACGTTCGCCACCGCGGTCTCGC
The DNA here is from genome assembly GCA_041750235.1 of Phycisphaerales bacterium. GTDB lineage: Bacteria > Planctomycetota > Phycisphaerae > Phycisphaerales > UBA1924 > JBGSZV01. The sequence goes on from JBGSZV010000177.1 coordinate 4,201, forward strand.
TGGTGAACATGTGGTGGCCCCACACCAGGAAGCTGATGGCCGCAATCGCGATCGAGCTGAAGGCAATCGCGCGGTATCCAAACAGACGCTTACGGCAGTGGACCGCGAGGATCTCGCTGATGATCCCGAAGCCCGGCAGGATCATGATGTACACCGCCGGATGGCTGTAGAACCAGAAGAAGTGCTGGAAGAGCACGGGGTCGCCGCCCAGCGCGGGATCGAAGATGCCGATGTGGAACAGCCGTTCAAAGACGACCATCAGCAGCGTGATGCCCAGCACCGGCGTCGCCAGCACCTGGATGATCGCGGTGGCATACACGGCCCACACGAACAGCGGCATGTCGAACCAGCCCATGCCCGGCACGCGGAGCTTGTGCACCGTCACGATGAAGTTCATGCCCGTGAAGATCGAGCTGAAGCCGAGGATGAACGCGGCAAGCACCATCGAGGTGACGTTGCCCCAGTTCGTCGTCGTGCTGTAGGGGGTGTAGAAGGTCCAGCCGGTCTCGACGCCGCCCGCGATGAGCGAGTAGAGCGCAAAGACGCCGCCGAAGACGTACGTGTACCAGCTCATCAGGTTCAGCCGCGGGAACGCGACGTCCTTCGCGCCCAGCATGATGGGAAGGAAGATGTTGCCCAGCGCCGCGGGGATGCTGGGGATGATGAAGAGGAACACCATGATGGTCCCGTGAAGGGAGAACATCCGGTTGTACATGTTGTTGACGGTGATCTGTTGGCCGTCGGCGGTGTTCACCGTCGGCAGGAAGGTGCCGGTCACTCCTTCCACGGTCGTCTTCGTCGGCTCCCACAGCTCCATGCGGAGCAGGAGCGCGAAGACGCCGCCCAGGAAGAACATCGCGAGGACCGCGCAGAGGTACATGACGCCGATCTTCTTGTGATCGATGGTGTAGACCCAGGACCAGACGGTCTTGAACAGGGTCTCCTTCGGCGCCAGATACGAAACATCGTGATGGCCGGCACTCATAACTGTCGCTCCGTCAATCTGAAGCCGGGCCCGCAAAGGCGCCCAGCGGGAAAATCCTTACTGCTTCGGGGCCGTGGCGCCGTCCGCGGGCGTTCCGGGGGTTCCGGGGGTTCCGGGGGTTCCGGGGGCGGCGGGGGCCTCTTTCAATGCTTTCTGCTCGGCGAGTTCCGCCTCGGCTTCGGCCTGCGCCTCCGCCGTGTGGGCATCGTTCAATGACATGATGAACGTCGCGATGGACCGGATCTCGCGCTCATTCACGCGGCCCGCGTACGAGACCATCTGGTTCGAGAAGCCGGTGCGGACATGCGCCGCGGGCTCGAGGATCGACTCGCGGATGTAGTTGAGGTCCACCTTGATCTTCGAGCCGTCCTGGAACTCGTGCGTCTCGCCCCAGATGCCCTTCCACGTCGGGCCGGTGTTCTTGTTGCCGTCGATCGAGTGGCAGGCGTTGCAGCCCTTGGCGGACCACAGAAGCTTGCCGAGTGTCACGAGATCGATATTGGAAGTGTCGCTCTGCTTCTGGATCCAGTTCTGATAGCTGGGCCCGTCGACGACGATGATGCGCCCGCCCATCTGCGAATGCTGATCACCGCAGTACTCGGCGCAGAAGAGGAAGTAGCCCTTGTTCTTCTCGTCGATCTGCTCGACCGTGAAGCCCTTCGTTGTGTCGCCGACCACGCGGTGCGTCGGCTGATCAAGCGCCTTCACCCAGAGGTTCGTGTAGCGATTGGGGAAGACGTCGCGCTTGGTCCGGAACGCGGGCATGTAGAAACTGTGGATGACGTCCGTGCTCGTCATGATGAAGTTGACGGGCCGGTCGGTCGGGACCGCGAAGACCGGCACATCGACGTCCGCGATGCGCTCGTTGTCCTTCGTGGTGACCCCGCCGGGATACTCGAGCGTCCAGAACCACTTCTGACCGGTGACGTAGATCGTCTCGGCGTCCGCGGGCGCGATGCGTGTACCGATGTAGCCCTTGAAACCCCAGTAGAACATCACCGCCATCAGGATCGTCGGGATGACCGACCACGACAGCTCCAGGAACGTGTTGTGACTGGCGCTGGGCTGCGGCGCGACGCCCGGCTTCCGCCGGTACACGATGCCGAAGTACACCATCAGCGCCATCAGCAGCACGAAGAAGAACGCCGACACCCAGAAGATGTAGAAATAGATCGGGTCGATGGTGTCGCCGAACGTCGAGGCGTTGTGACGGAACCAGAACTTCTGCTGCGGGCCGATTTCGCTCGCCAGCATCGAAAACTGCGTGATCATCGCATCAGGCCTCATCGCTCACCACCGATCTCAGTCGTGGATGCCGGGGTCGTCGCCGCGGGACGCCGGTGGCGTCGCACGGCATTGGACCAGGCAAGGAATCCGATCGTTCCGCCGAGCACCAGCGCCGTGGCGCCACCCACGAGCCGCATCACGGTCATGGGCTGCACGACGTACTGCCCGGTCTTGGGGTCGTACATGTAGCACGTGAACTCCACGCGATCGAACAAGCTGCCGAGCCTGCCGTCCGCGGCGTTCATCAGGGCCAGCTTCACGTCCATGGGACGGAACTTGATGTTCTCGATGAAGCCGCTGAGCACCCCCTTGGGCGTCAGGAAAAACACCCCCGAAGGGTGCGAGAACTCACCGGACTCCGGGAGAAACTTGTAACGGAACCCGACCGCACGCGCCAGTTCCCGCGCCGCCTCCGGCTCGCTGGTGCAGAAGATCCACGCGTCCTCGGGGATCTCGCGGTTGTAGCCCAGCGTGTACATCGCCTTCTTGGCGGCGGCCATCGACGTCGTATCGGTGTGGTCGAAGCTGACCGTAACGATGCGGTAGTCCTCGCCGAGCGAGAGGCTCACATCGTTGATCGCCTCCTGCACGCCGTTGAGCACGAGCGTGCACAGCAGCGGGCAGTCGTAGTAGGCCATGATGAGCATGACCGGCCGCTTGCCGTCAAAGACATCGCCGATGCGAAGGTCGCGCCCGTCCGAATCGCGGAAGGTCAGTTCCGGCTGAATCGTCGCGCCCGCGCGGTCGATGATGCCGACGCCCTCCGTCTCCGGCAGCGGCGTGTCGCGGATGAGCTGGGCCGACGAGGTGCTCGCCATCGCGCACGACACCGCCATCGCCTGCACAAGGCGGGAAACGGCGGACATGCTGCGACGGGCGATCTTCATCGGACGCTTACTTCGCTCCCTTGGCGTACTGCGCGATCACCTTCTGCTTGGCCTGCGCGATGGGGACGCTCACACGGCCGGCGTTTGCATCAATCCACTCGTAGCCCTTGAGACGGGCCTCCCAGCGGGCCGTCGACTCGCGGTAATCCTTCACATAGACGACGTTGCGCTCCTGCACGGTTCGCTTGATGTCGCGGGTTTCGGCCTTGAGGAACTGCATCGCGAGCAGGCCGACGAAAATCACCAGCGCGAGCGTGCCGAACAGAAAGGCGATGATGACCATCGGCTTGGTCTGGCCGTGCGCTTCCTGGTGATGGCCTTCTTGGGTCGGATCGTGGCGGAACCACGAGTCATGCTCGACGAGCGCGTGCTCGTACTGCACCTTGGAGTCGTGGCCGTGCGGGATGTCGTGTTCGTGGCTCATGGTGTCTCTCATCGATGCCTGACGCCCGACCCTTAGACGTAGTTCTTGTGCTCGAGCGCTTCGGAGAGGCGCGGGTCCTTGAGCGGCATCAGCGGCCCGCGACCGATCTGACGCGCCAGCGCCCCGACAAACAGCAGCACCGGGCCGAGCACGCCGACGATGTCGATCCAGACGATCTTCTGATCAAACAGCCCCGCCTGCGGACGCACGACGAAGTACAGGTCCACCAGGTGCATGAAGATGATCCAGATGCACGCGATGCCGATGTGCAACATGCTGCGACGACCCGGACGCGGGAGCAGCCAGAGGAACGGCACGATGAAGTGACCGATCGGGATCACCCACGAGAGGATGCCGAAGCTCTCCGTCTTGCGGTTGATGAAGAAGCCGGTCTCCTCGGGGAGATCGGCGTACCAGATCAGGAAGTACTGGCTGAAGCTGATGTACGCCCAGAACACGGTGAAGGCAAAGAGCAGCTTGCCCATGTCGTGAAGGTGGTCCTGATTGAACGCCCCGTGCATGCGCCCGTTGAACCGCAGCATGATGAGCACGAACGTCACCAGCGCCACGCAGCTCACCGCGTTGCCCGCGAAGAACCACACGCCGAACATGGTGCTGAACCAGTGGAAGTCCAGGCTCATCAGCCAGTCGAACGAGGCGAACGCGGTGGTGAACGCAAACAGCACCAGGCCCACCGACGACAGCTTCCGCGCCGCCGCGGTGTGCCAGCGGTCGCCGTCATGGTCCTGACGGACCGAGTAGTTGTAGAGCAGCCCGCTGAGAACAAACCAGATCGCGAAGTACGCGACCGCGCGGATGCCGAAGAACGGCACGTTCAGGAAGCCCTTCTTGTGCTCATAGATCGGATCGCCCGCGACATGCTCGGTGTCCATCCACGGGAACAGGAACACGTCCTTCTGCCACACCGCCCACTGCAGGAGAATCAGCCCCGCGCAGAGAATCGCGGGCACCCACACCAGGCTCATCACGTTCTCGAACTGACGCCGGAGCGACGCCACCCAGCCCGCATTGGTCTGGTGGAAGATCATCACGAAGCCCAGCGCGCCGATGGCGAAGCCGAGCGTCGCGAGGAAACCGACGTGGTACGCATGGAGCGCCACATTCGCGGCCTGACCGCCGGCGGTCAGCCCCCCCACCACCGTCAGCGCGATGAAAATCACGCCGAGGCCGGCGGTGAGCCGCCAGAACCAGCCGGAACTGTCGGGCGAGAGGTAGATGTTGTCCTTCGCCATGATGATGGCGGGATCGACCGTGCTCACAACTCACCTCCCTCGATCGCAGGCGTATTCGTCGGGGACGCCGGGGCGGATGCCGGTG
>JBGSZV010000178.1:0-6833 GCA_041750235.1 Phycisphaerales bacterium
CCGCCCTGCCGGCGGCGGCCGATCGACCGGCCCACCGCCAAGACGCGCCGCCGGCGCAGGTCCGGCACTTAACGGCCTATCGGCCATTAATGTTCAGGGCGAGTTAAGGCCCTGTGGCGCCTGTGTTATAGCGGGCAACGGTCCGCGGCGTGGCGGACGTCAACCTCGCGACCGGCTTATTCGTCGTCAACGCCCGCGGGTTCCGGAGCCGGTGCCGACTGTGGCGCAGGAGCGGTCTGGGCCGCCGCTTCCTTGGGTTCCTTCGGGCCGCCCCCGGCCTGTTCCATCTTCCGCTTGATCGCGGCGATCTTGGTCTTGTCGGGCGCCAGGATCAGCGTGATCTGCTTGCCGAACAGGCGCGGAGCCACCTCAACCTTTGAGATGTCCGACAGATCCTTCACGATGTCCTGCAGGCGGTGCTCGCCGATGTCCTTGTGGGCCATCTCGCGGCCCTTGAACCGCTGGACGAACTGCACCTTGTGGCCGTCCATCAGGAACCCGCGAGCCTGCGTGACGCGGATCTGCACGTCGTGCGGATCGATCTTCGCCGACCGGCCGAGTCGCACTTCCTTCATTTCCGCGGCCTTGCCCGCCGCGCGGCTGCCGCGTTCCTTCTTGCCGAGCTCGAACTTGTACTTGCCGTAGTCCATGATCTTGCAGACCGGCGGGCGGATTTCCGGCGAGATCTCAACGAGATCAAGCCCGGCTTCCTGCGCCATCCGGAGTGCATCGCGCGTCTCGACGACGCCGATCTGCTCGTTGTTCTGATCGATCAGGCGGATCGGAGTGAGACGGATGTCATGGTTGATGCGGGTGCGGCGGATCGGCGGCCCCGAGTCACGGCTGAAGCGGGAGGGACGTGGGTTGATGAGGCGACTCCTTTATGAAGCAACAGGAACTGCAAGCCCGCGCCGCGAGCAACACGCCCGCGACATTCGCGATTCAAGCCAACGCAGGCTCGTCAGTGACAGAGTCATGAGCAGAGTGTCTGAAGCGCTCTGTCGTCGGGACACCACCGCGCCCAAGAGCGCGGGTCTCCGACGACTTCCGCAACGATGAAAGGCTGAACCTTGATCAGACGCGACACTCCGCAACGCAGCGAACGCCCCGAGCCCATTCCAGGTCGAGACGCTCCAACTGTTTCCCTAACATAGCTTTCTATCGGTCCCCGAGCAAGAGACTTTGCACACTCTTGATCTCGGGCGGCACAAATCGGCCCATCCGACCCCGGAGACCTTGACCCGGTCCGTAAAAGTGTTCGAATGCACCAGCTGCCCCGTTCGTCCCCGATTCACCGGAGAGCCTTGGAATGCCCAGTTCGGCCATCGCTATCAGCCTGATCGCCGCGATGATCACCGGGGGGACCGTGGACCCCGGCCCCGGCGGCGGGTCGAGCCTCACACTAAACCTCAAAGAATCCTTCGCGGACACCAAGGCCAAACTGGCCGCCGAGGGCACCGCCAACATCCTCTTTCTCGGCGACAGCCTCACGCTCCGCGATGGCTCCTATTGGCCGTACCTCCAGACGCTTTTCCAGCGCGAGTACGGCAATGCCGGCCCCGGGTACCAGCCCTTCAGCCAGTGGACCGGCGTCACCTTCGACTCCGGCTGGACCTACGGCTACATCAACGCCGATACCACCCCGCGCCGCGCGATCGACGGCCTCTGGGCCTCGTCAACGTCCTCCCCGTGGCCGCCGGTCAGCACCGGCGCGAGCATGTTCGCTCGCTCGGATGATGTCGAGATCCACTACATCCTCCAGCCCAGCGGCGGCACCTTCACCATCTCACCCAACAGCGCCCCGCCCCTTGCGTTCATCAACACCGCCGCCACAGCCAGCGGCGTCGGCATTTGGAGTCACCATTTCGCTCCGACAGACAACCGTCTCATGTGGTTCCAGCCGCAGGGCAACGGGCAGGTGATCATCCTCGGACAGAACGCGAAGGTGAATGCACCCGGCGTGCGCATGCACCGCGCCGCCAACGGCGGCTGGGGCGTCGGCAACTTCGTGCTGCGCGATTACTCCTTCGACGGACAGGTCGCGGCCCTCGAGCCCGACCTGATCTTCGTCTGGCTCGGTCAAAACGACTGGGCGTACAACTTCACCGGCTACGTCGCCTCGATGGGCAACCTCGTGACCCGCCTCCAGAACGCCGCGCCGGGCGCTGAGATCGTCCTCATCGGCACGTACGACTCCAACGCGAATCACCTGGGAACCGTCGTTAGCGCCGTCCGCGAAGTGGCCAATCAGCGCAACGTCGGCTACCTCGATGTCTACGTCTCCGGCGGGATCTACGCCTTCTACTCGATCAACGGTTACCTCGACGACGTCGTCCACTTCTCCCACCTCGGCGGTCGCTACATCGCCCACCACCTCTGGCGCGCCTGGAAAACCGACGGCGAGAGCGTCACCAACACCCTTCCCATCCCGGCCTGTTCGGGTGACGCCAACCTCGACAACAAGACCGACGGCAGCGATCTCACCGTCCTCCTCGGCACCTTCGGCGGTCAGAACATGCCGCGCTACATCGGGGCCGATTTCAATGGCGACGGCCGGGTGGACTCCAGTGACCTCTCCATCCTGCTCAACGGCTTCGGCTGCGATCAGTCGATCAAGTAATCCTTACGGGACGACCCCGCGCCTGGGCGACAGTCGCCGCTCGGGTCGTTCAGACCCGCCAAGTGCGTCTCGTGCATGATCCTGCGGATTTGGCCTCCTGCCGCGTCCAGAGCCGGGGCAGCGAAAGCCCAGCAATTGGGCATGAATGACGCCCGCTCGCTCCCTCTCATCCGCATCGCCCCCGCCACCAACCGCCCCCGCGCCGGTATGTTGATCGCTCCGGGGGTGCTGTCAGTCCATCCCGCCACGGCGAGTAAGGCCGTCGGCGATCTCCCGTTTTCAGGAGCACACGATGTCCCGCATTCGCGCTCTCTCGGCCGCCGCCTGCTTCCTCTGCAGCGCCGCCGCCTTCGCCGGTCCCTTCAACTACCCGCAGACCAAGACCGTGGACCGCGTCGACGAGTACCACGGCACGAAGGTTCCCGATCCCTACCAGTGGCTCGAGGCCGACGTCCGCGAGTCCAAGGAGGTCGAGGCCTGGGTCAAGGACCAGAACAAGGTCACCTTCGGGTACCTCGAGACCATCCCGCAGCGCGCCCAGATCAAGGAACTCGTCACCAAGCTCTGGAACTACGAGAAGTACAGCGCTCCCTTCCGCGCCGGCGGCCGCTACTTCTTCACCAAGAACGACGGCCTCCAGCCCCAGGCGGTCTGGTACGTCATGGACTCCCTCACCGCAGAGCCGCGCGTCCTGCTCGACCCCAACACCATGTCCGCCGACGGCACCCTCGCCATCTCCGGCTTCTCAGTCAGCGATTGCGGCAAGTACGTCGCCTACGCCGTCGCCCAGTCCGGTTCCGACTGGAACATCTGGCGCGTCCGCGACATCGATGCCGGCAAGGACACAGCCGACGAACTCCGCTGGATCAAGTTCTCCGGCGTTTCCTGGACCCCCGACAGCCGCGGCTTCTTCTACAGCCGCTTCCCGCAGCCGCCCAAGGGTGAAGAGTTCACCGCGCTCAACAAGAACATGAAGGTGTACTACCACCGCCTGGGCTCTTCGCAGTCCGAGGATGTCCTCGTCTACGAGCGTCGCGACCAGCCCGACTGGAACTTCGGCGCCGGCGTCACCGAAGATGGCCGCTACCTCATCATCGGCACCAGCATCGGCACCGACGACCGCAACCGCGTCACCTACAAGGACCTCACCGAGCCTTACTCCAGCACCGTTGACCTGATCGACGACTTCGAGCTCGAGTACAGCTTCATCGCCAACGACGGCCCGGTCTTCTACTTCCAGACCAAGCGCGACGCGACCACCGGCAAGCCCGCTCCCAAGGGCTGCGTCATCGCCATCGACATCCGCAAGCCCGATCAGGCCAACTGGAAGACGATTATCCCCGAGGCGAAGGAAACCCTTGTCGGCACCGGCTGTGTCGCCAACATGTTCACCGCGACGTACCTCAAGGACGCCGTCACCCAGGTCCGCCTCTTCGCGATGGACGGCACCCACGTCCGCGACGTCGAGTTCCCCGGCATCGGCTCCGCCGGCGGCTTCGGCGGTCGCCGCGACTACACCGAGACCTTCTACGGCTTCTCGTCCTTTGCCGTGCCTCCCAGCATCTACCGCTACGACATGATCACCGGCAAGAGCACCATGCTCCGCCAGGCCAAGGTCGACTTCAACCCCGACGAGTACGAGACCAAGCAGGTCTTCTACTCATCCAAGGACGGCACGCGCGTCCCCATGTTCATCACCTCCAAGAAGAACGTGAAGCTCGACGGCAGCAACCCCACGCTCCTCTACGCCTACGGCGGTTTCAACGTCCCCATTACGCCCGGCTTCGCCCCCTCCAACCTCGCGTGGATGGAACTCGGCGGCGTCTACGCGGTGGCCTGCATCCGCGGCGGCGGTGAGTACGGCCAGGACTGGCACAAGGCCGGCACCAAGCTCCAGAAGCAGAACGTCTTCGACGACTTCATCGCTGCCGCCGAGTACCTCATCTCCAACAACTACACCAACCCCAGCAAGCTCGCGATCCGCGGCGGGTCCAACGGCGGCCTGCTCGTCGGGGCCGTGATCACACAGCGCCCCGAACTCTTCGGCGCGGCCCTGCCCGCCGTCGGCGTCATGGACATGCTCAAGTTCCACACATGGAGCGCCGGCCGCTACTGGACCGACGACTACGGCAGCTCGGCCGACCCCGAGGAGTTCAAGGCCCTCCTCGCCTACTCGCCCTACCACAACATCAAGAAGGGCACGAAGTACCCCGCCACGATGATCACCACCGCCGACACCGACGACCGCGTCGTCCCCGGCCACTCCTTCAAGTTCGCCGCCGCCATTCAGGCCGCACAGTCCGGCGACGCCCCGGTGCTCATCCGCATCGAGGAAAAGGCCGGCCACGGCGCGGGCAAGCCAACCTCCAAGTCGATCGAAGAGATCTCCGACCTCTGGTCCTTCCTCGTCAAGAACCTCGACATGGACATCCGCCCCCGCAAGGAATGAGCATCCTGTACATCTCAAGCTCACTCATCGGGAGGCCCCACGGCCTCCCTTTTTCTTTCTCAACTTTCTTCTCCGTGCCTCCGTGTCTCCGTGGTGAGTATTCTCCTCCCATGCTCACCCTCGTCGCGGTGCTCGTGGTCGCCGCGTTCATCATGTCCACCGGCCTCACCGCGCTGTGCATCCGCGTGGGCGATTGGAAGCGTCTGCACGACTCCCTCGGCGCCGCTGGCCACATCAAGCCCCTCGTCCGCCGCGTGCCGAACATCGGCGGCGTCGCCATCTTTCTCACCATCGCGCTGCCCGTGCTCCTGGGCCTCGCGCTCCTCCTCGACCCGACGCACGCCGTCGCCCGCGCCTACCCCGACATCGAGAAGTTCGTCCCCGGCATGAAGGAAAAATCCGGCGAGGCGCTGATCCTCCTGCTCTGCCTCTTCGTCCTGCACATCATCGGGCTGATCGACGACCGCCGTGCCCTCGGCGCGATCCCCAAGCTGCTCATCATGGCCGGCGCCGCGTTCACGATGGTCTTCGGCGCCGATGTCCGCCTCTTCACATTCCTCGAGAACCACGGGCAGTGGGGGGCGTGGGCCTCCATCGCCCTGACGATCTTCTGGTTCCTCGCCGTCACCAACGCGATGAACTTCATCGACAATATGGACGGCCTCTCCGCCGGCGTCGGCTCCGTCGCCTCCGCGTTCTTCCTCGTAACCGCCGTCCTCAACGCCCAGTGGTTCATCGCCATGCTCCTCGCCCTTCTCCTGGGCGCTTTGCTTGGTTTCCTTGTCTTCAATGCGCCACGTCCTGGCGGCGCCAAGATTTTCATGGGCGACGGCGGCAGCCTCGTCGTCGGCTTCCTGCTCGCCTTCCTGACGGCCCGCATCACCTTCGCCAACCCCGAGGGTGACACGCTCCCCGGCGCGATCGTCACCCGCACCCCGTGGCATGCGGTCTTCATGCCGCTCTGCGTGCTGGCGATCCCGCTCTACGACCTCGCGAGCGTGACCGTCATCCGTCTCTCACAGGGTAAGAGCCCCTTCGTCGGCGACCAGCAGCACTTCTCCCACCGCCTCCGCGCCCGCGGCCTCAGCGTCCGCCGAACGGTGGGCGTGATCTGCGGCTGCACCGCCCTCACCGGCCTCTCCGGCATCATCCTCGGCCGAGTCGAAGGCTGGCCCGCGATCCTGATCGGCGGCCAGACGGTCCTCGTGCTCGCTCTGCTCGCGCTGTACGAGCACGGCAGCCGTTCTCACCGCAGAGACGCAGAGAGCGCCGAGAAGGCAAGCAACGGATGACACAGATGAACACGGATGGATTCATGAATCTGTCTGTCATCACTGCTTCGTATCTGTGTCTATCTGTGCCATCTGTGGCTACTCTCCATTCTGAACTCCTCTGCGATCTCTGCGTCTCTGCGGTGAACATGTGAATCGCACTTCCACCATCCTCCGCTGGATTGCGCTCGCCGCGCTCCTCTTCACCGCGCTCCTCCGCGCCCAGTCCACCCGCGTCCGCCTGCCCTACTGGGACCTCGACCCCACCCGCGTGCAGATCCCCGAGACCGCCCTCCTCTACTCCCACGGCTTCCTGCTCGACGCCCTCGTCTGGCTCGCCGCGGCGCTCACCATCGTGGGGGAATCGCTCATCGGTCGCCGCATCCACTGGCGCAGCGGCCTCCTTGTGCTGACCGGTGCCGTCGGCGTCGCCCTCCACGGCTACATCCCCCCGCCCCCCGGCGCGACTCCCGGCGGCCCGCTCCGCGGCGAC
>JBGSZV010000179.1:0-5379 GCA_041750235.1 Phycisphaerales bacterium
ATCTCCGCCCGGATGAGCCGTTTGTTGGGGGCAACCTCGCGCATCGTCGTGATCGCTGACTCGATCGGGACCTTGCCGCCGAGCATCGCCCGGAGCGTCTGGAAGAACCAAACGGAATCGGACCGTCGCAGCCGCTCGCGCCCGAAGGCGCCGCGGGCCGCATCGATCAGGCTCACCGGTCGCACATCGACCGCGATCAACCCCTGGGTCCGGAGGTCCGACCGGAGCGAGCGTTCATCGATCGCCTCGCGCGTGCCGGCCACCACACCCGACGCGGTGCTGGAGACAGGGATCGCGGTGTAGGCAAAGTTGGTCACGCTGCTGCCGCCTTAGAGACTCGCCGCCTGCCCGAGCGCCCGGGCCACCTCGGCCTCGTCGGTCACACCCGAAGTCACGAGCTTCCGCGCTGCCGTGTGCAGCGACTCATACCCCGACGATGCCAGCGCCTCGCGGATCCGATGCTCCTCGCCCCCTTCGAGCATGATGCGCTTCACCGCGGTCGAAAGCGTCGCGAACTCCATGACCCCGACACGCCCGCGATAGCCGATGCCGCCGCAGGTACGGCAGCCATCCTTCACGCCCTCAGCCCCGTGGCAGGTCGGACACAAGCGCCGCAACAGCCGCTGGGCCGACACGCCCTCGACCGCCGCGTTCACGAGGTACGGCTCCACGCCCATATCAACCAGCCGCACGAACGTGCCCGGCACGTCGTTGGTGTGCAGCGTGCTGAGCACCATGTGGCCGGTCAGCGCGGCCTGGAAGGCCATCTCGGCGGTTTCCTTGTCGCGGATTTCGCCGATCAGGATGACATCGGGATCGTGGCGCAGGATGTTGCGGAGGGTGTTGCCGAAGGTGAGGTTGATGGCCGGGTTGACCTGGATCTGGTTCACGCCGTCCATCGCGTACTCGACGGGGTCTTCGACCGTAACGATCTTGATCTCGCTCGAGACGAGCTGCTGAAGGATGGCGTAGAGGGTGGTCGTCTTGCCGGAGCCGGTCGGGCCGGTGATGAGCAGGATGCCGTGCGATTTGCTGGCAACCTTGAAGAGCCCCTCGATGTGCTCGGGCTGGAAACCAAGATGAGTGAGCGAGATACCCGAGAGCCGCTGGCGGTCCTGCAGACGGATCGCGGCATCTTGGCCGTACATCGTGGGAACGATCGAGACACGCATGTCGACGTTGCGCCCGCGGAGGCGCAGGCGGATGCGGCCGTCCTGCGCCCGTCGGCGCTCGGCGATGTCGAGGTTCGACATGATCTTCACACGGCAGAGCAGCGGCTCGTAGAGGTTCGCGGGCGGGGGCGGCTGCTCGATGAGGATGCCGTCAACACGGAATCGCAGGCTGATTCGGCGGTCAAAGCGTTCCAGATGAATGTCGGAGGCTTCGAGTTCCATCGCGCGTTCGACGGCCTGATTGAAGAAGCGGATGACCGGCGCCTCGGAGGCCATGTCGCGGAGGGCGCTGAGTTCGGAGGAGACATCCAGCGGCGTGGCGCTGGCGGCGTCGGCGCGCCCGACGCTCTCGCGCTTCAGTTCCAGATAGGCGTGGATGTCCTTGAGGGTCGCGACCTCGATGCGAAGTTCGGCGTGGGGTGCATCCTCGAACCGACCGAGCAGGGCGTCCCATGCGTGATGGTCGGAGGGATCGGCGATGACCACGCGCGGACGCCCGTCGTCATCAAGCACCAGCGCACCGACGCTGCGCATGAACTCTTCAGGCACGTCCAACGCCGGCTCGGCGGATTCATCCTGCGCGTTCCACCGCGCGCAACCCATGAATGACGCGAGGCGGTCGGCAAGGCTCGACTCGCTCAGGAGGCCGAGGTCGAGCAGGGCACGGAGGCGCGAGACGCCGTTCTGTCGCGCGACTTCCTGGACAAGCCGCGCATCATCCAGCGAAATCTCGCTCTGGGCGACGAGCCGCTCGATGAAGCGGCGCGCATCGAACTGCGGCGTCACTCCGGCGGGAGTTGTCGGCGGGGTGAGCGGGGTCATGAGCGGTTATCAAGATCGGCGTTCTCGCCCTCGCCGCCCTCTTTGCCGTCGGCGCCGAGCGACTTGATGATGAACTTCCACTCGTCATCGGGGGTGTAGATGAACTCGCGCTTCCACCCGTCGTGGGGAACGATCTTCTTCTCGAGGTAGGGTCCGCTCCAGCCCTCGACGTTGTCGGGCTTCTTGAGGAGCGCGCCGAGGCCCTCTTCCTTGGTCGGGTAGCGGCCGACATTGAGGCGGAACTGTTCGACCGCCGTGGTGAGCGAACTCAGCTGAGCGGTCGTCGTCTGCACCTGCGACTTGCCGAACGCGCCGCCCAGGCGCGGCAGGATCAACGCCGCGATCAATCCGATGATCGCGATCACGAACAACATCTCGATGAGCGAGAATCCCCGGGTAGCAGTGCTCCCCAGGGGTGGGAGCGTGCGCCTCCGCGCGATGGTCATGGCCGATCCTCCGTGAACGGGCTCCGTTCCGAAGCGCGCCGCAGATGCGGGGCGCCCGAAACGGGATCGAACTCGATCACAAACAGTGTATTCGCGGCCTCGGCCTGCCGTGTGAAGTTCCACGCGCGTTCGCTGGTGCGGCCGGAGGGGTCAAAGCGGGCACTGAACTCCTGGCGTGATGCAACTCCCACCAGTTGCTTGACCGGCCACGATCGCTCCCGCCCGGAAGTGCTCGTGCGGAGGGACTCATCCCCCACCACCACGCGGAGTTCGCGTTCGGACCCTGTGCGCATCGCTTCAATCCGCGTGACCAGAAGTTCGGTGGTCAGTCCCTCCAGCGCGCGGCGCTGGCGTGCGGCCACGGAACTTCCGCCGAGGCTGGCGGCGACCAGCCCTGCGGTCATTGCCAGCAGGCCCACGACGGCCACCAGCTCAAGCAGCGTGAAGCCGCTTGATCTACCGGTTTCGCAGCACCTCGATCGCATCGGCCGTGGAGACCTTTCCGTCGCCGTTGACATCGGCGCGCTTGCGGACATCGCCCGAGACGGCACTCGAACCGCCGACGATCCGAAGGATCTGGGCGGCATCCTCGGTGGTGATCTTGCCGTCGGCGTCGACGTCGTACTTCACCCCGGGATCGGTAGTGCCCCCGCCATCGCCTCCCCCCCCGTCGCTTCCTGCGACACGGAGATCGAGGTTGCGGGTGGGAGTCAGGTCGAGACCGGGAAGCGGAATGGGAAGCGGCGGGACATCCTCGCCCTGGTAGGAGAAGTTGAATAGCTCGCCGCTGGTGTTGAGGACATCCAGATCGATCGTCTGGTTGGAGCTGGCGTCGAAGTACTTGAACGTCACGCGCTGATTGCGACGGGGGCCTTCGACAAGCGATGTGTCGGGATCGTCGCCGTAGATGATCAACTCGAACTCGCGATTCGCGTCGGTCTCGACGACAAACCGGCCGACCACCTCGTTGGCATAGAACGCCGCGATCTGATCGCCGGCCGCTGGAGTCGGCGCGCCGGTCGCCTCGACGAACTCGCCGGTGATCCGCTCGCGGACGCTCGTCGTTGACGGCACGTTGAACTGGGCGAATGCGGGCGCCGACGAGGCGAGCGCCATGAGAATCGCCGGGACGCGCATCATGCGCATGGGTGGAACCTCCGTGTGGGTAACCACAAGATGGTAGTCGGCGGATGGGCCGGTGCAAAACGAAAAAGCGGGGGCTCGTCGTGAGCCCCCGCCGGGAATGCGACTGAGATCATCCGAACCGATCAGTTGGCGGTGTAGTGGATGAAGGCCGCGGTGCCGGCATCGATCGCGCCCAGGTCGTTGGGGTTGTCGTTGCCGGCGGGGCTGGCGATGTCGAGGCTCTGGACCTGGATGCCGTCGTCGCCGTTGTTGGCGAAGACGATGATGTAGTCCGAACGGCTGTTGGCGGTGCCGAAGGCGCTGCCGGTGGCAAAGGCCGCCGAGACGGTGGCGAGCGTCCAGCCCTGCGTAGTGGTGTTGTTGGGGAAGAAAGTGGGGCTGAAGACGGCATTGCCCGTCAAAGGCGTACCGAACTGGAAGGTGCCGAGGTCTTCGCCGGAGTTGTTGTAGAAGCCGAGGGCGTAGCCGCCGACGAGGTTGGTGAGGCCGCTGCCGACCTGCACGCCGAAGCTGGTCATGGTGAAGTAGAAGTTGGAGAAGCAGTCGGCGTCGATCACGATCGAGTCGAAGGAGCCGCTCGTATCGTCGTCGCTGATGGTCCACAGGCCGTCCTGCGAGTTCTCCTTCCACCAGACGAACTGATCGACGGGGTCAACAAAGGGCAGAGCGGAACCGACGCGGACGTTGGTGCTGGTCACGCCGTTGGGCAGGACCGGGATGTTGTTGGAAGCCCGCGCAAAGCCGCTGGCGTGGGGGAAGGCGATGGTGTTCCACTCGGGGAAGACCTGCTGGCTGCCAATGTTGGTGAGATTGATATCGAACTGACGCGCGTTGCTGGCGTCATCCGGAGCGGTCTGCGTGCGGTTGTTGGTGGCAAAGAGGAGCGGGTCGCCGGCGCGGCCGGGGCCGGAGCCGTCGGGATCGTTTGTGCCGGCGCTGTTGACGAGGCTGGAGGCAACGTAGCGCTCGCCGTTGGGAAGTTCGACCACGAGGATGACAGGCCATCCGATCGCGTTGAAGCGGGTGCGGCCGCTGAAGGCGGAGATGGGCGCCGAGACGTGCATCTCGAACCGGCCGTTGCTGGTGGTGACGACGGTGTTGGAGAGGATCGGACGCCCGCCGATCTCGTAGCCGTTGCGGTAGAGGGTGTCGTAGGTGCCGTCGCTGGAGCGGAGCACGTCCCAGCAGAAGCTCACGCGGCCGTTCGCGACCTTCTCGTCCTTGGTTTCGCCGACACCAGTGAAGGTGACAGAGGTGATGGAGCGGTCGTTGACGGTGAGCTTGATGGCGTCGTCGAAGACGCTGTCCTCGGCGGTGCCGTCGTTGTCCTCGTCGCTGAACTTGGTGTTCTCGTAGAACTGGAAGTTGTCGCTGTCGCGGAGGAGGTAGAGGTCGCGCTCGATGCCGAACCACCAGTTGGTCCACGCCTCGAAGGAGCGGAAGTGGGCCGACTCATCACGGTCGCCGCGCTTGATGGTGAACTCGATGTTGTTGTGCGTCGCGGTGATCGAGTTGACGGTCGGGACCGCGATCATGGCGTAGACCTTGGTGCCGAACGGCGCGGGGGACGACCCGTTGGTCGTGATCGTGCCGACGAGCGGCATGATGGCGACATCGCGGGTGTTGGTCTCGGGGGTCGCGATCTGCTGGATATCGATCTCGTCGTCCTCGGCGGCCATCGCCACGCCGTTGCCGGCGCCGGTGCTGGTCGAGGCGAGCGGCGTGGTATCGGCCGCGCCGTTGTAGGTGAGCGTGACGATCGCGGCGATCGGAACCACGCCGTCGGTGACGGT
>JBGSZV010000180.1:0-9638 GCA_041750235.1 Phycisphaerales bacterium
GCCCGCACCCGCGCATCCGCCGCGCTCGCCACGATGCTGCACCCGCCGCCCATCGAATGACCGCTCATGCCAAACGCCTGGGTGTTGATGCGCCCGAAGTAGGGCGACCCCGCATCCGCATTCTGCTGTTCCAGCCACGACAGACACGACCGCAAGTCGTTGGCAAACTGCTGATGGCTCGGGAACAGCCCCGTCTCCGAGTTGCTCGCGATGACGAAGTACCCGTGTGTCGCCAGGTGCGCCATCGGGTCGTCGTACTGAGTCGTCGCCTGGAAGAAGCCATGCCCAAAGCTCACCGCCGGGTACATCCCCCCGGTCGTATCCAACGGCGTCTCGGACCCCGCGCTCGTCGCGGGGTAGTACAGCAACGCCGTGAAAGTGCCCGACCCCAGCCCGGGATCGCGGGTCACGGTCACCGTGCGATACCCCGCCTGGTGCGCCCCCGGCTGCGAGAGGTCGCCCGCCATCGCGTGAACGCCGGTCATCAGGACCATCACCACCATCACCGCTATGCGCATCTTGGCTCTCCTCGATCGACCCAGCCGACTATAGAACGTGTCACGCGCGAGCGATAGAGAAATCCTCCTCCACCCGGAGCCACCGCCCATGAACCCCGCCATCCTCCTCGCCATCGGCGCCGGCCTCGCCTGGGGCGTCGGTGAAGTCTTCACCAAGAGCGTCCTCCACAGCAAGCAGATCGGCCCCATCACCGCCATCACCATCCGCTCCACCGTCGCCATCCCCATTCTCTGGGCCGTCTACTACATCGTGGTGGTGCGCCTGCAGAAGGAGCCTGGTAACTGGTGGCGCATCGGCGACGCATCGGCCGGCGGCGCCGACCTCGCCACCATCCTCAAGATCACCTTGGGCTCCGGCATCATCGCCGGCGCCATCGCCATGATCTGCTTCTACAGCGCGCTCAATCTCGAAGCCGTCTCAAAGATCAAGCCCATCGCATTCTGCCTCGCCCCCGCCGTGGGCGTCCTCCTCGGCTGGCTCATCCTCAAGGAGCCGATGACCATCAAAAAGGGCATCGGCATCGCCATGGTCCTCTCCGGCGTCGTCGTGCTCACCGGCAAATGACAACCGGCGGCGCTGCTCAGCAGCGCCGCCGGTGGTGCTTTGTTCCGTGTTGACGCGCCAGCCGGCTTAGCGGCGACGCCGAATCGCGCACAGACCCGCCACCCCGGCGAGGCCCGCGACGCCGGGCGTCGGAACCACGCTGATCGTCATGCTCTGATAAGCATACTCAGCGCCGAAGTTGCCGAAGCGACCGATGGTCCACTGATAAACCTGAATCCCGGTGAGGTCGTAGCTGCCCACCGCATCAAGGATATCGAGCGACGAGAGCGTCGAGCCCGGATACGTGGCGTGAAAGTTCAGCTCGTGCGTGGGAGCCAGACCCGGGATATGCACATCCAACGGGTTGAAAACATCAGTGTTGTTCGAGAGAAAGAATCCATCGACCGCCGGATCGTTGTTGCGAAGCACAAAGTACGCCGGCCCCGGCTGCGGATTGTCCAAGAGGACCGATGCGGCGCCGACCGTCATGGTGAACGATGCAAGGTCGATCGAGTACCCGCGCGTCGGAAACGAACCGCTGTTTGCGAAGTTCGTGGAGTCCACCTGGAACCCCATGTGCACCGGAGAGCCCGACGGAATCCCGGCATGCGAGCCCTGGATGACGTTGAAATCCACGACCCCGAA
The DNA here is from genome assembly GCA_041750235.1 of Phycisphaerales bacterium. Taxonomy (GTDB): domain Bacteria; phylum Planctomycetota; class Phycisphaerae; order Phycisphaerales; family UBA1924; genus JBGSZV01. The sequence continues at coordinate 1,708 of JBGSZV010000180.1, forward strand.
CACATCGATCTGAACGATCGCGGCCCCGGCCGTCGTACCAGCGCCGGCAACGATCGCGGCGCACACCAATGACATGCTCTTCATGATTCATTCCTCCTGATCAGTCCACCACACCTTGCACGGATCGCCGCTTCGCGGTGAAGCACAAGCGATCCGTCCACCCCCGACCACGCTCTCACACTCAGCACTCACTGCCGAAGCTCGACAGAAGCACGCTCAGATCCGCCCCGTTCACGACGCCGTCATCATTGAAGTCCGCGCCCGTCCCCGGCGTCACCGACTGGTTGAACTGCGACAGCAGCACCGACAAATCCGCCCCGTTCACGGCGTTGTCGCCATTCGTGTCGCCGGGACACTCGACCGGCGGAACATGCACAATGAACGACTGCAGCGCGCCCGAGAGAATCTGTTGGATGATTCCCGTGAACGCCGTCCCGTCGGGCGAAACGCTCGAGAACGAGACGATGGTGTTCCCCGCCCCGACACTCAGCCCCAGCGTCGCGAGGTAGTCCTCGCCCTTCATCAGCCCTGTATCCGGCGTCCACACCATCCCCGCACTCTGCGGCGAGTTGTTGAACCGGTTGAACCCAACGGCAAGCTCGCCATCGTCCGACACGCTTTCGAGCGACGAGAAACCCTGGATCTGAATCGTGCCCGGAAGGTAGCCCACGCGCTGCGTGTCGTACGACGCCCCGTTCCACCGCCAGATGGTGGCGACCCGGGTTGCAGTCGCTGGGTCATACGACTCGCCGACGATGATCGATCCGTCCGTATTGACCCCTTGGGCCTCATTAAACGCGGGGCCCGGATCCAGGATCAGCTTGACGCCGTTGCGCCACGCCCGCGGCTGCCATTCGCCCGTCGCCAGTTCTTCCCAGCCGACAACGATCGATCCGTCGAAGTTCGCCGCGTTGACACGCGCGCTGGTGGTCGCGCCCTGCGACAACGCCACAACCCCGTCGCCGCTCGTCCAAGTGCACGCCCGCGCATCCGCTGAAGCGTTCCAGTAGAAGCCCGTGAGCGTCGATCCATCGCCCGACAGTCCCCACGCCGATCCGTAGCTCTCATCGATCGAAGCACAATCAACCGGCAGTGGCGGCATGGTCTCGATCCAACCCGTCGCGATGTCCCACACCCCCTGCGTCAACCGGGTATCACTGCTCAGAATCGACGCCGACACCCGCGTGCCGTCGTGCGACACATCCGGCGTCCCCGCGCCCCGGCCAATCACCGGAACCGACGCACGCCCGAGCCGCTGCACGCCCGAGGCGCTCGTCCAGCGAAACGTCTCGTACGAGCCGTCGAGCAACACATTCCCGACCGCGACCTCGCCATTCGACGAGATATCAGTCGCGATGTACCCCGACGGCAGATACTCGATCGTCGGCTGAGCAAGGGCGGAACCCGCGAACAGGGCCAGGACGGCGGCAATCGATACCTGAATCATGGATGAACTCGCTTATGAGTGAGAAGCCAAGGGTGTCGACACGGAGCCTCAATCAGAACTTGGACGAATGAACTTGAAGAGCCTGCACGCGCGATCTTCAGATGCAGCCGCCGCCGCCGAAGTTGGACAGCAGCACGCTGAGATCAGCGCCGTCCACACTGCCGTCGCCGTTCAAGTCGCCGCCACTGCCGGGAATCACGCTCTGCCCGAACTGCGAGAGCAGCACGCTCAGATCAGCACCATCCACGAGGAAGTCTCCATTCGCATCGCCCGGGCAAGCGGGCGGCGGATTGAGGTGGACGAGGAAGGCCTGATACTCAAAGTGATCGGTGTACAGCCCGAGGAATGCGATCGTCGAGCCGTCGGGAGAAACCGCGGAGCAGTCGCGGATCAGGAAGTTCGCCGGGATTTGCGAACTCAGGCCGAGGCTGGCGAGGTAATCCGTGTCCTTCACGATTCCCGTTTCGGGCGTCCAGATGATGCCTGCGACGTTTCCGCCGGGGTTCTGGGTGTAGATGTTGGTGCCAACCGCGATCTGACCGTCATCGGAAACGCTCGAGAATCTGGACTGCCCCAGCCCCGGCTGGGTGCCGGGAAGATAGTTCAGCCGCTGGATGTCGTAGGAAGCGCCGTTCCAGCGCCAGATCGTCGGCACGCGCGTCGCAACGGCGGTGTCCATCGAAGTGCCGACCACGATTGTGCCGTCCGTGTTGATGCACTCGACCGTGCCCATGCTGTCGGGAGCAGTCAGGTCCAGGCGAACGCCGTCGCGCCACACCACCGGGTACCACGGGCCGCCGCGATCCTCCCAGCCTCCGACGATCGTGCCGTCGAAGTTCGACGCGTTCACACGGGAGTTCTTCCCCGGTGTGTAGATCAACTGGTTGATTCCGCCGGCGACGGACCAAGTGCACGGCGTGGCGCGGGCCGGTGCGCCGAAGTAGTAGTACCCCGTGAGATGCAAGCCATTGCCTGAAAGACCCCACGCTGAGGCGTAGGTCTGATCGACCAGGATTCCGCCGCTGGCGCCTGTCGGGAACGCCTCGTGCCACCCATCGAGCGATGACCAGATTCCCAGCGTCGAGCTGTTGTCAGAACTGAGAATCGATGCAGAGATGAACGCGCCGTCGTGGGAGATATCCGGAGAGCCGCCGCCGACGCCAATCGCCGCCACAGTGCCGCGCCCAAGGCGAACGGCCCCGGTCTCGGCGTCCCAGCGGAAAGTCTCGTAGCTGCCGTCGTTGACCTGATTGCCGGCGCCGACCGTGCCGTCGTACGACAGGTCAGTAATCAGGAAGCCCGAAGGAATCCACTCGATGGTCGGCTCCGCGACGGCTGCACCGGCAACACAAAGGAGCGCCGCGGCGATGGTGAACGTGTTCATGAAATGCGTCGCCTTGTTCGTTCGGAAAGATGTCAACCCGCACAGCGCGGGAGTCTGAATCGGAACACCCGCTGTCAAGCGGGAGTTCCGGGAAGTGCAAATGAGAGAACTCGAATCGATCACCGACGGCGACGCAGCCCCGCGAGGCCGGCGAGAGCAAGCAGGCCGGTGGCGCCGGGGGTCGGGACCGCGTTCCAGGAAACGTTGTCGATGTACGCCTCGGGGAAGAACCCGAAGCCGAGAAGGGCAACGCGATCAAACGTGCTGCCATCCGTGGTCGTCACATTGACCCAGCTGTCACCGACGCCGCCGTAGGCGGGATTCTGGATCTGAACGAAGGCGACCTTGGTGTCACCCTGGAACAGAGCAACCACCGCGCCGCCGCCCATGAAGGTCGCGGGACCCGAGGAGTCCCAGTACTGCGCGGAGAACTCGGTGACCGGAGAATCAAAGTCAAAGAACCCGCCGTACGGGGCGTACAGCACGTTGTTGTTGGGCAGCCAGCCGAAGCCGGGATTCGTGCTCAGGTTGCCGACGAAACGCGCACCCTCGCCCGAAGTCACGGTGAGGCCCAGGCCCGTCCAGGGCTGGTCGCCGAGCGCAAGGCTGCCGGTCGGGCCGCCAACTTCATCAAAGTTCAGCGTCGTGGCATAGGTCGGAGCGCTGGCGCCGACGCTCACGTTGTAAGCCGCGCTGGCCGGGAGCACGAACGCCCCAGCGAGCATCACGCCGGTCACGGCACGAGCGGTCATCGATCCAAACATGTTCTTCTTCTCCTCGCAAAGCCCACAGGCTCTTTCTGGATGGTCGCCAGCGCGGGTGACGTTTAACCCGACCGGTTTACAGCAAGATAACCTTGCTCCACGTCCCGTCAAGTGTCACGTGTGACATTTTTTCTGATGTCTTGATTAATGTCGCAATCGATGTACACTTGCAGAGACCCCTTCCTCCAGCCGAGAATGAGTGTCCATGCCCACGTCGCTCAGCATCCCCGAAGTCCAGGTACGCACGCTTGAGCCCCGCATCGAGGGCCGGGCGACGCTGGCGGATGTCATTGCAGCGTTCCACAGGGCCCGATCCGGCGTGGCCACCCTCCTGGCCCACATCGGCCTCGACCCGACCAAAACCCGTGAATCCGCCCGCGAGCTCGGCCTCAACCGCGGCCTGACCTGGCGCATCACACGCATGGTCAGGGAGTCAGACCCCATCCAGATCGTCAGCGAAGTCCCCGGTGCCGCCAGCATGGCCCGCTTCTTTGAGGTCTGCCGTCAGCGCGGCGCACCCGCCGACGCGATCGCCTCGGCCATCGCCGCGATCGATCAGTTCGAGTCCGCCGTCAACGAATGCTCCGGCGACCGCAAGACGCTCGCGATGCTCATGGCCAACCACAGCCAGACGCGCAGCGCGACCGAGGCTGAGAAGTCCCGCAAGAAGATGTTCGAGGGCGCCGGCGGCGTGTGGGGCGTGCAGGCACAGGTCCGCTTCGTCACCGTCTTCGTGTTCCCGTGCCCTGAAGATCCCACACTGCTCGACGTGGGCCATGTCACCGGCTTCGTCGGCTTCCGCCGCCTCAGCTCGCGCGCGTGGCCAATGTCCTACGAAGCGGTGTACACACCGACCGGCGAAGTCCGCGGCTTCACCAAGGAGCCGCTGGATCCCGAGGGCTCCAGCGAGGGACAGCTCCAGTTGCTCAAACGCTTCTGCAGCCCCACCTCACCGGAAATCCAGACTGTTGAATCGGGCGGCTTCAAGCGATTCGAACTCGCCGCCGGACCGGTCGGCAACGAGGGATTGACCACCTGCGTGTTCGGCACACGCCTGCGCCGCTTCGACGACCGGTACGCAATGCCCAAGTCGCCCGAATCCGGCTTCATGGTCCTCTTGAACACCCCCGTCGAACGGGTGATGTTCGACGTCTTCGTGCACCGCGATCTCAACGTCTTCACGCCGCCCCGCGCCCACCTGCTTGACCGACTCACCTACACGCACGGCCATATCGAAAGTGAGTTCGAACGCCAGACCATCCCCATCGCGGAAGTCCCGATGATGCTCCCCGGCGGCCTCGCCGGCACGCTGTGCCCCTACATCCCCTGGTACACCAACCTCGTCGAGGACGTCACCAACCGCCTCGGCCAGCCCATCGAAAACTTCATGGGCTCCCGCTTCGAGATGACCTACCCGCCGCTCTCAACGATGCTGCGCCGCGGCATCCCGCTCATGCCGCCGCCGAGCGCCTAAGACAGTCCTCGCGGCGGCATCAGTTCATTCAACACATGCGATGTCAAAGAGAAAGGCCGCGAACCACACGGTTCACGGCCTTCATTCAACTATCGCTTTCGCGCCGCAGCGCCGGACGCTTCCTACTTCACCATCTGCGGATAAATCATGTACCGGTCGTGCACCTCGAGCAGCAGGTCGTTCGCCCCGTCGCCCGTCAGGTCTGTCACAATCGCCGCGCTCGGCTCGAACTGACGGCTGTCGCCACGCGAGAACAAGCGGCTCTCGAACACCTTGAACTCCGTCGCGAGGTACAGCTTCCGCGCCGCCGACAGCGTGAACACCTGACACATCTGCTCACGCGCATCCAACACCACCAGATCGATGAACCCGTCGCCGTTCAGGTCGCCGACTTCCATCTCGTGCTCGAAGCGCTCCTCTTCATCGCTGCGGTACGCCGCGAACTCCTCCAGCGCCACCCGCTCGCCCGACAGCCGCACCAGCGCAAAGCTCTCTTCGCTCAGGCACAGGATGTTCGGCTGGCCGTCGCCCGCGAACGAACCGACCCGCAGCGCGCCGACGTTGAACCCCGTCAGCCGCAGGCGCTCGGTCACTTCCCACGCGTTCGCCTCGCCGCGCGACATCATCACCAGCCGCTTGGCCGCGCGATCCGACGCCACGATCATCGGCTTGTTGTCCACCATCAACACGTCCAGCCCGACAAGCTGGCTCGTCGCCTCCGGCATCGTCACCTGCTCGATGACGCTCCAGCCCTTCTCGGCATCAAAGCGGCACGCACGCACGAAGTTCTGATCCGCAATCAGCAGCTCGTCAAAGCCGTCATCGTTGATATCAAGGCTCGCGGTGTTCTCCGGGCCCGCGGACTGCACGAGGCCGAACTGCGGCATCGTCTTGTCCGTCAGCACCGTGATCCCCTCCGCCGGACCGTCCACACTGCGCACCATCACCATCGGCTCGCTCGGCGTGAACAGCACCAGGTCCGTGTTGCCGTCGCGGTCAAAGTCTCCGCTCAAAATCGACTGCGGCGGACGGCTCACGCCCTCGAGCTTCACGCTTACCGCCGCCGGCGCTTCCCCGCCCGGCGAAGCCGCCGGACGATGCACTTCCAGCGTGTGATCCCGCTTGTCCTTCACCACCAGCGCCACCGCCGCGCCGTTCTTGAGCTTCGCGTAGTTCATCGCCACCGGCGCAGCGCCCGCCGTCGCCACCGCGATCGGCTCCGGGAAACCCAATCGACCCGTCGCCGGATCAAACTGGCTCACGCCCACTGCTTTCTCTTCCTCGCTCAGCACGAATGCTTCGAGTTGCGGATCATCGTCCCACTGCCCGACCGCCACCGTCTTGGGCTTCTTGAAGGCGCTGAACGCCTTCCCTTCGCCAAGACCGATTGCCTGCGACTGCACGTACAGCACCACGCTGTTGCCCGCCTGATCAGTGGCCAGCACATCCAGCATCCCGTCGGCGTTCACATCGCCGACGACCACGCTGCGTTCCTTACTCGCGCCGCCGCGGAAGCCGTACACCTCCGCCACCGCCTCGCGCTCGCCGCCCCCCGCCGAACCGGGGCTCACGCTCTCGGTCTTGACGTCGTACAGCACGATGCGCCGACTCGCGCGCTCAATCGTTCCGATGCTCGCCGCCGCCCGCCCCGGGAAGCGGATCGGCTCCGCCTCAACCAGCGCCGGCATCTCGAACCGCTTCTCCGGGCCGATCTGCCCGCTCTTCCCGCCGCCCGCAGTGTTGCTCTGCAGCCACATCCGCATCGGCGACGGATCGTCCGGGATCACGCCCAGGATGTCCGACAGCCCGTCGCCGTTGAAATCCTCGACGAAGAACGCCACCAGATTGCCGCTCGATCCCAGCACCGTCGGCTCGCCGCGCACCGTCGCGCCGCTCATCGCAAAGATGTTGATCTTCCCGCCCACCAGCGCCAGCAGCTCGGGGTCCGAATCGCCCATCACATCCGAGATCTCAAACCCGTCCTGGCCCGCCGAGAGGTCCGGCACGCGCCGCTTGCTTGCATCCTCGAACGACATCGTGTCCTTCTGGCGCAGCACCACCACCTCCGCGGGCGATCCCGCGTAGACGATGTCCAGCTTGCCGTCGCGGTCCACATCAACCGCCCGGAACCCCGACACCCGGTGCGCCACGCTCACCTCGGTGCGGTCAAACCACGGGTTCGGCGGCAGCTTGTTCGCCTTCGCATCCCGCTCCATCTGCTCGTCGGTCCGCTCTTCCTTCCGCTGGCGGTAGATCTCGATCCGGCTCTTGCTGTTGTTCACAACCGCCAGGTCGTTCATCCCGTCGCCATCAAAGTCCGCGACCAGCGCCGGGCCGGTCCCGTCATCCACCACCACGATCCGCGGATCGCCGAACCCGAAGTACTTCGCCAGGTCCTGCGCATCGGCCCCGCGTGCCGCCGTCGTCCCGGCCAGCAACGCCACCACTCCCGCTCCCAAAGCGATCCAACGGCTATCGTTCGGCATCTGTCCTGGCTTCCTTTCCAAACGCCCGCAGCCGCAAGAGCTCGCAGGCGTATCTCTTATAGAAGGTCGTGGAGCCTCAATTCCTCAATACCCACTCTGAAATGGGCGGCTCTCCCCGGCCAACCATACTCTACCGGCCTACCCCGCCAGCGTCGCACTCCCAGCCCCCCAACCCACAACCTCACACAACACGAACCACCCGATCCTGCCGATCGTCATAATGATCAGCCAACCAACGAATCCCACCCCAACCAGGGCCCACCCCCACATGACCAACCCCACTCGATTCTCCAGCCGCTCCAGCGCCCTCGTCGCCAGCGCCGCCGCCCTCACCCTCGCGCTCGCGATCACCGCCATCGCGCAGGACGCCCCCGCC
>JBGSZV010000181.1:0-6720 GCA_041750235.1 Phycisphaerales bacterium
CGCCGGGGCGGGCTCGACGTTGCGGCCGCGCCAGGTTTCAGAGGGCGCCGTCTGGGCGTAATCGGGCGTCTGAATTTTGCTCGCACCCTCACCCTTGTCATTGGAGCAGCCGGTCGCAAAGACCAAGCCTGCTGCCATCACGAACATCGAGTTTTTCCAACACTTGCTGATCACGACTATCTCCTTTGTTCTTTCCACGAAGCGCACACACCGCACTTGCAACACGTCCGGGAGTCCAGCGATCCGGCATCGGAGCCCAGCTCACACACTGCCGAGATGGGAAGGATCCGTCCCTCGCGAGGCCAGCGCGGTGGTACCGCGTTACCCACGATCTCGTCGGCGATTACTCCGCCGCCGACGCCCACACACTCCATTTGGGGAAACGAGTGTCGCGCCTGACCGAACAAGTGTCAAGCGGACCCACCCACTCGCAAGGCGCCCAGAAGCGTTGCAGCCGACAAAAGAACACGTGGAATGAACTGAACTTCACTCGGCAGTTCTTGCGCATCTTCACACTCCAACCGCATTTTGTTCGGTTACGCCGCCGTGGCGATACCCAACACCACACGAACTGACTCGCCGTTACCTTCGCGTTAGCCTGTTGCCATGAACAGCCTTGTTCGCTTCGTTTTGTTCGGGTTGGTCGCCTCAGGCCTTTCCCTGCTCGTCGCGTGCACTTCCGCCAAAATCGCTGCGCTTGAGACAATGGGGTACGCCAAGCGCGAGCAGCTCGTGAACCGGGTCGATGATGCCCGAGACAGCCAGGTCGACGCGAAGCAGCAGTTTGAGTCGGCGCTCGCCGAGTTTCTCGCCGTCACCGGCGGCACCGACACCAAGGGCCTCGAGGCACGCTACTCCAAGCTGAAGACGGCATACGAACGCAGCGAAAGCAAAGCCGAAAGCGTGCGCTCGCGGATCAAGGAAGTGGAACGCGTCTCCGATGCGCTCTTCAAGGAGTGGAACAAGGAACTCGGCGAGTACTCCAACGAATCAATGCGCGCCTCCAGCGCACAGCAACTCAACGAGACGCGGCAGCAGTACGACCGGCTCATCGACGTCATGAAGAACGCCAGCACGAAGATGGACCCCGTGCTCGCCGCGTTCAAGGATCAGGTGCTCTTCCTCAAGCACAACCTCAACGCCCGCGCCATCGCCTCGCTGCAGGGCACCGCCGCGACGATCCAGTCGGATGTCGCCAACCTCGTGAGCGAGATGCAGACCTCCATCAACGAGGCCGACGCCTTCATCAAGCAGATGCAAGCCGCCGATTCCAACTCGTAATCGGCACGATCGAGGCCCACCATGCGCTCCGCTCTCGCTCTCCTCGCCGCCCTATTCCTCGGCGGATGCACCAGCGTCTGGGAATCAACTTTCGTCCCCGCGCGCGACGCCACCCCGCCGCCGCTCGCCGCCAGCCAGACCGTGCGCGTCCGCGAGGTGAATTGGGACCGTCTGCAGAACGCTCTCCGCGAGATGGAATCAACAGCGGCCTCGCGCGACACCCCCTTCGAAGAGTGGCCGGACGAGCAGAAGGCCGAAATGAAGGCTTCGATGCTGCGGACGCTGCAAGTGAGCACGGACCCGGCCGCCGTCGACATCATCGGCCGCTCGGACTTCCGCACCACCCAGACCTACCGACTTGAAACCACCGATCAGCCGGACCTCGTCTCCTTCGCCCGGAGCATCGGCGCCACCGAGGTCGTCTGGTCGCGCGGGTACCTCGGCAAGGCCCAGACCATCGTCCGCGAGCCCATCAACACCTGGTCCTACGGCAGCAACGCCGCCTGGGACCGCCGGCGCGGACGCTGGCGCTCCTATCCGTACTCCGAATCATCTACCACATTCGTACCGGTGAGCGTTGAAGCGGACCAGTTCGCCTATATCGCGTACTTCCTTGCCGCCGGGCGCTGACCGCGCCGAACCGCTCAACGCTCGACGACCAGTTTGTGAATCTCCACACCGATGGCGTAGCCGACGTAGCCGGTGTCGGTCCTCAGCAGCCGGATCTTGTTGACGGCATTTCCGAAGTCCACCCTTTGCCAGGTCGCGCCGGCGTCGGTGGTGGCAAAGCCATGCGGCATGGCGCCGATCCAGCCGGTTCTTTCGTCGATGAAGGCAATGCCGAACTCGCGGACCTTCGCGTCGTCAACGAGGGGGATCTCGGCCCAAGTCTTGCCCCCGTCGGTCGTCTTGGCGACGAATCGTTGAGATACGGCAGGGTCGGGGTTGTAGGACTGGATGGTCACGTAGCCAGTCTCGCGGGTCGGAAAACTGAGCTTCCACGTGCACTCGAAGGGGCGGTTCGATTCATACGCCTTTGTCCACGAGCGGCCGCCGTCGCTCGTCGTCAGCACGACGGCGTGGCTCTTCTCGACATCGGCATCGCTGGCGGCGGCGATCACGCCATTGTCGAAATCGAAGAAGTGGACATCAAGCACCATGCCGCAGTGGGCGCTGATGTCGTGGCTCGTCCAAGTCTGGCCGAGGTCGTCGCTGGTGACGAAACTGACCGGTCCCCCGACGCGCCCGCCGCCGACGATGCGCACCTTGTGGTCGAGGATGCCGGAGTTGATAAAGGGCTTGCGAACGACCTCCAGCGCACAGAGTCCCTTGACGGGGGGACCCTTGATCGATTCGGTGGGCACGGGGTTCCATGTCGTGCCGCCGTCGCTGGTGATGTAGATGGGCGTGGTGTCGGTGACGCCTGGGAAGTAATCAGGACCGATGTTGCCCGCGATGCCGTGCTGCTCGTCGACGAACGCGATGCAGCGGAAGAAAGTTCCGGGCTTCTCGATCTGCTTGGTCCATGTCGCGCCGCCGTCGGTCGTGCGGTAGATCTTGCCGCCACCGTTCACATACCAGCCCAGATCAGGCGTCACGAACGAGATGTCATCCTGTTTGCCCCGGTAAGGCTCGGTTGCGAGTTTGGTCCACGTTCCCGGCGGCGCATCACCCGCCGAGAGTATCAGGCTCGTGCCGAAGACCATTGCCGCAATCGCCGCTGTCGTCATGACGGTTTCTCCACGAATGCCGGGAGGTTTACCGCGCTTCGGACACCGAGTTGCAGCGAGATCAGTACGCCCGCTCGATCGTCGCGCCGGGGTAGTAGTGCATCAGTATGTCCCGCGCCTGTCGTCCGCGCTTGGCCATCCCCTCGGCGCCGTACTGGCTCATACCGACACCGTGGCCGAACCCGCGCCCGTCGAACACCAGCACATCCCCGGTCGAGGTCGATTCTCGCCGCACTTCAAAATCGCCGCTGCTGATGCGGCTCGTCTTGGTGATCGCCGTCAGACCCTTGACCGACTGGTTGCACGCCAAGCGGATCTCCTCCGCATTCAGCTTGTACCAGCGGCCATCGTCCTGATACAGCTTGAAGGACCTGGGCCGACCAAACTCGTTGCGCTCAAAGACTTCGATCCTCGCCACCGAATCCATGTTGCGCACCGCCGAGTTCGCGGTGCGTCCGTACTCCTTGATCCGCTTGAGCAGTTCCTTCCGATCCCGCGCCACAGTCCAGCGATACAGAGGGCTCTCAGAGTCCGCATCATCGCGCGGGGAAGCCTGAATCGGGGCATCAAGGTTGAACTCAAACCCCTTGCTGATCGGCCATGTGTCGCGCGCATTGGCCGCCCGGCCCGCCACGGTGCTGCAGTAGTAGGCCCGCAGGAAGCGGCCCTCGTAGGTCAGCACAACCCCGGCGGTCTCCTTGACCGCGCGGTGGGCAATCACATGATCCGTGCGACCGCCGTACGCCTGATCCGCCTCGCTGCTCTCAACATCAAAGGCAACGCCCAGCGCCATGCGACGCCCACGTTCCTGCAGCGCGTAGCTGCGCGCGGCGATTGCCTGCGCCTTGAACGTCTCCAGGCGCCAGCCGCTGTACAGCTCCTTGGAGATGACGCCCGGGAGATACGACTCCATCGGAACGTGCTCAATGACATCAAAAAGTCCGGGAGAAAGATCCCGGCGTCCGCTCAGACGAATCACACCCGGAAGCACCTTGGCATCCACGCTGAACATCGCACCCGAAATGCCACCGGGGACATCAATCGCAAGGGCATCAACGGGCTTGTGCGTGATACGGGGGAACTGGTGCACCACGCCGCCCGAGTCGCGGATCATCCACGCGTTGTCCGCCGCGGTCACAATCAGCGGCGTCGGAAGGTTGATCGCGGCAACTCCGGACATCTCGACACTGACCGCCGCCTGGCGTGGCCCCGCGATCTCGACGCGCTCGGCACGCTCGCGGATGCGGACGCGCATGTCGGGCTCGCCCTCCAGGCGTGTCCCCGTATAGACCGGCGCGGGCGCGACCTCCGAATCAGAGGGCCTTTCAACGGTCCGCTCGCGCTCACGCGTCGATGATCGGCTATCTCCCAGCTCAGGCGTGGTGATCCACGAGCAAGCAGTGAAGAACAGCGCCACGCAGCCGACACCCAGCCCAAACCACATCGGAGCCGGCAGCTCTTGAGCACGCGTGCGCAAGGTCAGCCAACGGCAGGCGCCGGCGTACAGACCATCCATGGCCGTTCGGAAGCGGTTGATCACGCAGGAAGTCTATCGACCCGGATGCGCCCGGACGCCCAAGCGATAACCCTTCATGGCTCGTTCAGCCAAAGAAAAACGCCGGACAGATTCGCTCCGCCCGGCGTGACGTGATTCGATCGCCTGTTCAGAACTCCAGACGCCGGAGGCCCAGGCCGTGCTGCTCGAGCTTGGCCTTCACCTCGTGCAGCGAAGTCGCCCCGAAGTTCTTGACGCCCATGAGTTCGGCCTCGGTCCGTGCGGCGAGGTCGCCCAGGGTCTGAATGCCCAGGATCTGAAGGGCCTTGCGGGCTCGGACCGAGAGGCCGAGGTCGGCAACAGCCTTGTTCAGAGCAGCCTCGTTGCCGCTGCCGCGGAGCTGCTCGTAAACCTCCTTGCGGACGCGGCGGTGCTGCTCTTCCAGGCCCTGGCCGAGGCGCAGGCCCTTGGAGGAAAGCATCACCTTGATCTCGGTGAGGGAGGCCTCGCCAAAGTTCTTGTAGCCCATCAGCTCCGCCTCGGTAATACGAAGCAGGTCGCCGAGGCTGCGAATGTTCATCTTCTTGAGGCAGTTGCGGGCGCGAACGGAAAGCTCGAAGTCCGTCACCGGCGTGTCGAGCAGCGCGTTGCGCTTGGCAATATCGCGGTCGTGCTCCTCGTCGATGAACATCTCGCGAGAGGCCTGCACGTCCTTCATGAACAGGCGGGCGCGCTCATGGTTGGGGTTGGTGTCGAGCACCTGGCGCAGGCACTTCTCCGCGCGGGCGTACTCGCCCATATCCTCATAGAGCACCGAGAGGTTCATCAGCGCGTTGATCGGCGCGGGCTGGCGCTCAATCGCACGCTCATACAGCGCCATGGCTTCCATCTCTTCGCCCAGCAGATCAAGCTCGTAGGCGAGCTTGAACAGTGCCGTGGGGTTCGTCGGATCGACACCGACCGCCTTGCGGAAATCGCCGACAGCCGTCACGCGGTCGCCGACCGCGAGCTTGGCATCGCCCGCCTGGATGTGCTTGGCCGCCGCCGCCGGGTCGCCGCGGACGGATTCGTCGATACCGATCATCACATCCATGGGGTCATGGTTGGCCATCTGCTGCTCCGAAGAGTTGAGTTCACCGGCCCCGCACCAAGGCCGGTCAATCATCGTAGAGCCACCAGCCTCGATACTCAAGGGACCACGTTCGCACTCTGTACGGATCGTCCGACAATTTCAGCCCCACGCTCAGTCCAAGGGGGTGACGGGCCGATAAATCCGCCACGGCCGCCTCGCCGGGCGGCGCCCCCCAAGGAGCCCGCCCATGGACCTTCGCGGCTATTCGATCCCCGACGACCTCGCCGAACGCCTCCGCCGCGACCGCGACGAGAGCGTGATGTGGTACCAGCCCTTCCTCTTCCGCGACGACCTCATGGTCGGCACCGGCGCGTTCTGGAACAGCGGCGGAGTCGCACGCTCCTACATCTATCTCCCGGGCGACCCCGAGCCGGTGCGCCAGGCGTTCATCCAGGAGAACGCGACGCTTTCCGCGTGGTACGACACCTTGGCCGACATGGTGGTCGACTGCTTCCCGGCCGCACAGAACGTGCTCGACCTTGGCTGCAACTGCGGCCGCGTCTGCTTCGCGCTCGCGCAGCGCGGCGTCTCGCCCACCGGCGTGGACGTCTGGGACCGCTGCTACGAAACGGTGCGTGACATCACCGGCATCTCATTCGAATACATCCACGACGCCTACGACTCGATGACGCACCGCGTCGAGAGCCTCGAAGGGCGGACGTTCGATGCGGCGCTCGCAATTGCCGTCTCCACGCACCTCACCGACCCCCACTATTTCGTGCGCTACCTCGCGGACCTCGCGCCCGCGGGCGGAGTCGTCGCGACGCCGATCGTTCCCGGCAGCGAATACGAAGCGTCGTGGAAGGTGCGCGTCCCGAACTGGCGGCGCGACCGCAAGCTCCCCGACCTGATCGAGTTCTTCCCCACCGCGTGCGCCATGGAGCTGATGCTCCAATCAGTGCACCGCTACGTCTACCGGCAGGCCGCACGCCCGACGGACCCCAAGAACATCCGCACGGCCTGGGGCGTGTGGATCGTTTCCGCGACGCCGATCGCCAAGCCGGTCCTCGAGAAGCACGCGCTCACACTCGTGCCGCCGCGGATCGACCGCGTGGCCGATGCGCCGCTGCCCTTCCAGGCGA
>JBGSZV010000182.1:0-4484 GCA_041750235.1 Phycisphaerales bacterium
GCGGCCGATGATGCGCCGCGTCTGATCGGCACGCAGCGGCTCCACGGCGGTGGCGGCGGGGGCGACGGCGTCACCATCTCGCCCGGGTCATCGTCAGCGAGCGTTTTCGACGCCGAACCCGGCCGGCTCTTCCGCGTGAAGTACGCGGCGAACAACGCCAACGTGCAGGAAGTCCTGCGCGTGCTGATCTCCGAGTTCCTCCAGCGCCCGTTCGTCCTTGATCCCAAGATCCAGGGCACCGTGACCCTGGAGGTCGATCAGGAGATGACCCCCTCGGATGTCATGGACCTTGTGAGCGGCCTGTGCGCCCTGTACGGGTGGGTCGCCGAGGACCAGGCCGGAACGATCTACATCCGCCCCGCCGATAATCCCAAGGGCTCTCTTGCGCGTGGCCCCGCGGCAATCCTTGCCGCCCGCACCGCGGTGGACTCCGACAGCGTCGGCATCCGCGTGCGCACGCTGCGGTACCTCGCGCCCGAATCGATCAAGGGCATCGTCGAGCCGGTGATGACCGAGGGGGCGCGGGTCGCCACCGTCGGCCGCACGCTCGTCGTCGTGGACACCATCCGCCAGCTCAACAAGCTCTCGCGACTCCTCGCGGCCCTCGATGTGCCGACGTTCGACGGTGTCTCGATCTGGACCTATCGCCTCGCGACCAAGACGCCCGAAGACGCCGCGAAGTTGCTGGAGGCGATTGCCTCGGGCAGCAAGCTCGCCGGTCCCGGCGCGGCGGGCATCGATCCGCTTGTGGCGTTCGTGCCGATCACCGGCACCAACCGCCTCATGGTGATCAGCCGCGACGACAGCGTGCAGGCGATCGTGCAGTCGTTCATCCAGCAGGTGGACCGCGCCGACGCCAGCAAGGCCAAGTTCCGTTACGTCTACAACGTCCAGAACTACGAGAGCCCTGAGAAGCTCGTCACGCTTCTCCAGGAGTTCTTTGCCGAGCGCGTCGATCAGAACGTGCAGGCGCAGCCCGGACAGCCCATCGGCAAGCCCGACGGCGGCGCCAGGATCATCTTCGACCCCGATGAAGAGCGCCTGCTCGTTCACGCCACCCCAGAGGACTACGCCGACATCATCGCCACGCTGCAGGCCCTTGATCAGCCGCGACAGCAGGTCCACCTCAACTCCGTCATCGCGGAAGTCGGTCTGACCGGCTCGCTCAAGTTCGGCGTCGAGTACTTCCTGCGGGCGCTCGATGAAGACGGCTTTGGCATCCTTGACCTTGCTGGAACACCCGGTCTCCCGGACATCGCCTCCGCAGGTGCCTTCTTCGTCGGCGCCGATGGCCTCGCCATTGTTCAGGCACTCGACACCCAGTCGGACGTCAAGATCCTTTCGCAGCCCAAGGTCACCATCCGCGACCGCGACGAGGGCTCCATCCAGGTCGGCGGCAGCGTCCCCGTCGTCAAGGGCGACATCGACAGCAACACCAGCACCGACGGCACCACCGGCATCCGCCGCGAGATCGAGTACCGCGATACCGGCGTCATCCTCAAGGTCACGCCGCGCGTGAACGAGTCGGGCGACATCACCCTCAAGATCTCGCAGGAGATCAACGAGGTGGGCGCCCAGACCGACCTCGGCCCGGAGTTCACCACCCGCAAGATCGAGACCACCGTGATCGTGCCCCACGGCAAGACGCTCGTCCTTGGCGGGATCATCACCGATACCGCGCGCAACACGAAGACCAAGATCCCCGGGCTCGGTGATATCCCCGTCGCCGGCGCCGCCTTCTCCACCACTGACAACCGCGACAACCGCACCGAGCTTCTGCTCACCATCACGCCGCAGATCATCAACTCCCCCTCCGAGGTAGGCCGCATCCTCAGCGACTTCATGGTGAGTGCTCACGCCGTTCGCGCTGCGATGGAAGAGGACATCGAGGACTTGCCCACCGGCTTCATGTACGAGGCCGACAACACGGTCAACCAGGGGATGACACCGCTCCTGGAGCCGCAGTCCGCCGAAGTGCCCTTTGTGCCGGAGACGCAGCCCGAACCGGCGCCATCGTCCGAAGCGCCCGTCCATGAACTGCCGCCGCTCACTCCGCCAGCCTCAGGGCTTGAGCCGGTGACCAGCGCACCGCCGGCGCTCCAGCCCGATCCATCGCCCAGTCCCTCCTGAGCTGCGGCCATGTGCACGCACTCCATGACTCGACGCCCCGACGGCTTCACCCTGCTCGAAGCAATCGTTGCGCTCGTGATTCTCGCTGCGGCGTGCATCGCCTGCCTGCAGATCCGCACCCAGGCGATTGCCTCCCACGATCGCCTCGCACGACAGCAGCAGATTGATCGCGCGACCGATGCCGTCTTCCAGATGCTCGTCAACGGCCTGCTGCCCAAACCCGAGAAGGCGCGCGATTCCGGGCGACCGGTATGGAAGGGTGAACACCTGGGCAAGCCGTTTGCCATCACCCGCGAGCGCGTGTCCGTCGCCAATCCTGTGGCGGGGCAGGTCGGCTACGCGGTAGCGCCGGAGGTCAGCGTCTGGCGCTACGCCCTTGCCTACGAGGGACGCACCTCGCACTTCTACTGGAACCGATGAACCATCGCCTCCGCTCCATTTCTGCCTTCACGCTGCTCGAGATGCTGCTCGCCCTGAGCGTGCTCTCGATCATCAGCGTGCTGGTGGGAACGATGTGGATGCAGGCCCGCGGTTGGTCGGAAGAGAACTCATCCTCGAACGAATCGATGCGCCTGCAGCGAGCTTGCGAGTTCATGCGGGCGCAGTGGGCCGATCGGCGATCGTCCGCATCACTCGACGATCAGAACCGGCGCGTGCTCGCCACACCTGAGGCGCTGACCTTCGTCACCGCCACCCCCATCCTTTTCACCGACTGGCCGATGGTGATCGCGACCTACGAGATCGAACGCGAGCCCGGTTCGCCGCTCGGCGAGCTGGCGCGCTTCACGCTCCGTTACACCGAAACGCCTCTCTCGCGTCTCGACAAGGCGCCCGATCCATCCTCGGCCCAGACGCGAAGCCTCGCGCTGCTCAGCGGAGTCCATCGGCTCCGCTGGGAGCGCTACGGCACAGCCGACGCCCCGGCGCCTCTGCGTGAGCAGGACCAGTTGCGCGAGACGACGGAACCTGCCGATGAGGAAGGTCCAGAGAAGCCCGAAGACCGGGTGATTCGCTGGCGGCCATTTACACGTCCAGATTCCCGCTTGACTCCTGCCGTTCGCCTGCTTGGTGAGTACCACAAGGAGCCGTTGTCGTGCCTGTTCGTCGTCGAGGCGTTGCGCTGATGATTGTCCTGATCGCGGTGGCCGCGATCTTCGCCCTCGCGATGCAGGGCGCGGTAGCGACGCGCGCCACCACGCTCGAAGTCGGCGTGGTCCACGACCGCGTGCAGGCCGAGATCGGCGCTCGCGGCGCGGCGGTGCTCGCCATCAAGGGACTTCTGCAGGCCGACATCGCCAAGCTCGAATCAGGCGACGACGACGATTCCTTCTTCGGCAACAACGACCCCGACGCCCCGAAGCCCGAGAAGCCCTCCAAGCGAGAACTCCCGCCCATCATCAAGGCGCTGCTGGGCGAGAAAGCCGAGGATGTCGACAAGGGTGTCCAGGACCTCGACAAGGGCGGCCTCCGCCGGCTGACCGACGCCAGCAATATGAACGCCCGTGTGGAGGCGTCCCTTGGACTGCGAGTGCTCGAAGCCGTCGGGCTTCCGCTCCGTCCGCTCCAGATCCGCCTCGATCACCGGGTGTACACCATCACCCTGACTGATGCCGTTGGCGGCGTCAGTCTCAACTCCGCCGATGAGGCGCAGCTCACCCGATACTTCGCTGCCCAAGGGTGCTCGGAGATGCTCACCCGCGCGCTGGTGGCGCAAATCATCGACTGGCGCGATCCCGACAGCGTCCCCGGCGCGAGCGGGGCCGAGCAGGATGTCTATGCCGCGCGGGGAGTTGCCTGCTGCAACGGCCCCTTCTCCGCCCTGGAAGAGCTCCTCTACCTTCCCGCCATGACGCGGGACCTCTTTGATCGCTGTCGCGACGATCTTGGCTTGGGTTCGCAGTCCGCGGTCCACGCGCCCACCGCCTCGCGGGCGGTGCTGCTGAGCGTCGAGGGCGTGACCCCGCAGCTTGCGGAGGCGATCTTCGAGCTTCGAAAGGCGGCATTCTTGAGCAAAGAACGCCTGGAAGAGGTGTACCCCATCGTGTCGGCCGAAGAACTCAAGGAACGTCTCCGCTATGAGCCGTCGAGTCTTGTGCGTATCATGGTTGAAGTAACTGACGCGCCCACGGATGGACGCGAGCGAACACGCCAGCGGAGCGAGAAAAGCGTGACGCGATTCGAAGGCATGGCCATCATCGATGACCGCGGGCTCAAGGAGCTCGGGCTGCGTGCCGCTGATCGCGTCACGCCCCGGGCCGAGGGCTCATCGCGATGAGCACCCTTTCCAGCGCCATCATCGGGCTCGCCCTCGTCGGCGACGACCTCGCCACCTGCATCGTCCGGCGCACCGCGAC
>JBGSZV010000183.1:0-34829 GCA_041750235.1 Phycisphaerales bacterium
GCACGCCTTGCGCTGCGCCGGCGCTGCGCGCTTTGGGGCGTTCGGGATGGCATCGGCGGCATCCGTTCCGGTCTTTTTCGCTGACTGGCTCACAGTTTCCTTGGCTTTTTGCTTCGGTCCAAACGCCGCATCAACCGCCGCTCTTTGATCAGCGAGCCTCGGGTGGCCGTAGGTGCGGAGCGTGAGCCTCGGGTCGGAATGCCGGGCAAGGTCCGTGAGCACTTTGATTGGCAGATTCGACGCCGAGAGGACCGAGCAATAGCTGTGGCGAAAAGAGTGAAAGTCCAACACGCTCAAGACCTTGACCTCGCCACGCTTCTCTTCGATTTCGTACTTGAGCCCAGCGCGCTCGAGGTCAGGGGCCAGGACAGAAATCGCAGCCTTGTCAGGCAGTGGCCAAAGGCGCTCGCCAGCGGGCTTGGACGCAAGCCAGCGGCGAAGTTCCGTTGCCAAGGGTGCGGGGATCGGTTGAACGTCCTCCCGCTTCCGCTTGCTGTACGCGGCGTCCACAACAACGGCGGGGCATTCCTTCCCGCCAAGACGGAAAGAGCCCGGCTTCAAACTCTCGGCCTCAGACCGTCTCAGGCCAGTTTCGGCGAGCAGCCGGTAAAGCATCGCGCGATCTTTCCCCGACAGTCCAAAGAGCATCGGAGCCTTCGCTGTCTTGGAAACCAGTTTCGCTAGCTCTTCCGAAGTCAGAACTCGCCGGACTCGGCGGCGATCATCGGACTCTCGGAGCTTCTTGAGTGGTGCGAACGGATCGGCGGACAATCGCCCGAACTGCGCGAGCCAGCGACTAAATCCTTTGAACGCGACGATTCGCGCGTTGATCGTCCGTGCACTGAGTCGGAGCTTCGTCTGTTCGTCGGAGAGTGCCCGCATCAAAGCCGGTGCGTTCAAGTCACCTAAACAGACCCAGCCAAGCGACGTGATCGGCTTCTCGATGGCCGCAATAGTTTCCTTGACATGCCCCGTTGATGAACCCTTGTCCGTCAGGAAAGCCTTGTACTCAGATAGGTGGTCAACGAGCGATCGCTTCGCGGCGACAGCCAGCTTCTCGCCCGCGAGGTCAATGCGTCCTTCTCGGCGCTTGAGTGCGGCATCTTCGAGTTCAGCCGCGAGCCGCTCGGATTCGCGCCGATCGTGATAGGCGGTCCTCGTCTTGGACTTTCCATCCGCATCGCGAAAAGTCACCTTCCATTTGGTCCCAGCCTTGCCTTGCTCACTCGCTCGCTTCCAAACTGTGGCCATGATCTGAGCCTTTCTCGGAGTATCTCCGAATCAGCATTGTGCAATATCGCGCAACGGCGCGCCAGCCTGTGCAAGGACTTGGTCAGTGCACAAGCGTTCAAGTGCTTGGGGCATTCATGCCCGAAATCCGCGCAGAACCCGCATTACTGGCGAAATCCAAGGGGCGCGTCACGTTTTCGCAGGAACTGCGGGTTCTGCGCGACTTCCACGCGGCCACAACGGATTTACTTCAAAGCGAGGTGAAGGTGGCCTTCCAACGCCTTGCCGTCCAGACTCGCCGAGCGGCTTGACGTATCCGGAGTCAACGAGCAGCGACAAAGCGGGGTCAATGTCATCAACTCGCGAAACGTCGCTCGCGCGAATGCTGTTGAATGCATCGCGTCGCGAGAACTCAGCAAGGCCCGCACGTTCAAACCAGCCGAGCAACCTTTCAGCAATGCCGATGTTTGGGTCAGCGCCGACGATGCCCGAAACGATTCGATGTTGAATCACCAGATACTCGCTCCACGCCAGAGCCGCACTCATAGTGGCACCGTCGATGGGCGATTGATCCCGCATCGAATCGCGATCCGCCCTTTGGAGCATCCAGAACACGAGCGCCACCCTCGCGAGCGCTCCCGCGTGCTTGCTTCCCCAATCGCGCTGATCGCCAAGCGAACCGTCGCGAGACAAGCACGGCTCCAGGTTGCGCTCGAACTGCACAAACAACTCGCTCGCTTCGGAAGAGAGTCCGACAATAATCGGACCACGTTCCCGATCAATGTCCATGCTGAGCAGTCGCTGAAGCGTGGCCGCGTACTTGGCCGTCAATCGAGCTGGCATCGGCAGAGCTTCCCCGCCCGTCTTCCTGCGGCCAACCAAACTCTCAGGAGCAGCCATCAAGAAGCGAGCGAGAAATCCTCGCCCGCGAGCGTCACGATTGTTGAACAGTCCTCGGACCGATTCGGGCTGAACGGCAAAGGCAAGGGACGCGATCGGTCGGTTGAGGTAAACGCGCTTCTGTCCTCGCCGAATGATGCTCATCTTGTCGCCACAGTGCCCCTTCAGCCAGATGCCGAGATTTGCCGCGCCCTTGTCCGAGTATCGCCCCTGTATCACGTCCAGTGCATCCGCCTCGGGCGAGCCGACTAGCACGCGCTCCCCGTTGTTTGCCATCAACTGTGCAAGCCCCTCGGAAGTGGCATCCGATGTGTAAAGGATGGGCGGCTCAATGACCGCTTCAGATTCGAGCGACTTGGCGAGATCCATCAAATCAGAAGACGGCGCGGCCTTGCCCTTGCCGCCCTTGGTCCGCAGTTGGGCTAGTCGCTGTTCTGCCATCTGCCGACGTTCTCGCTGCTCCACGATCATCGGCGCAAGGCGTGCAGCTTCTGCTCGCTCCCATTCGCTGATTGGCTCGATCATTCGGGCAAAAGTCGCGCTCTTGCGTTCGCCTGATTCCAGTAGCACAAGCGACCAGATCGCCGGCACTTCGCGCCAGCCTTCGCGAAGTTCCACCTCGGCCTTTTGTGCCACTGTCACGGCTGCGATTGGCAGCACGAGCATCGCGGGCAGGTCAAGGGGCACTTGAAGCGCCTCGCTGATCGCGGCGGTGTAGTCTCTCAGCCAGTGGAGCGCCGGAGGAAAGGCAGCTTCGAGGGGGAATGGCAGCGGCGAAGTGCAGCCTCTCAACGGCGTGGGAGGAAGCCATATCGAATCGTCGCTGGTACTTATCGTCGGCACACTTGGCACGCGAGGTTTGCGGTATGCGCTCGCCACAACGCGCTGTGCCTCGGCTTCCGGAAGTCCGCTCGCAGTCGCGGCACTGACGACAATGGGCTCTGCCGCCTCGCGAGGGATGCCGTTTCCAGCGAGATCCGCTGCCGCAGAAAAGGCCCGCGCATTCCGCTCGCCTTCCGGTGCACCGTTGGCCAAGAAGTCCTTCGTCTTGTTTGCGAGGCGTGCTGGGTGCTGCGAGTTCGAGAGCCGTGGTTGTGTCGTCCGGTCAGATGTCAATCGCTCTTCCGAAAGTCCGAGGTCTTCGAGGGAGTACCGGAGTGCAGGATCGGCGTGGATCAACTCTGCGAGCATCGCAGGCGGTTTGTGATTCGTGAATCCGGGAAGGCGCATGATCCTCGGAGGATCATGAATCGACTTGTCTGATTTGAGAAGCGCGATCAGCCGCTTCTGGTGGTCGGTCCAAATTGCCAGGTCCGCCAGCGGTTCGCGAAGCCGCCAATAGGCGTGGATGCCGTGTCCGCTGTTGAGGAGCATTGTCGGCTCTGGAAGCCGCGCATTCGTGATGCTATCGCGTGCCTCTTCGATCGACGTGTTGTCGAAGTCAGCAAACAGCGCGTTTGCGCGGGCGACAGCATCGGCTGTGCCACCTTGTCGATTACGTGGATTCGCGCCGACGTAGATGTCGACCGACTTGCTGTTTGCATCAATCAGATTGGAAAGACGACTCGCAAGGTTCTCCGCGCTGAGCCAACGGTTGATCCTCGGCGGAAGTGTGCGAATCTCAATCAGATCGCTTGGCTCGAACAACGCGGCAACAAACTGCGCCACTTGGGCGCGGACGCTACCATTGTCAGTCATCGCAGATATTCCTTGACGCCGATTCGGTGACCGCCGAGTCGGCGTCTTCTCGTTGAGGGTGCTTCGAGTCAGCCGCTTACTTCACGCCTTCGGCAATCAACCGCTGGACATCCGACAGGCGAAACCGCGTTGCTCCGCCCACTTTGATCGCGGGCAGGCGTCCGCAAGACCGGAAGCGCCACA
Source organism: Phycisphaerales bacterium (assembly GCA_041750235.1). Lineage (GTDB taxonomy): Bacteria > Planctomycetota > Phycisphaerae > Phycisphaerales > UBA1924 > JBGSZV01. The sequence continues at coordinate 4,012 of JBGSZV010000183.1, forward strand.
CAAGACGGCGTGAAACTGCGAGCATGGATGCCACCTCGTTTGCTCGAAGCAGTCGATCCGCAGGATCGACCTTGGCAACCTTTGAAGACTTCAACGGCGTTGATTGGATTGGCACTGGCGTGATCTCCGACTGGACGCTTTCGCGGATGCACGCTGCACCCGCCGACGCCAGACGATCGCCCCATGCACAACGAAAGTCAGTCCTGACTCGTCCTGACTTTTCGGCTGACCGTTTCGTGAACGAAGTAGCCCTTCCTGTACCCGCAACGGCCTTGCTTCCTGAGCCCAGCGAGTGCTTGCTTCGCGTGAGAGTTAAACTTGACGTTCGCGAGCTTGCACAATGCTTCTGCACATCTCGGCGTTCGATCCATCGCGTTCAGCAAAAGGACTTCAACGCTTCCAGTTGGCGCGAGTGGCTCGGCTCGCGGAGGTTGAGCAGTGATGCCGCGTGCTTCGAGCTGCTTCAGGCGCGTCTCGTAGAACTCATTCACCTTGGGAACGAGCTTGCGTCCACGCCGAAAAGCCCGCGTGAATGATCCAGTCTCCAAGAGTCCAACAAAGCTCCGCCTCGCGTACTCGTCCACGTGCTTGATGCCGGTTGCAAATGCCGGGTTCTCAATGCACTCGATGGCTTCAAGCGTGTATCGAAGATCCATGTATCGCTTGGACTCCGTAAGCCAAGCGACGATCGGGTTCTCCTCGTCAGTGGGAAAGTCGGCGTACTCACAGACGCGCCGGTGTAGCTCGGGTCCGTCAGTGTGCTTCGCGTAGATCGGGCAAGCCGCCAGGCTTCGAGTGCGCAACACGCTCGGGGCATTCATTTCCTCTTGCTGAGTGAGCCAGAAGGCGCGCGGATATCGCTTCGCGAAGCGGTGACGCCTGTCCAGTTGTGCCAGTATCAGCGCGATGCGAGCTTCCGCAACGACTCCCAGCGCAACGAGGACATCACGGATCGGGCTGCCGGTGGCGGGAACATCTCGGGCGAGCAAGCGAAGCTGTTCCGGTGTCAAATCGTCCAGCCAAGTCTTGCGCGGCTTGAGTTCGACCGAACCCTTCCGGGAGTTCCGCCCCGTCCCGCGCGATGGCCCGCTCCGACTACGGGGGCTTGCCTTCCGGCTCGTTGGCTGACGCCGCTTGGCCATGCCCCAGATGCTAATGGCCCTGTGCCACGCGATGCACCTTGAAGCCGGACGCAAATCCTGCCCCGCTGGGGCATCCGATCGCGTGCGAACGCCCCTCGGCCCTTGCTCCGACGCTCAATCGCCCCTTGTGGCCACGGCAGGGCCGCAATGCCCGCCTCCGAAGGCGGTAGGTGGCCCTTGTGGCATATCGGTGCGGCGAGCATCCCACTCCGCTCGGCGGGGTTCTGCACACGGGAATCACTGCGCCGGTCATCGAGCGAACCACACACTTGGGGGCTCGCGTTGTGCCCAGCGTCGGCCTTGTACGGCTCGCGTGTCCGGGGCGGATTGCCGTGCGGATGGCCGGGCCGATCGCCGGTGAGAACACCGGGCCGAAGGGTGGCATTCGGCAGGGCAAGGGGCCGTCTGAAGTTCCGTGAGAAAGCCGCAGAAACACCGTCCAAACGCCGCGAAAACGCCGCCGCCGCTCCGGCAACGGATTTCGGAGTCATCACGGGCGACAGAAACTCCGGCGAGAACCATGAGGCCGCGCGCCGGAGCGCCGTCCGGCTCGGTTGATCCAGTCGAGCACCCGCGCCGTGGATGCCCGCTGTGAGTCGCGAGGCCGTCGTTAATCTATCGCTCATGGCCACCCTGAACTGGATCGGCAAGGAAGCCGTCGTCAATCACCACCGCGAAGTGCCCTATCGCTTACTCAAGGGCGATTCCAAGCTGAGCGTCGGGCCGGATGGCGGCGTGGGCTCGGGCAACCTCTTGGTGCAGGGTGACAACCTCGAAGCGCTCAAGGCCCTGCTCCCCTATTACGGCGGCAAGGTCAAGTGCATCTACATAGACCCGCCGTACAACACGGGCAACGAGGGGTGGGTCTACAACGACAACGTGAACAGCCCGGAAATGAAGGCGTGGCTGGGCAAGGCCGTGGGCAAGGAGGCTGAGGACCTCTCGCGGCACGACAAATGGCTGTGCATGATGTACCCGCGTCTGGCGCTGCTGCGGGAGTTCTTGACCGAGGATGGGGCGATCTTCGTGTCGATTGACGACAACGAAGTTGCGTTCCTGAGACTCCTGCTGGATCAGATATTTGGAAGACCGAACTTCGTCGCGGAGATGATTTGGGAAGGCGCGTTCAAGAACGACGCCCGGCAGATTGGCGTGAATCACGAGTATGTCTTGGCTTATGCAAAGAGAAGAGAAGTATTGCCTCGCGAGTGGGCCACCGCGAAGGAAGGCGTCGAACCCGTGTTGCGCGAAGTGGCCAGACTTAAGTCGATTCACGGCGAGGACTTTGACGCCGCGTCAACTGATCTCGCTGGCTGGTTCAGGGCAATGAAGGCCACGCCTTCCTTTGGCCTCCGCAGATTCCGGTACATTGACGCGAGAGGTGCGTACAAAGAAGACGATCCGACGGCCCCCGGCGGCAGACGTATTCAGCTCATCAATCCTCGCACCGGCGGCGTCATTCCGCTACGTCCGAACCGCGGTTGGGCCTTCGATCAGGCCGACTTCAAAAGACGCGTCGACGAGGGACGCATCTCGTTCATCAGTGAGACGAGCATCATGCTTCGCACGTACCTTCACGAAACCGACAGAGTGACGCCGCAAAGCGTTTTCTACCAACCAACGCGTTCCGGGTCTGAGAGATTGGGTCGGATGCTGGATTCTGGCGAGTTTGAGTATCCCAAAGACGAAACCGTGCTTCAGCGTTTCATCGACATGGCTACTTCCTCAGACTCAATAGTCATGGATTCCTTCGCGGGAAGCGGGACCACGGGCCATGCCGTGATGGCGATGAACAACGCCGACGGCGGCACCCGGCGGTACATCCTCGTCGAGATCGACAGGAACATCGCGGAGACCATCACCACGCAGCGGCTGACCAAGGTAATCGAGGGGTATCACCCCGACGGCGACAATGCAAAGCCCAAAGTTGAAGGACTGGGCGGCGGCTTCCGCTACGTCACGCTCGGGCCGACGCTCTTCGACGAGTTCGGTCATATCCGCCCCGATGTCCGCTTCACAGACCTCTCCGCCCACGTCTTCTTCACCGAGACGGGCGAGCCGATCCCCAAAACTGCCACCGGCAAGAGAACCCCGTTTATCGGCGCGTGCAAAGGGACGGCCTACTACCTGCTCTTCAACGGCATCCTCGGCGACAAACGCCCCGATGGCGGCAACGTGCTGACGGGGGAGGTGCTGGCGGAGTTGCCGATGCACGACGGCCCGCGCGTGGTCTTCGGCGAGGCGTGCCGGTTGGGGGCCGCCCGTCTTGCCCGCGAGGGCATCACCTTCAAGCAGATCCCCTACGAGGTCAAGGGCCGCCCCTCCGCCTAGCAACCGATCCCGGGAGTTTCGATGTCGTTCACGCTCAAGACATATCAAGAGGACTGCCTGACGCGGCTGTCGGACTACCTCACAAAGACCGCCGTCATGGGCGCGGCCAACGCCTTCAACACGATGCCGGATTTGCCTGTGAAGTATCGGGCCGTGCCGGGGTGGGCCAAGAGCGAGCAGTTGCCCTACGTCTGCCTGCGCGTGCCTACCGGCGGCGGCAAAACGATCATCGGTGCGTGCGCAACGGGCGTGGTGCGACGTGACTTGCTCGGCACGGAGCAATGTGTCGTACTCTGGCTTGCGCACACTGGACAGATCCTTGACCAGACGATTAAGGCGCTGCGCAAGAGCGACCACCCGTACCGGCTCGCACTGGAAAAAGCCGCAGCCGGGCCGGTGACGATTTTGGACATCCAGGAAGCGCTCTACGTCACACGCGGCACGCTCGACGCCACAACGACGGTAATCGTTTCCACGATCCAGTCGCTGCGCGTCGAGGACACCGACAACCGCAAGGTTTACGAACAGGCCGGAGCATTGCAGCACCACTTCGATGCCCCGTTCGCCGAATTGCAGAAGTCTCTCGCCGACGTGCCGGATGTTGCGGTGTACTCGCTGGCCCACGTACTCCGCTCGCGTCGCCCGATCGTCATCATGGACGAGGCCCACAACGCGCGGAGCGCGTTGTCCTTCGATTTTCTCCAGCGATTAGACCCGTCGGCAATCATCGAGTTCACGGCGACGCCCGATCAAGACAAGAGCCCGTCCAACGTCCTGTACAGCGTCACGGCGTCCCGGCTCAAAGAAGCCGACATGATCAAGCTGCCGATCCGGCTGGTGGCGCGCCCGCAGTGGAAAGAGGCGGTTCAGGCGGCAATCGCGAAGCGCGATGAGTTGGAAAAGCACGCGGCGGACGAGCGGAAAGCAACGGGCGAGTACATCCGGCCGATCGTGCTCGTGCAGGCCCAGGCGAAGAGCGCCCACGGCGAGCCGGTGACGGTTGAAGTGCTGCGCAAGGCTCTGATCGACGACTTTCAGATTCCCGAAGAACACATTGCCCGCGCGACGGGCGAGGATGGCCCGCTTCCCGACGACATCCTCGAAGAGTCGTCGAAGATCCGCTACGTGCTGACGGTCCAGAAACTGAGGGAGGGTTGGGATTGCCCATTTGCCTACGTGCTGTGCAGCGCAAGCAACTTGTCGAGCAAGACAGCGGTGGAACAGACACTTGGCCGCATCCTGCGCATGCCCAAGGCCACACGCAAGACGTGCCCGGACCTGAATCAGGCGTATGCTTTTGTGACGAGCGAAGACTTTGAGGCGACGGCCAAGAACCTGACCGACACGCTTGTAGACACGATGGGCTTTTCCAAGTTTGAGGCCAAGCAGGCTGTCGAGAAACAGGCGGAGTTTCCGCATGACGACGGCGGAGGCGTGGGAGGACTATTCGCCAATGAGTTCACCGAGAAAGTGGACGAGAAGCCTGCGATGAAAGTGCTGCCAGCCGAGTTGGCCGCCAAGGTGACGTTTGACGCGGCGGCGGGGACGCTGACCTATGCGGGTACGGCAATGCCCGTTGAGGAGCGCATGGCCCTTGAAGCCGCGTTCAAGACCGAAGAGGCCAAGGTCGCTGTCCGCAAGATTTACCAGCGCAGTTGGAATCAACCAACCGACCCGGCGGCGCTCGGCAAGAAGTTCTCCGTCCCGTGGCTGTGCGTCAAAGCAGGCACTCAGCTAGCGGTTTTCGAGGACCAGCACCACAACGCGCCTTGGAAGCTGGCCGACCGCTCCGCCGTATTGACGCCCGAAGAGTTCACGCCCTCGGTGGGCATGTCGCGGGTGGGGGTGGTGGATGTCACCAAGGCCGGTGACATGACATACACGGCGGGGGAAGTGCAGTATCTGAAAGAGCTTCGGGGCCAGATGCTTCTGCACGAGGCACGCGGCCCCAAAAGCATGCCGCAACTCGTCGCATGGCTCGACCGCGCGATTTACAACCAGTGGGTGACGCCAGGCGATAAAGCGCAGTTTCTGACTCGCGTGGTGCGCTATCTGCTCGAAGATCGGGGCATCGCACTTGAGGACCTGCTGGCTTCGCGGTTTACACTCGTAGACCGCGCAGCGGACTTGATTGAACGCCACCGCAGACAAGCCGCCAAAACTCAGTACGACATGTTGCTTCTGCCCGAGGCAGTAACGCCGTTGGTCGTGGACCCGAAAGTCCTGTTCTCGTTCAAGGGCTCGCAGTACCCCGCGCCGGCGTGGTACACGCCGGGGATCGAGTTCAAGCGTCACTACTTCCCCAAGCCCGCCGATATGAACGGTGATGAGGCAAAGTGTGCTGCCGAGATCGACCGCTCAAGCGCCGTGGAGTATTGGGTGCGAAACCTGACGCGGCATGATTGCTCGTTCTGGCTTCAAACGTCCACAGACAAGTTCTATCCGGATTTCGTGGCACTTCGCAAAGACGGGCGTGTGGCTGCCGTTGAGTTCAAGGCGTTCAAAGATGTCAGCAATGACGACTCGAAGGAAAAGAAGGCCATCGGCGAAGTATGGGCCGCCCGAAGCGGCGATGCGTGCAGGTTTGCGATGGTGACGGAGAAGGATTACTCCACGATCGTTCCTGAGCTATTGACAAAGTGATTCCGTAGTTCTGAACCAACTCGATCAGCGAGCGAGTGCGCTATGGCTTGAGTTCAGTGATTCGCATGATGCACTATACTGCCACCCTATGCCACGCCGTGACTCACTCGTCTCAGGCTATCTCGAAGGTGTGTCGCGTTCAATTCTTGAGCGCCCCGACTATCAAGCGCTGATTCGTGAACTGGTCCAAGGCCGATTTGGGGTCTACGCGCTGTACCGCAAGGATCGCCTCCAGTACGTCGGTCTTGCCAGCAACCTGCGCAACCGTGTGCGGCATCATCTAAAAGACCGTCACGGCGAAACATGGGATCGCTTCAGTCTCTACCTCACGCTCGCGGACAGTCACATCAAGGAGCTGGAATCGCTCATCCTCAGAATCCTCCGGCCGACCGGCAACCGGCAAGGCGGGCACTTCGCTAAAGCGAAAAACCTACGCACTCCCCTCGCTCGCGCCGTTCGCGAACTTCACCGGCAGCAAGAAGACGACTTGATCGGTCGCCTTCGTGGACCACGGCTTGCCAACAAGCGGACTCGCAAAGGTGGGAAGTCCCGGCGTCGAAAGACTGCGAAGCGCAGCCGGAAGTCCGAAGAGGCACTGCCCCCGCTCGCCGGACTCCTCAGCAAGGGCCGACTCCGAGGAACCTACAAGGGCAAGGTCTACACCGCGAACGTCCGCCGAAGCGGCAAGATCAGTTTCGAGGGCACTCTTTACGATTCGCCGTCTGCGGCGGCCAAAGCGGCGCTCGGTCGGAGAATGAACGGTTGGTGGCTGTGGACATTCCAACAGCGCCCAGGTGAATGGGTCCGCCTGAAAGAACTCCGGCGCTGAAGCGTGTTCGAGCAATCGCTACGAAAAGCTCGGCACACGCTCAACCCCATTAGCAAGCGGTGCCAAAGTTCCCGAGAAGTACGCTGAGATCGGCCCCGTTGACCACTCCATCAAGGTTGAAGTCCGCATCAGCGGCCAGCGGAAACTCCTCCACGGTGGAACCGAAAACACCTAGGAAAAAGGAGAGATCGGCCCCATTCACAGCGCCATCGGAGTTGATGTCTCCAAAGCATGGGGGCGGCGGGGGTGCATACACGTACGCCGATCCTGTGTTCGCACCAGCCGCTGTGTCGTCCTGCATTGCTCCGATCAGGAGTCGGTTCTCTGCGAGTGACACGCAGAAGCCAAACTGATCGAACTCTGCGGGGCCGGGATTGGTGATCTTCTGAACCTGCTCCCAAATCAACCCGTTGCGGTGAAAGAGATAGACGGAGCCAACGAAGTTGCCCGCTTGAGTGTCATCGCCATCTGCTCCCACCGCGAGCAAGTCGCCTGAAAGGCACACGGAGTTGCCGAAGTCATCGAAGGGTGCCGGGTCGGAGGCGAACACGTGCGCCTCTTGGACCCAAGACGCACCCTCCTTGCGGTAAACGTACACGGAGCCCGCATCGGTTCCCCCGGCTGTGTCGTCGCCATTCGCACCCACGGCGAGCCGCTCTCCCGAGAGATGCACAGAAACCCCGAAAATGTCCAGTGCAGCGCCATCGGATGCAAAGAGGTGAGCAGTTTCAGTCCATGCTGTACCAGTCCATTGGAAGATGTACACCGATCCAGCCTGTAGCCCAGCGGGTGTGTTGTCGTTGAGCGTGCCGACGACTGCACGGGTTCCGGAGATTGAAACGCTCAAGCCGAAGTAGTCGTTTGCTGAAGCGTCGGACGCGATCAGATTCGCCTCTTGCGCCCAAGAGGTTCCGTTTCGCAAGAACACAAAAGCTGAGCCTGTATTCACTCCTGCCGAAGTGTCGTCTCCGATCGCTCCGACAATGATCCGATCGCCAGATATTGAAACGGATTGCCCGAAGCGGTCCGTTGTCGTTGGAGTTGGCGCAACAAGTTTAGCTTCTTGAATCCACGAGCTGCCTTCCCGTCGGAAGACGTAGGCCGCGCCTGCGGCGGATGCTCCTGGGCTCGATTTCTCTGGTGCACCAATCACAATCAAGTCAGCCGAAATCGCCACGCTTTGGCCGAAGTTGTCATTTGGTGCCGCATCGAATGCGTTGAGGCGTGCTTCCTGTATCCACTCGGAACCCGCGAGTCGGAACACATACGCTGATCCTGTGCCCGACCCGGATGCCGTGTCGTCAGAGAACGCACCAATCACCGCCCGATCGCCTGAAAGCGAAACGGCGATACCAAACTGGTCATCAACCGCCGCGTCCGAAGCCTTGAGGTTGGCTTCTACGACGAGTGTTTGGGCTGTGGCAGTGGTAACCGCCGCCATTGCGATCGTGGCTGCCCAAAGTCGGACGGTCCAAAGGGGGTGGCGTGGCATTCACTTCTCCAATCGGGACATCGTCAAGAAACTGGCTCAGGGGGATCGGCCAAGGTCGCAACCCAAGCAGATCTGAGATCGAGGGGCAATGTCCGATGGTCCCACACAGTGCCGACTGTTGGAAGCAGAATCACGCCCTAGCCCTGCGTCGAACAAGCTCCGACCATTGCCGCGATCCCTGTGGCAACTGTCTTGGGCAATGCCACCGGGCACGTCGCCAACCAGAGTGCCACGGCTTCCGCCGACTCCTCGCGCTGCGCCTGCGCTGCGCCGAGGGAAGAAAACGGCGTTTCTGAAGCAGGAACTGGTTTTTCGTCTGGACTACGGATCAGGAGGTTAGGGGTTCGACTCCCTTCGCCCGTATTGCTGGAAACCCCGAATCTACGGGGTTTTTCGACTCACCCGACAATCAGAACCGCACCACTCCCGAGAGAGTGGTAGCAGTTTTGGTAGCAGCCGATCCGGTTGCTATCGCACGCACCGCGCTCATGGCCCTGACGCGCGAGCAGCGCCGGGACCTTATGAATGAGGCCGATTGCTAGTCCCCATCCACCCGGCGCACCCCCGCCGTGTCGGTGGGGTTCCCGCTCCGGGCTTGTCTCGAAACGAGCGTGTCTCGTGTGTGAAGTCGAAGCAACCGCCGCCGTCCCCGTCCGCCCTGCCATTGGTATGTCGGTTTACGCCTTCGGTCCCGACGGAGGGAGCCCGACTTGAACATTTAGACGATCGGTGCCGACCGAGACGAGATCCATAATCATAGAAGTGCGCCCCGATCGGTCGTTTCAACCGGACCGAAAGAAAAGCACCGACTGACTACGGCCTCGGCACTCCTAGGTCCCGGCGCTCTCGTCGGGGACGATTGGAGCCTCTGTGAGCCGGTACAGCAACCGATGGCGGAGGTGTCCTGCATGCGGGGGAACGCCGCCGCATGGTCTGGCTCAGAAAGGAGCTGCGCGAGATACTCCTCGCGTGCTCGCCCTACTTCCGGTTCCACCCCGCAGACGCCCCGAGAACAAGGCGACCGACGCCACGGAGCAGGCGTTGAGGGCGTTCAAAGAATCGAAAAGGCTCCGATGCAGCCCGACAGCGCGGATCATCTGGTTAGCGGCCAGGCTCTCTTAACAGGCTCCGCCGAAGCGCGACAGCAACACTGAAAGGTCCGCACCATCGACTTGTCCATCGTTGTTGAAGTCTGCCCACCGACCCGCGTCGCACGGCAGCCCGAACTCCGCCAGCATCACCGATAGGTCTGCCGCGTTGATCTGTCGATCGTTGTTCGCGTCACCCGGACAGGGCCGCGTCGGCGCGCCGGGCAGTTGCACTCCCCAGAGCCGCGCGATGAATCCCACCGGAACTCCCGACACGTTCAATGCCACCCCGCTGATCGTTGAACCGTCCGCAGAGATCGACTGTGCGGTGACGAGTTGGATGCAGTCAAGCCGCAGCCCGTACTCCTGCGTGAGCGCGTCGCGAAGCGACCTTATCCCCTTTTCGGCATCCCAAATGAACGCCCTGCTTCCCTCGTCGGTACTGCCGAAGCCCACAACGACACTGCCATCGCCCGTCACATCCATCGCTTGCGACGACACACTGCCGCCAGGAAGATCGCCCAGCAGTTGCAGCCCGTCTACCTGACTCCAGCGAAACGCTTGGCTGGAAGCCGTCCCCACAATCACCGACCCGTCCGATGACGCCGCCTTCGCCAAACTATTCGGACCGGCATTCGGACCGCCGCCGGGGCCGACCACAAACGCCGACGCCGGGCTGCCACGCTGCCCCACGATGGTGCTACCGTCCGCAGAAATCCCGTGCGCGTACGAGATTACCCCAACGCCGATCGGCTGAGCCGGTCCGCCATTCACCCACTTCACAGCCTGAATGCCCGTATCGCCGAACCCGTGTCCAACAACGATCGTCCCGTCGGCGCTTATCCCGTTCGCGGTACAGTCACGCTGACCGCCTGGCAGGTCGCAAAGGGTGACTTGATCCGTTGCTACGGACCAGATGAATGCTCCTCCGCAAGCGTCTGAACTAGGAGCGCCTCGACCGACGATCACCGTGCCATCGGCGCTCATGTCGCTGACGATGCCAGCGCGCGGAGAAGGGATTACGTACTGCACGCCGGTCGCGGCCGTCCACCGCCAGCACTGGCCCAAGGATGAGCCCGCCACCACGGACCCGTCAGCAGAGATGGCGTTTGCCGAAGGATTGAACGGGTCGATAAGCAGGAACGACGCCTGACCGGTCACGGACAGGGCCACACAGCTAGCCAGCACGAACACGCCCACCGCGACCTCCTCCCCCGGAGGCTCACAGAACCGCCTACGAGCGTAACGGGGAAGCCGCGAAACCCCTCTTGGATTTTTGCCCGGCGGCCGTATGGCTCAAAACCGTCAGGGTTTGGAGCAAACCCCCCCCGATGCCCGGCCCCAGGGCGGCAGGTCGGCGATCGTTCCGAGGGGGGGTGGGGGTGGGAAAAGACCGAAAGCAGCAGGACAGAGACAGGGGGGGAGACGGGGGAGCAGACACACGCGCGCCCGGATGCCGCCACTGCCACCCTTCCCCACCGCGTCCGCTTGCGACTACATCGTCGGATGCCGAGCCCTTCACCTCGACGCGCTGGTCGTCGTCGCAGTTCCGCCGCAGTGACGATCACGCCGCGTCGTCACGGAGCGGGGGGCTGTGGAGGATTCGCTGCTAGGTAACTGTTGCAGAACCTGTCCACATCGTCCTTTATAAAATCGCGCAAGTCAGGGATGCGACTGAAGCCAACATATCCACAGTTCCTTGTGCTCCAAGTGGTGGCCATCACACGCTGACTTGGCTGTCGAACTAACGCTACCTTCTCTTTCAGTTCAATCGTGTGCGCCACACACGCCACATCCTTCCCCTCAATGGCTCTTCCGTCGATCCTCACATACAAGTAGGGAGTGCCAGGCGCTGCAAACATCTCCTCTTCTGTCAGCACCGTCACGCCATTCCGGCGGAGCGTCAGTTCGACATCTGTGCTAACCTGATCAGCGGTCAAACCCAGCTTTTCTAACACCTCGGGAATGTGTTCCACAAGCACGAAAACTCCGCTCAAGCCCTTCAGCAACTCACGACCTTGAGACGCTGCCAACTCCTTCAAGTCCTGACCTTGGTCCCTTCCAAACGCTACGGCAACCAGCAACAGGACAGACGAGATCCAAAGCGTTGCTCTCACGGACATGGCGATTCTCCTGAGTGCTTCCTTTTCACAGCGTGAGGTGACGGTCCCTCACTCCAGACTACCCGTCCAGCCCTCAAAAACCAGCCTTTCGGGCCGTCGGTCCCCCTCCCTGCAAGGTCGCAACCCAACGGCGTGACCCTCGACGCACTTGACCGTGGGCCTTCCGGTGGTGAATGCATGGGGTCGGTCCGTCCTCGCCGGGCCGCATCCATCTGGATCCCACGCTTCTGGACACAATCAGTTCGCCGAACTGCCCGCCTCACGCCATCGCCGCCACCCCAACCCCCCGCACCGGCTCCACGTGCTCCTCATGCTCCGTGTGCTTCACATGCTTCCCCGCAATCAGCGAGTAGAACACCGGCACCACGAACAGCGTGAACAGCGTCCCCACCATCATCCCCGTCACGAGGACGATGCCGATGCTGTTCCGCGCCTCCGCGCCCGGGCCCGACACCAGCACCAGCGGGAAGTGGCCGAACACCGTCGCCGCTGATGTCATCAGCACCGGCCGCAACCGCGTCAATGACGCCTCGCGCAGCGCCTCCATCTTCGACAGGCCGCGCTCCTGCAGCGTGTTCGCCCATTCAACAATCAAGATTCCATTCTTCGCGATCAGCCCTACCAGCGTGATCAATCCCACCTGCGAGTAGATATTGATCGTCGTCAGATCAAGGAAGCTGAACACCAGCGCCCCCGAGATCGCGAGCGGCACCGACCCCAGCAGCACGATCAGCGGATCCCGGAAGCTGCGGAACTGCGCAGCCAGCACCAGGTAAATCAGCACCACCGCGAACCCCAGCGTCACCGTCAGCGCCGAACCCTCCAGCCTGATTTGCCGCGACTCACCGCCGTAGTCCAGGTTGATTCGCGGCCCATCCACATTCCGCGCCGCCTCTTCCAGCACGCGCAGCCCTTCCTCCTTTGTCACCCCCGGATTCACGCCGCCGAAGATCCGCACGCTGTTGCGCTGCTGGAACCGGTTCAGCGTCCGCGGCGCGGTGCTCGTCTCGATGCTCGTGAACGTTGACACCGGAACGAGGTCGCCCTCCGGCGTCTTGATCTTCAGATCAAGCAGCGGCCCCACCGTCGCGCGATCCTCGTCGCCGATCTGCGGGATCACCTTGTAGCTGCGATCAAAGTAGTTGAACCGGTTGACGTACGCGCCGCCCAAGAGCGTTCCCAGTTCCTGCCCGACGCTCGCCAGGTCCAGCCCCAGGTCCGCAAGCTGTTCGCGATCAATGACGACCCGCGCCTCCGGCAGGTCCACCTTCAGGTCCGTATCGACATACAAAAACTTCCCGCTCATCCAGCCCGCGCCGACGATCTTCCCCGCCGTCTCGACAAGTTGCTCCAGCGGCGCATCGCTCTGCAGGATCAGCTCCACGTCGTACTGGCCCGGCGTCGGCAGTGGGGGGTCAAGGCGCGGGAAGACGCGCAGCCCCGGGACCTGCGACACCGCTCCGAACAGCTCGCCGTACATTTCCTGCGTCGAGCGATCCCGCTCCTTCCAGTCCTTCGTCACCATCCCGCCGAAGCCGCCCCACGCCGCCGTCAGCGACCACATGAACTTCGCTTCTTCAAAGCCGCGAACCGCCCGCACCACCTTCATCGTCTCGCGGTTCGTCGCCTCCAGCGTCGAGTCCGGCGCGGCCTCCATGAACATGCTGATGTGGCTCTGATCCTCCACCGGCGCCAGCTCGCGCCGCGAGAACGAATACAGCGGCCACGCCGCCACCATCACCAGCATCGCCGCGGCAACGATCGTCCACCGGATCGCGATCGCCCCGTCCAGCAGCCGCGCGTACACGTCCCGCACCACGTCAAACACACGGTTCACCAGCCGCGTCAGCCGCCCCTGGTGCCCGTTCTCATGCACGAACTTCGAGCTCACCACCGGGCTCAGCGTCACCGCCACGATCCCCGATACCACCACCGCCGCCGCAAGCGTGATCGCAAACTCAAGGAACAGCGAACCCGTCAGCCCGCCCTGGAACCCGATCGGCGCGTACACCACCGCCAGCGTGATCGTCATCGCAACGATCGGCCCCAGCAGTTCCCGCGCCGCGACGATCGCCGCCTGCGTGCGCGACTTCCCCTCGCGCACGTGCCGTTCCACGTTCTCCACCACCACGATTGCATCATCGACCACCAGCCCGACCGACAGCACGATCGCCAGCATCGTCAGCAGATTCAAGCTGAACCCCAGCACCGTCATCACGATCGCCGCGCCGATCAGGCTCACCGGCATCGCAAGCAGAGGCACCAGCGCCGTCCGGATCGACCCCATGAACAGGAACACCACCACGCCGACGATCAGCACCGTCTCCGCCAGCGTCTTGGTGATCTCCTTGAGCGCATCCGACATGAACACCGTGGCGTCGTACGCCATCTGCATGTCGATGTCCTTGGGGAGCGTCGGACGCAGCACCTCCATCTCCTCCCGCAGCCGCGTCGCCACCTCGATCTCGTTCGATCCCACCAGCGGCCACACGCCCAGGTACACCGCCTCGTTCTCGTTGAACTTGGCGATCATGTCCGGCTCTTCCGCGCCCAGCTCCACCCGCGCGACATCGCTCAGCCGCACCATCGCGCCGTTGCGGTCCGCCACGATCAGGTTGTTGAACTCATCCACCGACCGCAGGTCGGTGTTCGCCAGCAGGTTGATCTGCACAAGGTTGCCCTTCGTGCGACCCACCGCCGCCAGGTAGTTGTTCCGCCGCAGCGCCTCATGCACATCCCCCGGCGACAGGTTCAGCGCCGCAAGCCGATCCGGGCCGATCCACACCCGCATCGCGATCGGACGCCCGCCCTCCACCGTCACCCGCTGCACGCCCGTGAGCGTTGAAAGCTGCGGCTGCAGCGTACGGCTCAGCCAGTCCGTCACCGCCGAAACATCCCGCTCACTCGACGTGAAGCTCAGGTAGAAGCTCGCGTAAGGCCGGTCCGCCCGCTGCACCTCCACAATCGGCGGCTCTGCCTCCGACGGCAGCTCCGACCGCACCTGCTGCAATCGCGCGGTCACCTCCGCGAGCGCCGCCGTGCTGCTGTGGTTCAGCTTCAGGTGAATCGTCACCGTGCTCACCCCCGCACGGCTCGTCGATTCCAGGTAATCCACCCCGCTGATCGCCGACACCACCCGCTCGATCGGCGTCGTCAAAAAGCCGCGCACCGTCTCCGCGCTCGCGCCGATGTACACCGTCGTCACGATGACGGATGTGCTCTCGATCTTCGGGTACTGCTGCACCGGCAGCGACGATGCCGCCCGCCAGCCGACCAGCACGATCGCCAGATTGACCACCACCGCCAGCACCGGGTGACGGATGAAGATGTCGGTAAATGAGCGCATAGCGAGAGCCCCGTCCCACGTGAACAACCGATCACAACTGACTTACTTGCCGCTGGCCGTCGTCTCGGGCGCCGCCTGCGGCGACACCACCAGCACACCCTCGCGCAGCTTGAACGAGCCCGACGCCGCGACCTTCTCGCCCGCCTTTAGCCCGTCGAGCACCAGCACCTCATCCCCCAGCATCGCGCCGCTGCGCACCACCCGGAGATGAGCGCGTACCTGCCCATGCTCGTCCGGCTCCAGTACAAACACATGGTCGCCGCTTGGCCCCTTGCGCACCGAACTCACCGGAACCGCCACGCCCCGCCGCGTTTCGCCGACTGGAACCTGAACGCGCACAGAAGCGCCCGGCGACAACCGCCCGCTCCGGTCCTCAACCCGCGCCCGCACCCAGGCGTTCCGCGTCGCCATATCCACCCGCGCATCAATCGCGACCACCTCGGCCGGCGCCGGCGCGCCAAGGACCGCCGACACCACTTCCACCGTGTCGCCCTGCTTCAGCCCCGCAGCCACCTGCTGCGCCACCGTGAAGTCCACGTGCACCGCATCATCCACGCCCTGCAGCGTCGTCAGCTCCGTCCCTTCCTCCAGGTACTGCCCGACGTGAAGGTCCGACATGCCGATCCGCGCCCGGAACGGCGCCACGATCGTCTTCCGCGCGATCACCGCCTTGATCCGCTCGATGTTCGCCCGCGAAATGTCCCGCTCCGCCATCGCGCGGTCCAGCTCGATGTCGGACGCCCCGTCCTTCAGGTTCGCGTCCTCCATCCGCTCCAGGATCATCTGCGTCAGCTTCGCCTGCGCCTCTTCAGCGCGCAGCTCCGCTTCTTCAACCGCCACATCCAGCGCCACCAGCACCGTTCCCGCCTCAACGATCTGCCCGGGCGTCAGGTTCGCCGTGCGAACCATCCCCGCCAGCTCGTTCCGCAGCGTGATCGACTGCAGCGCCAGCACCGTGCCGATCGATGTCGTCACCGACCGATGTTCACGCGCCACCGCCACCGCCGACTCCGCCATCTCCATCGGCTCCGGCTGGCTCATCGCCGCCGCGTTCGCGCTCTGGATCGCAAAGTACTTCCAGCCCATCAGAGCGCCCGCCGACGCGAAAAGCGCCAGCATCACCACGCCCGACCCGATCACCTGACGACGATTCATCACTCAGTTTCCTTCGAAAGCGTGCACCGATCTTCACGTGCCCTGCCCACGACCGATGCCCCACACGATTCCTTCAACATGTCTTCCAGCACCGCGCGCACCCGCGCGATCCGCTCGCGATCCAGCGGCGTGATCCCCAGAACCCAGTTCAGCCACAGCCCGTCGATCGCCGCCAGCACCGTCTCATCCATCCCCGCCGGCAACCCGTCCGCCGCCAGCAGTCGCCGCAGCTCCTGGTTCACTTCGCGCATCGGCTCCACCAGCGCCGAGTTCTGCGCGAGCGCCGTGAACACCAGCGACCACGTCCGCCGAAGCTGCTCGGTCCAGCAGTCCGTGTCCGACAGGCAACCGCCCAACAGCGCCCGCACCATCCGACCCGGCCCCGGCTCCGTCGCCTCGTACGCCGACGTGAAGCACTCCCGCCACGACGCCGCCGCTCGCCGCACCATCCCCTCAATCAACCGGTCCTTGCTCGGGAAGTGGTGCAGCAAGCCTCCCTTGCTCACCCCCGCCTCGGCCGCCACGGCATCAAGCGTCAGGCTCCCCACGCCGTCCCGCCCAACGACCCGCTCGGCCGCATCCAGCACCGCATCCCGGAGTGTCACGTGAAATGGAATCACCATGCCCGAAGCATACCGTCCAGCCGGTCGGTTTCCAACCGTCTGGACGGTTTTGTCGATAAAATCAGATGAATTAAACACTTACGTGGAACCACAACCGCAAAAAGAACAATGCCCGACACCAAGGCATCGAGCATGTTCGCATATTGTTTGGTACTTGTCCAGTCTTACCGCGGCACGACCGTCGGAATCACCGGCTCGATCGGCTCATCACCATCCGGCACCTCGCCCGGCTCTTCATCATCCGCCGGACCCGGATCCTGCGGCCCATGGTCCTCGCCGCCGCCATCGCCCGGCTCGCCCGGATCCTTCGGATCTCCAGGATCTTCCGGATCGCCTGGATCCTTGGGCTCCTTCGGCTCCTTGGGGTCGGTCGGCTCCTTCGGATCTTCCGGATCCTTCGGGTCCGTTGGCTGCTTTGGTTCTTCATCATCCGGCGGCGGCGGGTCGATCACCGGGTCGTCGCCGATCGTCTCTCCCATCGGCCCGCATTCCGTGCCGAAACTGCCCAGCAGCACCGACAGATCCGCCATGTCCACCTTCTCATCAGCGTTCGTATCGCCGTAAGGACGCCCGTTCGCGCCCACCACCTGCCCGAACCGCGCCAGCATGATCGAAAGATCGCTCGAGTCCACCATCGCGTCGCCGTTCAGATCGCCGCAGGGCGGTGGGGGCACGGCAAGCCGCGCCGCCCAGTTCTGACTGATCACCACGCCGTCCGCGGCGTTGAAGTTGCCCAGGTACACCACCACCCGCGTGATCGGCTGCTCAAAGAGGAAGCCGAAGAACTGCGTCTGATTGTCCGCGCCCGTCGGCACCACGTACGTCACCTGACCCGCGGTCCCGCGATCCGCCGCGAACCGAATCTCGATCCGCGTCGAGTTCGCAGCTTCCACGTCCACCAAGTTCAGCGCAAAGCCGTACATGTTCGCCTTGAGGTCGTACACCATCGTGCCCGTCTCAAGCGCGCCGCGTTCGTGCGTGTTCAGCGGATTCCCGTTCGCATCGCACGCCACCGGACGAATGCACGCCGCCGGCGGGTTCGTCCCGAAGTCGCGCGGCGGAAAATACACCGATCCATAGCTGTTCGCGGTGTTCGGCTTGTCCATGAACAGCCGCGTCATCACCCCCGGCGTCCCGAAGTAGCTCCCGCCCGGCGAAACGCCGATCACCCGCTCCACGCCCACCGTCTCGAGAAACGTCGGCGAAATCGCCGCACCGGTCTTGATCTCGCCCTCGGGACACGCCGCATAGGGAAGCGCCGGGATCGCCATCTGCCGCGCCTGCGCTGCCGCCGACCACAAAGGGTACGTGCGGTACGCCGACACCGACTGCGCCTGCGCAGCCCCGCACATCACAAACGACAGCACCGCGCCAAGCGCGCACCGTCCGCGCGGAAGAAGGTTCATCTCTCTCGCTCCCCGGATGAAGTTCGGGCGCAGGCCGACCGCGCCTCAACCCGAAGGTGCACCCGCCTGCGATCAATTCAAGAGATGGTCCACCGCTGCCGGGGAGATTCCCCGTTATGCGCCCCACCCGCGCGTCACAACCCGCCGCGCTTCACATCACCCGCCCGATAAAGCCCTTCACGCAACCCGCGTCGAACTCTTCCGCCCGCGCCGACGCAGCGTCCACCACAACAGCGCCACCGTCGCCAGCGTGCAGTGAATCGCAAACACCAGCAGCGCGATCCCCGCGCCCGAAATACCAGCCCCCGGCCCCGACACCCGCTCCCACTTCAACGGCATCACACCCCGCCCCGTCGCTACATACTCAAACACATCCACCCCGTCATCCGTGCTCCGCTTGAGCTTGACGCGTGAAGCCCCCGCGCCAGTGTCCCGCCGCGTCGCCGTCACGTTCAACCATCGCGCCTCCCCCGGCCTCCACAGGCGAACATCACGGTTCAGATTCGCCACCAGCGCCTCCCACGCCGCCGTCGTCGGCAGATCTGAAAAGCACTCCCGCGCCACCATCACCGGCTTCCCGCCGATGAAGATCTCCACCTCCGCCGCTTCGATCTCCCCCAGCGTCACCAGCACCGCGCGGTTCACACTCACCAGCGCCTCAGCACACGCCGCCTCCGACCGCTCCGGAAACACAAGGATGCAGAACTCCTTCAGCCGCTCCGTCTCCCCTTGCGACTCCTCCCACACCACCCGCGTCGAAGCCCGCAGGGCATATCTCCCCGTCACCCACACCACCCCCAGCGCGTACACCACCAGCGCGACAACGATCGCCGCCTTCACCCACCAGGGCCACCGCTTCCGCCCCTCATTTCCCGGCGGCCGATCAAACATCTTCAGTCCTCACTCCGGCGCACCGCGCACAGCGCAATGCGCGCAGCGCCTCACAGCCACCCTGCCTTCGGCATCGGACCAACCAACGGCCGCAGCCAGTCCACGAACTTCGGCGATACGCCCCACGCCCCGCTCATGAACTCCTCGGGCATGTGACGCGTTTTCGCCGCGACTTCTTCCAGTTTCACGCGGCGATACCGCACGCTGTACGGCGAATCACTCGCCCGTTCAATCGCGATCGAACCGCTCATCTCGCCCGCCAGCGCTTCCTTCGCCGCAAACCGCGCAACTTCCCGCGCTTCCTTCTGATCCACGATGCTTGCGTCCGGCCAGCACCGCTGCGCATAGCCAAAAGTGTCCGCCCGCACCCGCGGCGCCTTGCCCCCCGCCGGCGTGAGCTTCTTCTTCAGATACTCCGCCAGCGAGTCGCCCAGCGCCCCCGAGCCCGAAAGCTGCACGTTGCCGTGCGAGTCCTTCTCGCCGTGCGTGATCAGCGTCGCCCCGATCGCCGTCCCGTTCTTGTCCTGGATCCCCTCCGACACCGCGATGTGACACCGCTTGTACTTCGAGTAGTACCGCTCCACCTCCGCCACGAACGCGTCCATGTCGAAAGCCCGTTCCGGCAGGCACACCACATGCGGCCCGTCATCCTCCCGCTGCCGCATCAACGCCGCGGCTCCCGTCAGGAACCCCGCGTGCCGACCCATCACCACGTTGATCTTGATCCCCGGCAGCGACCGGTTGTCCAGGTTGTCCCCCATGAACGCCATCGCGACGTACCGCGCCGCCGAGGCAAACCCCGGCGTGTGGTCGTTCATCATCAGATCGTTATCAATCGTCTTGGGAACATGGAACGCCCGCAGCTCGTACCCCGTCTTGTTCGCCAGCTCCCACACGATGCGGCACGTGTCGCTCGAATCGTTCCCGCCGATGTAGAAGAAGTACCGGATGTCCCGCTTCTTCAGCGCTGCCACGATCCGCTCGCAGTACGCCGCGTCCGGCTTGTCGCGCGACGACCCCAGCGCCGCCGATGGCGTTCCTGCCACCACATCCAGCGTCTCCTGCGACACCTTTGTCAGATCGACGAACTGATCCTCCACCATCCCCTTCACGCCGTGCCGCGCCCCGAAGATCTGTCCGATCGACGCGTTCCCCCGCAGCCCCTCGACCACGCCCACCAGCGATTGATTGATCACCGCGGTCGGTCCGCCCGACTGAGCCACCACCGCGTTCCCCTTGATCAGTTGTGCCACGCCATCTCTCCTTCACGAAAGCCGCCGGAATCAGCCACGACGACCCGCATGGTAACGCAGCCCCCGCCCCCGCCCCGTTACACTCCCGCCATGCGCCACGCCACGCTTCTCCCGCTGCTCGTCACGCTCGCCGCCATCCTCACCGGCTGCGCCGCCGAGAAGCCCGCGCGCTTCACCATCACCCAGGACCAGTACGACGCCGCTTTCAGCGCCGCCCGCGAAGAACTCCGCGGCCGCCACTTCGATCTCGCCCGCGTCGACGCCCGTGCCGGCATCATCACCACCCAGCCCGCCAGCTCCGCCGGACTCGCCACCCCCTGGATCGATCACACCGACACCTTCGAAGACTCCGTCGACGGCGTCACCCAGCGCGAGCGCCGCCGCGTCGAAGTCCGCTTCCTCACCGCCGCCGCGCCAGCCCTCCCCGAAACCGAAGTCCCCGAACTCGACGTGCGCGCCCAACCCGGACCATACGAAGTCGATGTCCGCGTCATCGTCGAACGCATCTACCAGCCCGGCCGCCGTCCAGATGCAACAAGCGTGCGAGTCGGCAGCTTCTATCAAGACCCCGAACTCGTCGCCAAAGGCGAACAACCCCGATTTGCCGTCGACCATCGCGAGGATCCCCGCCTCGCAGGCCGCATTGCACAGGCCATAGAACGGTCTACGCAAGAAATATCTGCCGCCGCCCCCCGCTCCGAATAACAAGGTGACTACGCTTACCCCACGAAATAGGGATCAAAACCACGGTCGAAGTGGTTCTGTCCTAGACAGCATCCCCAGTTTGTGCCGAAATGGGGGTTCACCGATCCAGGGACGCCGTGTGTGGCGGCATCCATCAGTTTTCAGGATCCCTTTCCATGACTGAAAGGAATCTGCCTTGCTCAATCACGTCTCTATCGAGTCGGACCACCTGCACAGGGTGGCACGAGTGGTATCCCGCATTCACGCCCTTCCCGCCATCGCCACCGAAGATTGGTGCGATCGCGCCGCGGCCGCAATCCTCGGCCTCGAACCCTCGCTGACCGCGGTCGTCAGCGTCGGAGTCTTCGGGCCAAACGGCGAAGTGCAGCAGCTCGAAGGAATCGGCTCCGCTTCGGAGATCGGCGATGCCGCCTCCGCCGGTGTCCGCGTTCATTCGCTCGGCTGGTGGCTTCCGGCACGCGCCAGCGACTCCGTCGCACCGCGCGTCGCCATCCTCTCCCGCACGCCCGACCATGCTCGTTGGGCCCGTTCCGCCGCCGGCGCCGCCTGGCAGCGAAACGCGGTCGAAGACCTCATCGTCGCCGTCGTGCCAATCCCCGGTTCCGCCGACAACCGCATGGTCGTCGTCGAGTTGGGAGCGCCGAGCATCGGCGGATTCCGCGACCTCGTTCTCGCCATGCTCGCCGCCGTCCTTCCGGAACTGGCACGCCGCGCCGCCATCGCCTTCGGCTCCGAGCCGAGCGATGCCATGAACCGCATCACCCCCCGCGAGCAGGAAGTGCTCGAGCTCCTTGTCCTCGGACGCACCGTGAAGCAGATTGCGGACATCATCTCCCGCAGCCCGCACACCGTGCACGATCACGTCAAGAGCCTGCACCGAAAGCTTCGCGCCACCAGCCGCGGCGAACTCGTTTCCCGCGCCCTGGGCCACCTCTCGCGCAATGCTCAGGACCAGGCCGCGAAGGGTGCCTCATCCACCACCGAGGAAAAAGGCGGGCGATTCCTGAGCCTCGCCCGTTCGGCCTGAGTCGGCGCCTCCATCCCGGTAGACTCCTGCCGCGATGAGCAACGCCGAAACCGTCCGACGCACCGTCCGACGCCACGCCCAGACCGCCCAACTCATGGGCGTTGACTTTCTGCCGGTCAGCGTGGTCTCGCACGCATCATCCCTTTCGCCGACCAACGACGTCGCAGTGGAGCAATCCTCCACTGCGACGCTTTCAATTGCCGCCGGCCCCAAAGCCGCCGCGCTCGCCGAACTCCGCACGCGCTACGAACACGAAAGTGTGGTCGCCAGGCAGATGCCCGGCTGGAACAACATCGTCTTCGGCGACGGCAACCCCGACGCATCCCTCATGTTCGTCGGCGAAGCCCCCGGCGCCGAAGAAGACAAACGCGGCATCCCCTTCGTCGGACGCGCCGGACAAAAGCTCAACGAGATGATCAAGGCCATGGGCCTCACCCGCGAAAGCGTCTACATCGCCAACATCCTCAAGGTCCGACCGCCCGACAACCGCACCCCGACCCCCGAAGAAGCCGAGCAGGACGGCCCCTTCCTCAAAGAACAGATCCGCATCATCAGCCCCAAGGTCATTGTCACACTGGGAAAACCTGCCGCTCAATACCTACTCAACACCAGAGATTCCATGTCATCGCTTCGGGGGAGATGGTTCGAGTACGACACGATCCCAGTGATGCCAACGTTCCATCCCGCATACCTGTTACGCGCTTACACCGACGAGAATCGTCGGAAAGTATGGTCGGACCTGAAACAGGTGATCGCGAAACTCAGTGGTAGATGAAAGACATTTCATGTTCGCGCCGCGCCACACGGCAGCATGAAACTTCGCGCGACAAAAGCCGAAAAAATCCCGATTCCAGAAACAATCGCAACCGCTCGCGCGTCAATCATGTATGGTTCTGCGGCGGAGAAACAACCGCCACTTCAACTGACCCCCACGAGGCCCGGCGATCGACTTTGTTGGTCGCTGGGCTCTTTTTCTTTTTTGAAACTCTTGAACGTGGGTCGCACACGCCGCGCGCTGAAGCCCGTCACTCCGGCTTCCGCGGCAGCTCACTGAAGTTCAGCGCCGTCTCCGCCGGCAGCTCCTTCACGCTCACCGCCGCCCAGTCCACCGGCGACAGCTTCGCCAGGTCGTAGATCACCTCAAACGTGATCTCCACCTTGTCGCCCACCGCGATCCCATCCAGCGCCAGCCCGTCCTTCAGAGGAAAGGGCATCGTCATCGTGTTCATGCCCATCTCGCCGCCGGGACCCTTGAACTCCGGGATCGCCTCGTGCCGGGCGCTGAACTCCGTCCGCGGATCGCCCGCCACCGGAACCGTCACCACCTGCCCGCGCACCGTGTACGAGTGCACCGCCGTCGTCTTCTCGACCGCCGCCGACTTCTCTCGGCAGCCGCCAAAAACAACAACAACCGCCGCAAGCCCAAGAACGCGCAGGGTGAACATGCTCATGCCGAAATAGTAGGGGAGACCGGCCGCTCGCTTACGCGCGCTCGATCTTGATGTACTGCGAAATCGCCTTGAACTCGCCAACGAGCAACGGCGTCCACTTCATCGTCCACGTCGCGCCAAGGCTCGGGATCGCGTACTTCGCCACCGGTCGACGGACCGCCCACGGGCGACCACCACGGCTGCGGATCACCGTGACGTGACGGTCACGGAAAATCTGGGCGTTCTTCAGCGTGCGACGCATCGCCGGATCCTGCCGCATGAGGCGGGCAAGAGTCGACTCATCATCAGGGGTGCGCCCCTGCTTGATGACGGTGCAGCGAATGGTCTGTCCGGGCTTGAGCTGGTCAATCATGGTCGTGGTTCCACCCGGCGGCTTGCCGGCCGCCAATAGGGGCGGGAAATATAGCAGAACACCACAGGCCCGTCGAGCCGACCCCCCAACCCGCCCCCCATCCCCCGATCGCCCCCGACGCCCTGCCCCCTTCACGCCGATAGCAGGGGGCTACACTCCTCCCTCACCCCCAACCCCCTGCCAGAGGCCGCTCCCATGGACCCCCAATCCCTCCCCGAACCCGTTTTCGACTCCACAGCCGCCCACCACAACCGCCCCCGAATCCGCCCGGTTCGCGGATTCCCCGCCCAGCAGGGTGACCAGACCTACCTCGGCATCGCCGACGCCCGCCAGATCTCCGAACACGTCGTCTTCACCGCCCCCGCCTTCCAGGCCGTCATCCCACACCTGACCGGCGAGAAAGACATCGACGCCATCATCGCCGCCGTCGGCCACGGCCTGACCCGACCCATCCTCGAGCAGTTCGTCGCCCGCCTCGATCAGGCCGGCCTCCTGGAAGGCCCCACCTTCCAGACCATGCTCGACACCATGCGTCGCCAGTTCGACCAGTCCGATCTCCTGCCCCCCGCCGCCAGCGCCGCTTTCGCCGACGCCATGGTCCAGCAGGAACTCGGCGAGACCCCCGCATCCGACGCCCAGAAGGCCGAACTCGGCCCGCAGAAGCTCCGCGCCGCGTTCGATCAATGGATGAAGCAGGTCCTCGATCCCGCCCCCGACCCCAGCTTCGATCAGCTCCCTCGCGCCATCTTCGCCCCCCACATTGACTACTGGCGCGGATGGATGAACTACGCCAGCGTCTACGGCCGCCTGCGCGTCGTCGATCGCCCCGATCGCGTCGTCATCCTCGGCACCAACCACTTCGGCATGGGCACAGGCGTCGTCGGCTGCGACAAGGGCTACGAGTCCCCGCTCGGCGTCTGCCGTCTCGACAACGCCTTCGTCGACACCCTCAAGTCCAACCTCGGCGCTGACAACGCAGGCCGCCTCTTCGCCGATCGCTTCGACCACGAGCGCGAACACTCCGTTGAACTCCAGATCCCTTGGATCCAGCACATCTTCGGTGCCGACGACAAGGGCGAATACCCCAAGGTCTTCGGCGCGCTCATCCACGATCCCACCGCCAACAACGGCGAGAGCTTCGACGGCAAGGGACTCGGCCTCGACCCCTTCGTCACCGCGCTCCGCACCACCATCGAAAACACCAGCGGCAAAACGCTCATCATCTCCAGCGTCGACCTCAGCCACGTCGGCTCATCGTTCGGTGACGACAACCAGATCGTCGGTGAAGCCCCCGAAGCCGCCGCCTTCCGCGAGCGCGTCCTCGGCCACGATCGCGACATGCTCAACCTGCTCGCCCAGGGCAAGACCGACGAAGTCCTCACCGCCATGACCTGGCAGCAGAACCCCACCCGCTGGTGCAGCCTCGGCGCCATCACCGCCACCATGCGCACCACCCAGGCCCCCGGCATCCGCATGCTCCAGTACATGGCCGCCACCGACCCCCAGGGAACCGCGATGGTCTCCTCCTTCGCCGGCGCCATCTTCTAAACCAACGTGAACATCACGCTCATCGCCCTCGGCATCATCTTCTGCGCCCTCGGCATCGCGCTCTTCATCGTCTTCCGCACCGACGCGCTCCCCGCCAGTCTCCGCCACTCCGCGCTCAAGAACCTCACCCCCATCACCCACGCCGTCATGGCCCTCGCCCTCATCGGCGTCGGCTACCACTTCCTCGCCTACGCGATGAACTGGCACCACTTCCGCGCCCCTCTGCCCATCGCCATCGGCGTCGCGACAGCCGCGGTCGTCCTCTCCATCATCAACGACATCCTCGAAAAGCGCGGCGACAAGTCTTCTTCTGATTAAGACTTTCCTCTCAGCGTCCTCTGCGTCTCTGCGGTGAAAACTATTCTCTGAACCGCTGCACGATCGGCCGTCGCCTCCCCCGCCCGAACGCGATCCCCGACACCTTCAGCCCGATCGGCATCTGCTTGCGCTTGAACTCCGCGCCGTCGATCATCCGCGCGATCTTCGTCACCAGCGCCGGATCAAACCCCGTCTCCCGCGCGATCCGCGCCGGGCTTTCCATCTTCTCCACGTACCGCTCCACCACCGCGTCCAAGACCTCGTACGCCGGCAGGCTGTCCTGATCCGTCTGATCGGGCCGCAGCTCCGCACTCGGCGCCTTGGTAATGCTCGCCTCCGGAATTGGCGCGACCGCGAAGCCGCACTCCTTGAAGTGCGCGTTCAGCCACCGCGACAGCCGGTACACATCCACCTTGAACACATCGCTCAAAACCGCCAGCCCGCCGTTCATGTCGCCGTACAGCGTGCAGTACCCCACCGCCAGCTCGCTCTTGTTCCCCGTCGTCAGCAGCAGCGCGCCCGTCTTGTTCGAGATCGCCATCACCGTCACGCCGCGCAGGCGCGACTGCAGATTCTCATCCGAAAGATCATTCACATACCCGCCCGCGCCGATCGATTCATACACCGGCCCGAGCGATTTCTTCATCACCTCGTGCCCCGGACCGATCGGCGCGACCACCCACTGCAGACCCACACGCTTCGCCAGTTCCTCCGCATCGCTCACCGACCCCGCCGACGAGTACACGCTCGGCATCCCCACGCCCAAGACGTTCCCCGCGCCGAGCGCCGCCGCCGCGATGCACACCGTCAGCGCCGAATCGATCCCACCCGACAGCCCCAGCAGCGCCTTGGTGAACCCCAGTTTTTCGCAGTAATCCCGCACTCCCAGCACCAGCGCCCGCCACAGCAGCGACATCTCCTCCGCTTCCAGCAGCGGATCGGCCACTTCCTTCAGCTTCACGCCGGCGCCGACATCGACCAGCACCATCTCCTCCACAAACCCGTTCCCCGCCGCCACCAGCCGAGCGCCCCCCGCGCCGTCCGGCACATACGCACACGCGTGACCATCAAAGATCAGGTCATCATTCGCCCCCACCTGGTTCACCGCCGCCACGCACACGCCGTGCTTCTTCACGTGCCGCTTCAGGATCTCGCGCTGCCGCGCGCCCTTCCCCAGCACAAACGGGCTCGCCGAAGGGTTCACGATCACCGTCGCCCCAGCCGCCACCAGTTCATCCACCGGGTCCGCCATCCCGACATACCGGTCCAGCGCCCCCGCATCGTCCCCTCGCCACAGGTCCTCGCAGATCGACAGCCCCACCCGCACCCCCGCCACATCCACCGTCACCGCGCGCTCGCCGGGATGGAAGTACCGATCCTCATCAAAGACGTCGTACGTCGGCAAGAGCCGCTTGTCGTGCCGCGCGACCGCCTTCCCGTCCCGCACCACCATCAGCGCGTTCGTCGTCCGCGCCCGCTCGTCCCACGAATCCGCCGCCTCACCATTGCCGGGCTTCCACGCCAATCCGAACACCACCGTCGCCCGCCCCGATTTCGCCGTCAGCGCAATCGTCTCCCGCCGCACCGCTTCGAGAAACCCCTCCTGCAAAAGGAGATCCCGCGGCGGGTATCCCGTCAACGCCAGTTCCGGGAACACCACCAGGTCGGCCCCGGCCCGCTCCGCCTTCGCCGACCACTCCGCGATCTTCGCCGCGTTCCCCGCGATATCCCCGATCGTCGGATTCAGTTGAATAAGTGCGAGCTTCACGCTCTCATCCTATCGAAGCAGGCCGCTGCTCCGAATTCCTCGGGAGGGCTACACTGCCCGACCCTCAAAGGACCATCCGACATGACCACGCTGACCCGCATCATCGCCCTGACCGCCTCGCTCCTCACCCTCGCCGGCACCGCCGTCGCGCAGGACCAGAGCGTCAAGCTCACCACCGCTCTTACCGCCGACCGCGAACTCGCCTTCCAGGTCACGCAGGACCTCACGATGAAGCAGGTCCAAACGGAGCAGCCCGAGAAGACCGAGCGCTTCGCCCACGCGGCCAACATCGCCCTCAAGGTCATCAGTGTCCGAGAGGATCAGTCCGCCACCCTCTCGCTCAAGTTCACCGATGTCGCCGCCCTCGTGAACGCCGCCGGCCGCGTCGCCGTCTTCAAGGGCTCGACCGGTCTCCCCCTCGCCGCCGGTGACGCCGATGCCCTCGCCGCCGCGAGCGCCGATGAATCCCTCGACAGCGTCATGAACGCCGTCCTCGCGTGCAGCGTCGAACTCGATGTCGATGCCAGCTTCCAGGTCACCCGCATCGCCGGTCTCGAACCCGCCCTCGAAGCCATGAACGCGCAGCAGGTCTTCGTCATCGGCGACGGCCCCGGCGTTCGCCCCGACCCGCGCACCCTCGGCTTCATGACCGTTGACAACCTCTCCGAACTCGTCACCCGCCTCCTCAGCATCGAAGGCGCGGGCCTTGACCCCCGCACCGTCGGCGGCGGCTGGCAGACCACCCGCACCGTCAAGCTCCCGCCCGTCGGCGCCATCGACATCACCAACAACTGGGCCTTCCCCACCCTCACCGACAACATCGCCGCCGTCAACGGCGACTTCTCCATGGAAGCCAAGCTCCCCGCCGAGCCCACCCCCGACACCGCCACGTTCTCCATCACCGAGCAGCAGGGCGGCACCACCATCGAGTGGAACACCGCCGACAACGCCCTCCAGTCCCGCCAGACTAATCAGAACGTCACCAGCGAATGGCGCCTCGCCTCCGCCAACATCGCGCTCACCATGACCCAGGACTTCAAGCTCACCATCGAGCGCAAGTAACACGCTCCGGGTGTCAGCTGAACTCCGAATGCCACGGGTCGGATCGTGCTCTGACAATCAGACCCGTGCGATCTCGCCCCCAGCGCCGCACCCCGGTCTCCTAATTTGAGCTTTGAGCTTTGCGCTTTGAGCTTTGTCCAAGCACCCGCTCCGGCCGCAGCTTCACCCACGCCGCCGCCCCGATCACCAGGCTGCTCAGCGTCTCGCCGCTCGTCACCACCAGAGCAATCAGCGCCATCGTCGGCACATCCAGCCCGGTCTTGCTCGCCAGCAGTGTCACACCCATTTCCCGGAATCCGAGGTTCCCCGTCGGGATCACCGCGCTCAGGAAGAAATACACCGTCGCCATCAGCACGGCATCATCCAGCCCCAGCGCCTGCCCCGCGATTGCCGCCGCAATCAGGAACCGCCCCGCCAGCACGCCGATATCCGCGATGCGAAACACGCCGTGCCCGATCACCGGCGCCGGATGCTTCACGATCCGCCACGACCCCAGGCTCAGCTTCGCGAGCAACGGCCACTTCTCGGCGAACCGCCCGCACGCGATCGCCAGCACGCTGATCGAAACGATCCCGCCGACGCTCACCACCCACCACCAGATATCGAGCCCGCCGCGCCATAGCCCCGCCGCCGCGAGCGGCACCAGCACCGCCAGCGCCAGCGCGCTGATCGCCGCGAACCACGCCACCATGTCCCTGAGCGGAACGCCGTCACGCTTGTGATGAATTCCCACGCGAACAAGCAGCCCCAGCTTGAATGGCAGGATCGCCAGAAACACCGCGATCGCATTCGTGAGCACCACATCCAGCCGTGACAACCGCTTCAGCGGCGTGAGCACCACGTGGAACATCAGTCCGTTGAGCACGATGCTCGCCGCGCTGAGGCCAAACAGCGCAACGATCTGCCACGCACCGGCCGTCCGCAGCTTCGCGATCGCGTCCGCGTTCTTGGGCGACATCGCCATCGAGATCGCCCACGCAAACAGCGCGACGCCAATGAGCAACCCGACCACCTGCACCGCGATCCGACCGGGCGTCCATTTGCGCTTTGCCTCCAGTGGCTGCGGCAGCGGCAAGGGGGTCACATGCAGACCGGGATCGTGTTGGTCGGTCGAACCGGTCATTGTTTGGATGCTATCGGCTCTCTGGTTCGTGCTCAGTGAGCCTGAACAACCCCTGCCCGCGCTCCGGCCACACCGCCACCGGTTCCAGCCGTTCGCCCAGCCGCAGCGCCACCTCCGGCGTCACATCCGGGTCATACCACCCGCTCGCCCGCAGGCGGCCGAGTTCGCTCACATTGATCAAGACATGCGTGATCCCCCGCGCCGCCAGCGCATCAACCCACTGGTGCGGATCAT
This sequence comes from Phycisphaerales bacterium, assembly GCA_041750235.1. Classification (GTDB taxonomy): domain Bacteria; phylum Planctomycetota; class Phycisphaerae; order Phycisphaerales; family UBA1924; genus JBGSZV01. The sequence goes on from JBGSZV010000183.1 coordinate 33,922, forward strand.
CCGGGAACGCCCGCACCGCATCGCCCAGCAACTCGCGGTCCCATGTCGTGTGGTACACGATCTCGCCGACCGCGCTCTTCGCGTTGCTCGCCAGATAGAGCGGCGTCGCATCGCCCAGCAGGTACACCTTCCATGGAAGCTCCGCTCCCGTCGGCGCGGCCGTGAGTGCGCCGTCACGGAACGCGCCCCGCATCACATTCAGCGCCGCATCCGGTCCGAGGTCCTGCATTTCCTCCATGGTCATCTCGGTGAAGAGCGAACCGTTCAGCGATTCCACCCCGCCGACAAGCCCGATGTTCGGCCCGCCGTCGCGCTCCGCCAAGAACCGCCGCACGCTCGCTTCGCTGAGCGTCAACACCGCGATCACGCCCAGCACCTCGCAGAATCGCTTCCACTGCGGGATCGTCGCCATCCCGAATCCAAGCCCGATCAGCACCGCCCCCGGCACCACCAGCGTGATCAGGAACCGCGACTGCAAGTGCCCGATGAACATCCACGCGGTCACCTGCGCCGCGATCGACCCCAGCATCACCAGCGCCAGCCGCCGCTGATCACGGCACCACACCGCCGCGATGCTCGCCACCGCTACCAGCGCCGCAAACACCGACCACTGCGGATGCCGCAGGCCATACTCAACGCTGAAGAGCCGCGCGATCCGATCGCCGAAGGCCAGATCAACGATGTGCCCGTCGTGCCACCGCGCCACCTGCTCGCTCGTCCAGTGCGCGGTCCCGAACCACTCTGTCAGATACGGGAACACGGGGTTGCCGCACGCCAGCCAGTTCCGCACCAGCCACGGCAGGCACACCACCACCCCCGCGTCCGCCGCCGCAAGTCCGACCTTGATCCACTCGCGACGAGGCACCAGCGCCAAGCCCGCAATCACCAGCGACGGCAGCACCATGTAC
>JBGSZV010000184.1:0-4664 GCA_041750235.1 Phycisphaerales bacterium
GCGCTCGTGGTCGGCGTGGCACGCCCGCAAAGGGGCCTCGGCGAGATCCGGACGACCGCCAACGGCATCGCGATGGTCACGGTCATCGACCGCTCCGCGAGCATGCGCGAGACCATGCCCTACCAGGGCGAGACGATGAGCCGCATCCGTGCCGTGAAGCGCGTCTTCAAGGAGTTTGTCGAGGGCGATGGAAAAGAACTCGCGGGCCGACCCGAGGACCTCATCGGTTTGGTTACCTTCGCGCGCTACGCCGACACCGTCGCCCCGTTGACACGCTCGCACGAAGCACTCGCCAAGCTCGTCGACGGCATACTGCTCGCCGCCGACCGGGGCAACGAAGCGGGCACCGCCATCGGTGAAGGCCTCGCCCTCGCTGCCGCACGCCTCAAGCAGGCCGAAGAAGACATCGAACGCCTCGCGCGCGAGCAGGCCACCCAAGGACCGGCGCTTCCGAAGGTCGGCGAGTCGGGCGCCCTCGGACCCGTTGCCTCCGAGGCGCCGGAGCCCGAGTTCACCATCAAGAGCAAGATCATCATCCTGATGACCGACGGCGATGAGAACACCGGCGCCATCTCTGCGCAGCAGGCCGCTGAACTGGCCAAGCAGTGGGGGATCAAGATCTACGCGATCGGCATCGGCAGCGACGACGGCGGTGCGTTCCTCGTCAACACGCCCATGGGCGCCATGCGTGTGCAGGGTCGCGGCGGCGGCGTCAACGACCAACTTCTGAAGGACATCGCCCGCTCGACCGGCGGAAAGTACTACCCCGCCACCGATGGCGAGAGTCTCAAGGCGATCTACGCCGACATCGACTCGCTCGAGAAGACCGAGATCAAGTCAACCGAATACACCTCGTACAGCGAGTCGTTCTGGTGGTGGGCCGCCGCCGGCGGCGCTGCTCTTGCCCTCGAACTCCTCCTTGCCGGAACGCTGCTCAGGAGGGCGCCATGATTCGATTCGCCGCTGAGCAATGGTTGATGCTCCTTTGGGCGGTGCCCCTTGCGGCGCTGATTGCCGCGTACGCCATCGCGCAGCGTCGATCGGCCGCGCATCGCTTTGTCGCGGCGGGCATGCTCCCACGTGTGTCACAGGGACGCAGTCTCGCTCGACTGGTGATCAAGTCGCTGCTCGTGATTCTGGCGATCGCCGCCGTCGCGGTGGCGCTGGCGCGACCGCAATGGGGAACCAAACCCGAATCGAGCATCGCCAAGGGACGGGATGTGTGCTTCATCATCGACGTCTCCAAGAGCATGCTCGCCGAGGACCTCGCGCCGACCCGGCTCGATCGCGCCAAGCTCTGGGTCCGCGATGCGCTCCGCGTCATCAAGGGCGACCGCATCGCGCTCGTCGCCTTCGCGGGCGAATCGGTCGTGAAGTGTCCCCTCACCATCGACTACGGCTTTTTCCGCACGTCACTCACGGATCTCTCCACCACCAGCGTGGTCCGCGGCGGCACGAACATCGGCGACGCCATCCGCGTCGCCTGCAAGGAAGTCTTCGAGGAGACCGACGCCAGCTTCAAGGACATCATCCTCATCACCGATGGCGAGGACCACGAGAGCTTCCCGATCCAGGCCGCCGAGGCCGCGGCCGAGCAGGGCGTGCGCATCATTGCCCTGGGCATTGGCGACGAGGGCGTCGGTCGCCCCATCCCCATCACCGATTCTCGCGGACGGCGCACCAACCTCACCTACAACGGCGAAGTTGTCCTCTCGAAACTCGACGCCGACACCCTTGAGAAAGTCGCCCGTGCCTCGCTCAACGGCAAGTACTTCAACGTCTCCACCGGCAACATCGAACTCGACAGCGTGTACGCAAAGCTCATCCAGGAAGCCGAGCAGCGCGAAACCCGCGCGGCAGAAGCGGTTCGGTATGAAGACCGTTTCCAGATCTTCCTGGCGATCGCGTTGGCCCTCTTGACGATGGAAGCGCTCGTCCGAGAGCGGGGGAAGTCCGCATGAGAAGCGTGTTGATCGTCATGCTGGTGATGCTGCTCGCAGCAACTGCGCGTGCCGAGACACCGCGCGAGATGGTTCTTGCCGGCAACGAACTCCTGCGCAACGGCGACGCCGCGGGCGCGCTCGCCAAGTACGAGGAGGCCGAGAAGGCCGATCCCAGGCTCAAGGAAGCGGTCTACAACCAGGCCATCGCCAAGTACAAGCTCGGCAAGCTCGACGAGGCCGAGGCGCTCTTCCGCAGAATCGACGCCGAGCGGGGCAACGCGGACCTCTCAAACGCCGCCCGCTACAACATCGGCCGCACCGCCTATGACCGCGCCGATGCCGACAAGCTGCAGGACGCCAAGGCGTCTCTGGCCACTCTGGAGCGAGCCGCCGACAGCTTCCGCGATGTCCTTGACCGGACCCCCGGCGACATGGACGCCGCCCGCAATCTCGAACTGACGCGCGAGGCCATCGCCCGCACCCGCCAGGAGATCGCGCAGCAGGAAGCGCTACGACGCCAGATTCAGGAACTCGCCGAGCAACTCAACGACCTGCAGCAGCGCCAGGAGCAGCAAGCCCAACAGACCCGCGAGTTCAATCAGCAGAAGCAGCAGTCAGAGGACGCCGACAAGCAATCGCAAGGCGAGCAGCAGCCATCTGAGTCCCAAGAGGGCGAAGGCGAGCAGCAACAGCAGGCGAAGGAGCAGCCGCAGCCCAAGCCGACCGAGCAAACGCCGTCCAAGTCACGTCAGCAGCAGCAACAGCAGCTCGCCACCGAGACCGAGAAACTTAAGCAACAACTCGAAGACTTGAAAGAGCAGTTGCAGGACCAGATGACCGAGCAGCAGGCCGAGATGATGGACCAGGCGATGGAGGGGGCGCAGCAGGCGCTCGAAGAAGCCCGCCAGCAACAGGATCAGGCCGCCGACCAGCTCGGAAAGAATCAAGATCAGCCCGCCGAAGCCTCGCAGCAGGAAGCCGCCGACAAGCTCCGCGAAGCGATGGAGCAGCTCGGTGTTCCGCCACCCCAGCAGCAAGGCCAGCCGCAGGACCAGCCGCCTGAGGGAGAGCCGCAGGATCAGCAGCCGCCGGAGTCCGAGCAGCAGCCCGAAGGTCAGGGTGAACAGGAAGGCGAACCGATGGACCTGGAGCCCCGCGATGAACTCGCCCAGCGCCTGATCGATCGTGAGCGCGAACTCTCCGAAGCACGGCGCGAGCAGCGTGTCCGTGAACTCCGCCGTCTTGCCCCCGTGGAGAAAGACTGGTGATGCTCCTCCGTGCCGTCATCCTTGTTCTTGTGCTCATTGTGCCCGCGGCCGGCGTTCGCGCGCAGCAGCCCGAGATCACCGTCAACGCGGAGATCGAGCGCACCACGGTCAGCGTGGGCGAGCCGTTCCAGTACCAGATCACCATCAACGGCACGCTTGATGCGCCCGCCCTTCAACTCCCCGCAATCCCGGACGCCCAGGTCAGCGGGGGCGAGGCGTATCCGCATCGTGAATCGTCGGTCTTCATCGTCAATGGCAAGCGCACCGAGTCCAACCGCGTCTCGGTCACGTACAACTGGGTCATCACCGCCATCAAGCCCGGCGAACTCGTCATCCCGGCCTTCGAGGTGCCCGTTGCCGGAAAGAAGTTCGGGACCAACGAGGTCCGCATCCGCGTCACCCCCGTCGAGAAGAGCGACGCCATCCTCATCCGCGCCACCATCGACGCCGATAAGGCCTACGTCGGTCAGCTCATCAAGCTGCGAGTCACGTTCTTCAACAGCCGCATCACTGTCGGCGCCCCGGTCATCGAAATGCCCGGCATTGCCGGGGTCTTTGATGTCTACAACATCGACACCCCCGTGCTCCCCGGCCAGGCCGCCGTCGATTTCCTCGGCTCGCAGTCCCTCATGCGCGAGATCCGCACCACGGTCAACGGCGTCGGCTACTCCGCCTTCACCTTCGAGCGTACGATCGTCCCCCGGAAAGCCGGCACGTTCACGATCGGCCCCGCCAGCGTCGTCGCCGCCGTTGCCGATCGTTCTTCTCGCAGCCCATGGGATGCCCCCAAGTACCGCCGCGTGACCGCGAACAGCGAGCCCATCACCATCACCGTCAGCGAGCTGCCGCGCGACGGAGCGCCCTCAGACTTCTCGGGACTCGTTGGCGCCTACGAGATTGAAGCCGCCGCGACCCCCACCGAGGTGAGCGTCGGCGATCCTATCGCCTTCAATGTCACCATCTCCGGCCCCGATCCCCTCGAACTCGTGCCCGACCCGGTGACGGAGAAGGCCGCCGGGCTTGCCGGGGCGTTCAAGATCATCGCCGACAGTTCCGAGCCCCGGCGCAACGGCAACCGCCTGATCTTCACGCGCACCATCCGCACGACGACCGACAAAGTGACGGAGATCCCCTCCATCGCGATCAACTTCTTCGACCCGGTGAAAGGCGAGTACCGAACCGAACGCACCTCGCCGATCCCCCTGAAGGTGCGCCCCACGCGGTCCATCACCGCCGCAGATGCCATCGGCGATGCGTCCCCGATCGCGAGCGGTGAATCCATCGATTCCCGCGCCGGTGGCCTCGCCGCCAACCGCGTCGCGCCAACGGCACTCATCGACCGCTCCTTCGATCTCGCAACCCTGATCAAGTCTCCCCCTGTCATCGTCGCTACCGCGTCGCCTCCTGCCCTCTACGCCCTCGCATTCCTCGTTGCCGCGCGGCGGAAGCAAGC
>JBGSZV010000185.1:0-4154 GCA_041750235.1 Phycisphaerales bacterium
CGGGCGGCGGCCGAACGGGCCATCGCCGCCCTGATGCGCCTCGGCGAGACCCGCGACGACGCGGAAACGCTCATCCGACGCGCGGTCAAGGTCACGGGCGAAGCCGCGAGTGCCGATGAACTTGTGGCCGCGGCGTTTTCGGCACGAACTTGAGACAACCCCAACGCGTACAGCCGGTTTCACAGTCTGACAGCCCCACTCACTCTGGTTGATTCACCCTCTATGCGACACGCGATGATCATGGCTGGCGGCGCGGGCACACGGTTGTGGCCGATGAGCCGCAAGAACTTGCCCAAGCAGCTCGTGCCCTTCATCTCGCGGCCCGGCGGGAAGATGGCGAGCCTGCTGCAGGTCGCTGCCGATCGCTTGGAGGGACTCGTCCCCGCGCCGCAGCGGTTCATCTGCACGAACGAGAGCTACCGGGGGGCGATCCGCGAAGCGCTGCCGATCTTTGGCGATGGCCAGATCCTCGGCGAGCCGGTCGGACGCGACACGGTCAATGCCGTCGGCTTCGCGGCGGCGGTGCTCCAGAAGATCGACCCCAAAGCGGTGTTCGCGGTGCTCACCGCCGACCACCTGATCGAACCGGCGGACAAGTTCCGCTCACTGATGGACACGGGCTTCAAGCTCGTGGAGCAGGACCCCACGCGGCTGGTCACGTTCTCGATCAAGCCCACCTACCCCGCGACCGGCTTTGGCTACGTGGAACGCGGCGGCGCAATTAACGGCTTTGCCAATCTGGCCTACCGCGTCGAGCGATTCGTCGAGAAGCCCACGCGGGAACGCGCGCAGGCGTACATCGAGTCCGGTGCGTTCGGATGGAACAGCGGCATGTTCGTCTGGTCCGCGGCGACGATCATGGACTGCCTCCGCCGCTACAAGCCCGAAAGCTACGAAGGTCTCACCCGGATCGCCGCGGCGTGGGGCACTCCCAATCAGAAGAAAGTCATCGACGAGGTCTATCCCACGCTGCCCAAGATCAGCGTGGACTACGCGATCATGGAGCCCGCGACGCGCGAACAGGCGCGGACCGCCGGCAAGTCGAGTGAGGCCGCATCGATCAAGGTCTGCACCGTCCTGATGGACCTCTCTTGGCTCGATGTCGGCTCGTGGCCCTCATACGCCGAAACGCTCACCCCCGATGCCGACGGCAACCGGATGGCCGCCACCGGCTCGATGCTCAAGTGCAAGAACTCCGTCGCCATCAGCAACGATCCCAACCACTATGTGGCGGTGCTCGGCTGCGACAACATGATCGTCGTCCACACGCCGGATGCGACCCTCGTCATGCCGCGCGACAAGGCCGAAGAGCTGAAGCTGCTTCACACGCAGCTCCCTGAAGACCTGAAGTAAGCCCGCGCCGCCCTCTGACTGCTCGCGGAGCGCTGGGGACTATTCGTTGTTCTTCTGCTTGATCAGCTCCAGGAACGCCTTCTCGGCTTCCTGATACCTGCCGCGTGACGCGTCGAGGTTCTTCACCAGTTCGTCGATCGTCTGGCGATCGGTGTCGGTGCTCAGGCCGCCCGAGTTCGCGAGCGACTCGAGCGCTTCGCTCGCGGTCCTGAGATTCGTGACGGTGTCCGCATAGCTGCGTGCCGCGTCGTACAGGAGTTCAAACTCGAGTTCGCGCGTATCGGGGCGGTAGAGAAGGCGCCAAGGCGAGCGGCGGACTTCCAGCAGCGTGCTCTTGAGCTGGTCGCTCGCGAGACGGAAGTTCGCCATCGCGGTGCGGATGCTCGGGCGACTCTCGTCGATGATGCTGTCCACCTTCGTAAGGCTGATCTGGGCCGTCTCAAGCGCCGTGCTGCCCCGGTCGAGAAGAGACGAGATCTTGTCGGCGTACTCCGCGTTGATGCGAGCGGCGAACGTCTCAAAATCCTTCGCGGCAGCGCGGGCCGACTTGACCCCCTCACGAACATCCTCCTGGTTGTCCTTGAGGTACGCCTGCGCGCGGGCGATCACTTCCTTGAGCTGCTCGTAGGGCTCGCCCTTGAAGTCTTCCATCACCGTACGGAATGACTTGGAGCCTTCAGCGACGTTGTCGATGATTTCTTCGAGTTGCTTCTTCTGCTTGTCGCCGTAGCCCGCCTGCGCGAAGAGATCAAAGGGCGGGATCACGCCGTCGATTCGATCCGTTTCCCCAACCACGGCACCGACCGCGGGGTCGCCGAGCGACGGGAAGTTGATCGTGCCCGAATCGCCCAGCAGTGACTTCTTGAGTTCCGCCTTGGCGTCCTTGTTGATGACAATGTTGCTGTCGATGCCAATCTTGACGAGACTGACCAGATCGCCCGTGTCATTGGTCCCCGTCTCAACGGTGCGGATGGCGCCGATCTTTCGGCCACCAAGACGCACTTCGGCGCCTGTCTTGAGACCCGCCACGCTCTCGGTCAGGTCGAACTGAATGACGTAGGTCGTGCGCCCGACGTAGTCCTGCAGCCCGGCGAGCTTGACGATGATGATCGATCCGGCCGCGATGCTGAAGAGCACCAAGCCACCAGCAAGCACATTGTTTCGGGACACACGTTTGGCCATGCACTGTCACCCACATCTGACCGGGCTGGAGGAGCGGAAGGGTAGCAGATCTCGAATCCGGACCCTAGTTGATGGCGTCCACCGCTTTGTCTCGGGTTGTCACGACCGACGGCGTGCTGGGACGCGGGGCGGTCATGGGGCTGCCCAGGAGGTCCTCCTCATAACTGCTTGCCGCCTTCCGTCGGGTGATCGGCCCTTCGGGATCGCCGCGCAGGAACTGCCGGATGAGCTGCTTTTCCTCGGGGAGCTTCAGCGCCTCCTCAGGCGGCGTCTTGCGGAGGGTGTCGAAGTAGGCCCGATCCTCCACCACCAGCATGCGTCCCTTGTCGAGCATCGCCATGCGGTCAGAAATCGTGAACGCCGAGTCCATCTCGTGCGTAACCACCACGCTGGTCACGTGAAGTTTCTTGGTCAGGTCGAGGATGAGTTGGTCGATTTCGGCGCTGGTCACGGGGTCGAGGCCCGCCGAGGGCTCGTCGTAGAACAGGATCCGCGGGTCCAGCGCCAGCGCCCGCGCGAGTCCGGCCCGCTTCTTCATGCCGCCGGAAATTTGGCCGGGGTACTTGTCGGCGTGCTCGCGCAGCCCGACCAGCTCAAGCTTGATCTTCACCTGAATGGCAATGATCTCGGGCGCCAGGTCGGTGTGCTCCTGCAACGGCAGTGCGACATTCTCGGCGATGGTCATCGAGTTGAAGAGCGCACCGGACTGGAACAGGATCCCGAAGCGCTTGCGCGTCTCGTTGAGCTGCTCCTCGTTCATCGTCGTGATGTCCTGCCCGAACAGCTCGACCGAGCCTTCTTCCGGCGTGAAGCTGCCGATGATGCAGCGGAGCAGCGTGGACTTGCCCGATCCCGAGCCGCCCATGATGACCATGGTCTCGCCGCGGCGGACTTCGAGGTTGATGCCGTCAAGCACGGCCTTGCCGTCAAATCGCTTGACGAGGTTCCGCACTCGGATGACGGGCTGGTCGGCCATGGGCTGCTGAATGTACCCGATGGCCCCCTACTTCCGTCCCCCGGGCTTCATCCCCGGCCCGCGGAACGCCAGAAGCTGCAGGCTGTTGGCCACCACCACGATCGTCGAGCCTTCGTGGCCGATCACGCCCAGCCCGAGACCGACCCAGCCCAGGAGCGTGAAGGTCGCCAGAATCGCGATCACCGAGAGCGCAAAGAGCAGGTTCACGGTCATGATCGTCCGGACGCGCCGCGCCAGTTCGATCGCCCATGGGATGCGATCCAGGTCATCGTGCAGGACCACCACATCCGCCGCTTCGAGCGCTGCGTCCGCGCCGATGCCGCCCATGGCCAGCCCCACATCCGCCACCGCCAGCGCCGGCGCATCGTTCACGCCGTCGCCTACCACCGCCAGGCCGCCCTTGGTCTCGCTCTTGAGACGCCGGATGTGTTCGACCTTGTTCTCCGGCAGCAGCTCGGCGTGAACCTCCGTGATCCCCAGTTCGCCCGCCAGTTTGTTCGCAATCGTACGGCTGTCGCCTGTGAGCATCGCCACACGCTCGATTCCGATGGCCCTCAGCCCCGCGGCCAGCTCGGTGGCGCCGGGGCGCGGCGTGTCGGCGAGGATTACGACCAGCGCCTCGCCGTCGTACTCGGCGATGGTG
>JBGSZV010000186.1:0-14513 GCA_041750235.1 Phycisphaerales bacterium
GGCATCGTCGCCACCACCGAGTTCGGGGTCCCCGGACGCCACAGGCCCAGCGTCACGGTGCCCGTGGTCGGGGCCACGTTCGCATCAAACCGGAAGTTGTAGAGCGTGCCCCAGCGGATCGCATTGGCATAGCCGCCCTGCTTCGCCGGAACGTTTACCGGGGGAACGAAGGCGGGGTCGTACGGCGTCGTCGCCCACGACACATCCGAGGATCCTTCAACACCGGGCCAATCCGTGTTGGTATACGGCTCGCCGGAGTGGCAATCCACATCCGTGAACCCCATGTTCGTCACGTTCACACCGGATGCCACCGGAACGCTGAAGCTTCCCACGCTGCGGTGGGAGTTGTGGTTGTAAACGGCGTATTCGTAGTGCCACATCCCGCCGCCCAGATCCGTCGCCTTGCCGCCCACGTAGACGAGGCCTTCACCGGGAATGAAGACCTGCTGGAGCGTCACCGTCGGATCGGTGTCCTTCCACGCCACGATGCCCGGCTTCTCACGCTGTGTCGAGTTCGTGAATGAAATCGTCCAGCCGCCGCTGAACGCCCCGACCGTCATGCGGCGGTACGAGGCGTTGTTGAAGCCGTTGCCCAGCGTGGCTTCATTGTTCGAAACATACTGGCCCTCGCCGAAGTAGATCGCGCCGGTGTTCTGCGCAGGGTCGAGGTCGCTGTTCTTCACACGGAGTCGCTTGTAAACCGCATCGCCGGTCGCATTGAATCCGGTCAGGTACGGGTAGGGATACTGGCCCGTGTACGGGTTCACTTCAGATCGCGGACCAAGGCGCGTCTGGCCGCCGTTGAGGCTCGACGAGTAGGGGTCAGAGCACCCGACGTAGAGTTGCGATCCGGTGGGGCCGCTGCACGAGCCGCAGATGCCGTTGTTGATGGTCGAGAACGAGTGCTTCAGCCACGAAGCGCCGATCTGCTCGAACCGACCGTTCTTCAAGCGGAAGAGGTTCTGGGCGATCACCGGATGCTGGTTGGTGGACTGCACCCACGGTTCGGGGGGAGATCCCGCGGTGCCGATATTGCACGACGTGGTGCCCAGCGCGTAGCCGGTCCAATCCACGCCGCCCACGTTCACCACGCCGTACTTCGACACACCGACGACATCACCGGTGATCACGTCAGCGCCGGGGGCCGCCATGGCCACCGAAGCGCCGATGAGCGGCAACACGGCCGCCAACTTGCTCACATCACGCATAGTTCGTCAACCTCTCTTTGCTAAACACCGCCTCGGGCGGCTCTGGAACTCTCTATTCGTCATCCGGCGAGGACGTTCATACGCCGCGCCGGGTCCTTCAATCCTCTGTGCCTCTGGTCAGCACGAAATCCCGAACTGAGCGAGCAGCACCGACAGATCGGCGCTGTCGCACTGGCTGTCGTCATTGAAGTTGCCCGTCGATGGACCTGCGGCGACGCCACCGAAGTTCGCCAGCAGCACGCTGAGGTCCGCGGCGTCGACCACGTTGTCGCCGTTGGTATCGCCTGGGCACGATGGCGGGGGCGGAACCTGCGGAACCGGCATCGTCGCCACCACCGAGTTCGGGGTCCCCGGACGCCACAGGCCCAGCGTCACGGTCCCGGTCGTCGGGGCGACGTTCGCATCGAAGCGGAAGTTGTAGAGTGTGCCCCAACGGATCGCGTTGGCATAGCCGCCCTGCTTGGCGGGGACGTTCGCCGGAGGAACAAACGCCGGGTCGTACGGCGTCGTCGCCCACGACACCTCCGAAGCGCTCTCCACGCCCGGCCAATCCGTGTTGGTGTACGGCTCGCCCGAGTGGCAGTCCACATCGTGGAAGCCGATGTTGGAGACATTCACAATCGTCGCCACCGGGACGCCGAAGCTCCCCACCGACCGGTGAGAGTTGTGGTTGTACACCGCGTACTCGTAGCGCCACTGGCCGCCGCCCAGGTCGGTCGCCTGGCCGCCGACGTAGACAAGGCCCTCGCCCGGGATGAACACTTCCTGAAGGGTCACCGACGGATCGACGTCCTTCCACGCAACGATGCCTGGCTTCTGCCGCTGGGTCGAACCGGTGAAGGTGAGGGCCCAACCCGTTGACGAGTTGGCGCCCACGAGCAACTCGCGATACGACGAGTTATTGAAGCCATTGCCGAGCATCGCTTCGTTGTTCGAGATGTACTGACCCTCTCCGAAGTACCGCGCGCCGGAGTTCATGGCCGGATTGACGTCGTTGTTGCGAACCTGCACGCGCTTGAAGATGGCGTTGCCGGTCTGGTTCCAAGCGGTGAGATACGGATAGGGAAATGCGCCCGTGTAGGGGTTCACTTCCGACCGCGGGCCCAAGCTGCTCTGGCTGCCGTTGAGCCCCGAGCCGTACGGGTCCGAGCACCCGACGTACAACTGCGAGCCGGTCGGGCCGGTGCAGGTGCCGCAGATGCCGTTGTTAATCGTGATCGATGCGTGCTTGAGCCACGAAGCGCCGATCTGCTCGAATCGCGGCGCGCCGCCCACCGTCCGCAGTCGGTACATGTTCTGCGCAATGAGCGGGTGCTGGTTAGTGTTCGACACCCATGGTTCAGGCGGCGAACCGGCGGTGCCGACGTTGCAGGACGTCGTACCCATGGAGTACCCGGTCCAATCTTCGCCACCGACATTGATGATGCCGTACTTGCTGATGTTCGGCACATCACCGGTGATGATGTCCGCGCCGGGAGCCGCCATCCCAACCGTGACTCCGACCAGCGGCAGCACGGCCGCGAACCTGCTGAGCAACTGCATACTGCTTGAACCCCTCTCGCAGCGCGATCTGACCGCGCTGGACCCTCTGCACCCGGCGGCGCCCAGCGCACCGCCCAGCCCCACTGTCATCCAAGAATAGCGGCGGATCGCGATCCCTCCACCCCCTTTTCTGCTGATCACCCCCTCAGGGGCAGACATTGCCGAACGCTCCGAGCAGCACGGAGAGGTCCTGCCCATTCACCAGTCCGTCGCCGTTGAGGTCGCCGCTCGACCAAGGCGGGCGGCTGGTGCCAAAGTTGCTCAGGATGACGGAAAGGTCCGCCCCGGACACCTGTCCGTCGCCGTTGACGTCCCCGGCACACGAGCCCACCGGCGCGTCCGCCGCATCGGGCACCGGCAGCGTGACGCCGAGCCCCGAAGGTGAGCCGGCCAAAAAGAGCCCCAGTTCCAGAGTCCCGTTCTTCGGCGGCTTGTTGGAGTCGAACCGGAAGTTGTAGAGCGTTCCCCACCGCAAAGCATTTGCGTTCGGGTTCTCCGCGAATGACTGTGTCGCCCACGTGATGCCGCCGGTGAATGTCGGCACCCACGCCGCGTTCGAGTAAGGCTCACCGCTGTGCGAAGGGCACGCGCGGAACTCCACGTTCGTCACCATCGCGCTGGACCCGAACGGCACTTTGAAGGACCGCACCGCGCGGTGGCTGTTGACGTTCTGAACCGCGTACTCGTAGTGCCACTGGCCGCCGCCGAGATCCGTCACCTTTGCCGCAACCATGACCTGTCCATCGTCCGGCACATCAATCGTCGCGACCTGCACGCCAAAGTCGAGTTCGCCCCACGATTGGATCGCCGTGCGCTGCTGACGTGTCGTTCCCGCCACGCCCATGTTCCAGCCGCCGGATTGCTGCGTCTGCACGACGACACGGCGCCATGACGTGTTGTTGCGGTTGTTGCCCCACAGAGCATCATCTGCGCTCACATACGTCGCCTCTGCGACATACGTGGCGCCGGTGTTCTGCGCGGGATCGATGTCGTTGTTGTTGATGGGAATGCGCTTGTACGTCGAAACGCCCATCTGATTCCAACCGAGCGTGTATGGGAACGGGAACGCGCCTGTGTAAGGATTCACCTCAGAGCGCGGGCCGAGCCCGGTCTGCTGGCCGTTCAACCCTGCTGAATAAGGATCGGCACATCCCGCCCCGAGCACCTGCCCGCCCTGGCCGTTGCATGTGCCGCAGAGGCTCGAGGTGTTGGCAAGGAACCCGTGCTTCAGCCACGAGTACCCGAGCTGTTCAAAACGCGTGCTGCCATTGACGGTCTTGAGGCGGTAGATCGCTTGCGCGATCACAGGGTGCTGGTTGGTGTTCTGCTGCCACGCCACCGACATGTTGCCGATGTTGCAGGCGAACGTGCCGATCGAATAACCGGTGACGCCGCTGACGGTGCCCCACCGCAGGACCTCGGTCACGTCGCCGACGATCACATCCGGGCCGACCGAAGTCCGCGCCGACGCTGTGCCGCAAACCACGGCGCAAACAGCCAGCATTCCAGCCCGTCTGATAACCATCCACCCTCCGCGGCGCGCAGAACGACACAGCAACCAGCGGAACCTAGCACGCGCGCGGGTGAACTCAAGGGAAAACCGACTCTCATCCGCCTGTCTCAACACCTTCGATGAACCACGAACGCCGCGGCGTCACACTGGGGAAACTGCGGGGGCAATCACCCCACGGCATTCGCCCAATCCAATACGGCGGAATCCCTCGCGCTCGCAGTACCCCTTGAAGATGACCTCGTCGCCGTCGGCGAGGAAGACGCGCTTCTCGCCCGTCGGGAGCTCGATCGCCTTCCGGGGTTTGCCCTGGCCGTCCCACGTGAGTTCAAGGAGGCAGCCGCGCGAGTCGGGTGTTGGCCCGCTCACGGTGCCCGAGGCGAAGAGATCGCCCGCCTGCATGTTGCAGCCGTTGGATGTGTGGTGCGCGAGCATCTGCGCGGGCGTCCAGTAGAGGTCCTTCGTGCTTCCCTTGGAGAGCCGGATCGGCGCCATGCCTCGATCCCGCATCTCCTTGGAAGCCAGATACACCTCCAGCGTGATGTCGAGCCCCCCCTGCTTCTGATCGCGCTCGCTCCAGAGATACGGCAGCGGCCTCGGATCGCCCTCCGGGCGCGCATACGCGGGTGCCCGGAATGGCGCCAGCGCCTCCATCGTCACGACGTACGGCGAGATGCTCGTCGCGAAGTTCTTCGCAAGGAACGGCCCCAGCGGCTGGTACTCCCACTTCTGCATGTCCCGCGCCGACCAGTCGTTGACCAGGCAGACGCCGAAGATGTGGTCTTCGGCCTCGCTGATCGAGATCGGTTGTCCGAGTTCGTTGCCCGGACCGACGAAGAAGCCGAGTTCCAGTTCGTAATCCAGCAGCTTGCACGGCCCAAAGCTCGGCCCCGCGCTGGGGTTGTCATCCGGCGGCGACTGCTGGCCATTGGGACGGCGGATCTCGGTGCCGCTGGCCACGATCGAGGAAGCGCGGCCGTGGTACCCGATGGGAACGTGCTTGTAGTTGGGGAGCAGCGGGTTGTCGGGTCGGAACATGGCGCCGACGGTGGTGGCGTGGTGGACGCTCGCGTAGAAGTCGGTGTAGTTGCGGATTCCGAAATCGACCGGCTCGGGTGTGTTGAATGTCAGCGCCGGATCGTTGACGTCGCGCATTGCCCCCAACTGCTCAACCAAGTCTTGAGCGCGCCGGTTGCCCGACCGCAAAAATCGGGAAAGCGCCAGCCGAAGCCGTTGCGGCCAGATCGGATCGGCGCGATACGCCGCGCATCCGATGTGGTACATCAGCTGGTCGTCAACACACCCTCGTTCACTCTTTGGGAGTTCCGCGACGATCGCCACTGCAATCTCCGCGCGAGAGATATCAATGATCTTGCTACCGATCGCGACGCAAATATGGCCGTCCCACCGTCTCCGTCGATCTTCGGGAACATCCTCCTCTCGAACGTCCGTGTAGCACAGTGGCAGGTTCTGAATCGGAAAATCCGAACTAGGATCATTCGCCGACTCCACCCACGACTTCAGATTCGGATCGTGCGTCTCGTTGATCTCGTAGGGCATCACCAACTCCACATCCCGCCGTACATCTCATCACCGTCTCAGCCTCAAAGCAGTCCCATCGCCTTCAGATCGCCCACCGGCTCCTCGAACGAGCAGCTCCCGAAGCTGATCGCAAAGCTCTCGCGGACCCGCGCCAGGCGGGCGAGGTCCACGCGGCGGTCGCGCCACGTCGCGCCGTTGTTGTCGAACACGAACGCCTTGGTGTTGGTCTCCAAGAGCACTTGCTCGATCTCCTCCACGCCAAGCCGCGCACTCAATGCCAGGGCCGCGGCCATGAAGACGTTGAGGAAGCCGTACATCACGCCCCGCGGGCACGCGGGCTCGTACGTCAGGTTGAACTCGCCGCGCACCGGGTGGTGCAGGCCAGCGGTCGCCTTGAAGCCAACATCCGCCATCGCGCAGGCGTGAATGAACCGCGCGACCGACGTCGATTGCGGGAACGCCTCGGGCGTGATGCCTCCGGTGCGGATCTTGGCGTGGGCGCCGGTGCCGGCCATCGCGGCAATCAAGCCGCGGACATCGCCGCTGGTCGGAATCTCGATGAACGGCGTGAGCTGCTCGGGCACGATCCGCATCGCGCGGTCAATCGCGGAACTGCTCTCGGCCCGCAACTCAACCGCGTCGATCACCGCCCCGCCCGTCACCGCCGCCCGCGGCTGCGTGCTCGCCCCGTCTTCGTTCTCTTCGGGTTCGGGGGGCGCGTTCTTCTGGTTGAAAGCAAAGATCGCGTCGATGTCGCGGTCAAGGTCATCCCCCGCCAGCGCGGTCACCTGCCAAGCGCCCACATCGCCAGTGCCGCCCGACCAGTGTCCCGCCGCCGCCTGTTCGAACTCCGCCAGGCGCGACACGGGCACCACGAACCGGCCGAGCATCCACGCCTCATCGAAGGTGAGGTACTTGGCGTAGTGATGCACCGCCGTCGCCATGTCCTGCTTGGCGGGCGGGAACAGGCCGGCGTAGTCCACGATGCTGGTGAGCAGGATGCGGAGTGAGTCGGTCACGGGCGATCTCCGAAGGGAACCACATCCTACACCCGACCCCGCACGCCCCTCTGCTACCCTTGGCTCCCCATGAATCGCTCGCTGCTGGTCATCGAACACGGCTTCCTGAAACCCCGCGAGGGCAAGGCCCTCCACGGCGTGGAACTGTTCCGAATGGCACTGATCCGCGACCTCATCGCCCGCGGCATCCGCGTGAGCGTGTGCGCCGAGCGGTCGTGGAAGCCGATCCTCGAGGAGCAGATCGCCGGCGCGGAGATGATCTACGTCCGCCACCTCGGCGGCGTCCTGACCAGCGGGCTCTTTGCCGCCATCCTCGCCTCGGGCAACCACTACGACACCGCACTTTTCGGCAACGCCCGCAAGGGGCTCGCCCCGGCGATGCACATCGTTCATCTGATGGGCGTCGCCGACCGCATCGTCCTCTTTGCGCACCGTCGTCCCGGGGCGTTCATGGAGTTCGTGAACTCCATCCCCTTCGACGTCGTCGCCAACAGCGAGATGGTCGCCGCCCCCTACCGCCTGGGCGCGCCGGGCAAAGTGGACGTCATGTACGGCCTCGCCGACGCCCACCGCTTCACCCCCGGCGAGCGGCAGCTCAAGGGACCGCCAAGCGGCGACACGATCAACTTCTGTCTGCTCGCCAAGCTGCCGAGTGTGTCAAAGGGCATGGAGAAAGCCCTCAACTGCTTTGCGCGGCTCCCCGCCGATCTCAAGTCGCGCTCACGCCTGCACCTCGCGGCATTCGTGAGCGATAAGCAGATCGACGAGCCCGGCGTCGTCTGTCACCGATGGCTCAAGTCTTCCGATGTCCCCCCGCTGCTGCAGAACATGGACATCATGCTCTGCCTCTCGCGCAACGAGACCTTTTCGCAGGCGATTGTGCAGGGCATGCTCACCGGGCTCCCCATCGTCGCCACGCCGTTGCCGGTCTATGTCGAGAAGCTCGACACCGGCGCCGGAATCGTCTGCGGCGACGAGGACGCGATCGTCAGCGCCATGGTCGCGCTCGCTGGCGACCTGGATCGCAGGCGCGAGTTGGGTAAGGCCGGACGCGCCACGGCCCTGGATCGCTATGTCTGGAGCACCGACGAGTTCATCCGTCGGCACCTCTTTCCGTCCCGCGGACCCACGCCGAAGGTCCAAGTAACACCATCCGGCGCCAACCTCGCCGAATCACGCCATTCTTTGTCGTAGACTCGTCCCCTCGGGCCGACCTACAACAAGCCCTCACAACTGGCGGCCAACCCCCGGCGATCACCGTGTTCCACGCGGAAGCACATTCATTCAAGCAGCAGGCGCGACTCGCCATCACCCTCTCCTGGGTCGCCGGCTATACGAACATCCTGACCTTGCTCGTCTGCGGCCAAGCCACATCCCACGTCACCGGCACCGCCGCGCAGCTCGGATTTGACGTCGCCGCGGGCAAGTGGACCACCGGTCTCTACATGCTGGCCGTGCTCGTGACGTTCTTCTTCGGCGCTGCCCTTTCGGGCATCCTGATGGAAGGCGCCCGCAAGCGTCGGTGGGAGTCCATTTACGTCCTGCCGATGGCGGTTGAGGCGGTCCTGCTCGCGATCTTTGCCGTCTTCGTTGAGTGGCACGTCGATGGCACGATCCACGGCAACGCCTCCAAGCTCTGGCTGACCTTGATCCCATCCGCTGCGATGGGACTCCAGAACGCCACGATTACGCGCATCTCCGGCGGCGTCGTTCGCACCACGCACATCACGGGCGTGCTCACCGATTTCGGCGTTGAGAGCGCGCTGTGGGTGATGACAAAGCTGGGCAAGTCGCCCCCCGCCACCACCGGCGGCGCGCCGATCACCGCCTATCGCCTGGCGCTCCTTTCCAGCGTCGTTGGGAGCTTCATCCTCGGCGCCGGTCTTGGCGCACTCGCGTTCGACCACATCACCCGCTGGGCCATGATCCCCGCCGTGGCGTTTGTCATCTGGATCATCCTTCAGGACCTGATCACCCCCATCGCCGAGATCCATCGCCACAGCGAGACGGGCGGTGACCTGCACAACGCCCTGCCCTCGGACATCGCGATCTTCCACCTCAAGGGCAAGAAGGGCCGCTTCGGCGGACGCGCCCGGTTCCCCAATCTGCAGCTCTGGGCGGATCGGCTCCCGCCGCACATCCGGGGCGTGGTGCTCGACATCGAGGACTCGCACGAACTCACCAAAGACGAGGCGATGGCGATCCGTATCCTCGCCCACCGGCTCGATTCCCACGGCAAGTGCCTCATCGTCGCCGGTGTCAGCGGCGAGCGCTACGAACTGCTGCGATCCTGCGGCGCCCTGGAAGTCGTCGATCCACTCAATCTGTGCAGCGACCTGGAACTCGCCGGCGCCCGGGCTGTCTCCCTGATGCACGAGAGCATGTTCCGATCCGCGCCCCGGCCAGTCTAAGATGGCTGCATGTCCAATCTGTGGTCCGGACAACGCGAGATGGCCCTGTTGAAAGTCGAGCCCCTCGCCTCGCGACTGCGCCCGCGCACCCTTGACGAGTTCGTCGGCCAGTCGCACCTCCTGGGCGACTATGACTCCGAAGGCCGACGCGCAGTGGCGGGAACCAAGCCCCTCCTCCGCCGCATGATCGAAGGACGCACCCTCACCTCGATCATCCTCCACGGCCCGCCGGGCACGGGCAAAACTTCGCTCGCGAGCGTGATCGCCCACACCACCGAGAGCCATTTCGTCAAAGAGAACGCCGCCAACGTCTCGGTGAAGCGGATCCGCGAGATCATCGAAGAGGCCATCGAGCGCCTCACCACCACCCGCAAGCGCACCATCCTCTTCCTCGACGAAATTCATCGCTTCAGCAAGAGCCAGCAGGATGTGCTCCTGGAAGATGTCGAACGCGGGCGCATCATCCTGATCGGCGCCACCACCGAGAACCCGATGTTCGCGGTCAACTCCGCGCTCGTCAGCCGCAGCACCGTTTTTCGGCTTGAGCTTCTCACCGAGCACGACATCGAGCGCCTCATCCGCCGCGCCATCACCGATCCCGAGCTCGGCTACGGCAAGTTGCCGCTCGACATCACCGAGGAAGCGATCCACCACTGGGCCACCATCTCCGACGGCGACGCGCGTCGCGCCATCACCGCATTGGAAGTCGCGATCAAGAGCGCCGGCGGCGATGCCGCGGCATACAGCGCCGATCCCAAGCCCCTCCGCATCGACCTGAATGCCGCCGAGCAGTCGATCCAGCACAAGGCGATCGTCTACTCCGGTGACGGCGATCAGCACTACGACACCATCTCCGCCTTCATCAAGAGCATCCGCGGCTCGGACCCCGACGCCGCGATCTACTGGCTCGCCCTGATGATCGAGGCCGGCGAGGACCCGCGCTTCATCGCCCGCCGGCTCGCCATCCTTGCAAGCGAGGACATCGGCAACGCGGATCCGCGCGCGATCATGGTCGCGGACGCGACGTGGAGCCTGGTCGAGCGCATCGGCATGCCGGAGGCGCGACTCACCCTGGCCCAGTGCGTCACCTACCTCGCCCTCGCTCCCAAGAGCAACGCCAGCTACAACGCCATCAATGCGGCGATGGCGGATGTGAAAGAAGGCCGCACCCGCCCGGTGCCGATCGAGCTGCGCGACCCCAACAAGCCGGAGAGCGTTGGTTCTGCCGTCGAAGGCAAGGGCTATGAGTACTCCCACGACAGCACCGTCCGCACCAGCATCGGCGGCGTGACCGGTCAGAGCTACATGGGAGTGGACAAGCGCTACTACACGCCGGAGGGGATCGGTGCGGAAGAGATCTTGAAGCGGAGGCTGGAGGAAGTCCGAAGCGCACGCCGGAACGCTCAATCAAAAGGCGAATGACTGGTGCCTAAGGCAACGCTTCAACGTGCTCTCATATGCTATGCCCTGTGGCTCTTTATCAGCGTCATTCTTGCAGCGTGCGCTGCTCCGCTATTGGATGTGATGACGTTTGGGCGCGGCGGACTTCCCATGGCGTCAATCGCTCGCAGATTGTTTCTTGTGCTCGCAACGGTTGGGCTGATTGTGTGCATTGCGGTTCCAATTTACTTCTGGCGATTCAGACAATCACCGACCCAAACTCGGTGCGGAAGAGATCTTGAAGCGGAGGCTGGAGGAAGTGCGAAGCATTCGAGCACAGGCAGAAAGCTTCATGACCGTTCCTGAAGTCAAACAAGGTCACCGTTCTCTCTGGATCGCGCTCTTCCTGCTTTCCAGTGCGACTGTCGGCCTGATCGTGGTATGGCTCTTCGTTCGCATGATGGGACCGTTCGGCTATTTGCTTGGTTTGCCGGCAGGGGCGGGCATCGGATTGGGTGTGCTGGCAATCCAACTCGTGACATGGATGACCATCAGAGAGTGGAGATTGCTGAACGCAGCGCCTGCTAGATTCTGTCCGAATTGCCGCTATGACCTTCAGGGACTGCCTTACGGCAGTCCCTGCCCAGAATGCGGGCGACACCCATGATCCCCATTGACCGCTCGCGCGTCTGGCGTCTCTGGATGATCTGGTCCGCCATCACACTCGTGTTCTTTCTCGCCTGCGGCATTCTGCCAAACGCCATTTCAGCGCTTGTGCGTGGACGTTCCGTCGTCGCCCAATATACGCTTTTGGTCGTGGCGTCGGCTTGGCTCGGGCTTTCTGCCTTGTCGTGGCCCATGATCATGTTGTGGGTGAAGTGGTCGCGAGAGGCGTCAACACCTTTCCCCGGTTACGCCGAACCGATCTCGGCAACCACATGCGCCTACTGCGGTTACGACCTCGCCGGGTTGGCGAAATCGACCACCTGCCCAGAGTGTGGCAACACCCTGAAACGTCCCGAAACCCCCCGCTAGACAACCGCCCCCCAAGGGCCGATACTTGCCCTCCCCAACGGCCATGCCGTTGGCCGACGCCACCTTAGCTCAGCGGTAGAGCGGTGCTTTCGTAAAGCACAGGTCGTGGGTTCAAATCCCACAGGTGGCTTTCTGGCCCCCACTCGAGGGCAACCCCCCCATATTCCGGTACCGCCCCCCTCCCGAAACTTGTCGGCGGGAATGGGGTTGGTTTGGAGCGATCCAGCACTAGACTGGCTTGGTCGCCCTGCCCCGCATTCACCCGGAGATGCCTCGTGCCCAAGATCGCCTCCGCCATTCGGTTCGCCACGCTCACCCTGAGCCTCGCGATTCCCCACCTTGCCACGGCCAACCCCGGCGGCGCGAACCTCGCGTCGCTGAATGTCCGATCGGCCGGACCTCTGGTGGCAAGCGCTACCAAGACCCTCAACGTGCAATCGCTCCGCGTCGCCTCCATCGACGCCGTGGCGGCCGACGGCCACGCCTTTTCCACTTTCGCTCCCATCGGCGAGCAGGTGGTCACGCTGAACCTCACGCCCTTTGACGTGACGGCGCCCGGCTTCAAGGTGGTTGAGCACCGCAACGGCCAGTACATCGAAGTTCCCACTCCCACTCCGCGGACCTATCGCGGCACCATCGACGAGATTCCGGGCGCCGTCATCGCGGCCTCGCTCCTTGATGATGGCCTCTACGCACGCATCCTTCTGCCCGACGGCGGCCAGTACTGGATCGAGCCCCTCGCGGCACGTCTGCCCGAGGCCGGCATCAAAGACCACGCGATCTACTCCGGCGACAGCGTGATCCCCTCCGGCGGCGTCTGCGCGACCATCGCCGATGAAGTCCATGATGCGGCCGGACGCTACGGCGTCGAGCGCGGCGGAGGCGGACCCTGCGGCGCGAGCCTGTGCGTCGCGCAGGTTGCCTGCGATGCCGACCGCTTCTTCTATCAGGAGCAGGGCAGCACCACCACCGGCGTCACCAACCGCATCAATCTTGTCATGAACTCGGTCAACGTCGTCTACGAGCGCGACGTCCAGATCCGCCACACCATCTCGCACCTCATCATCCGCACCGACGCGACCGAGCCCTACAGCAGCACCAACGCGAGCACCCTTCTCAATCAGTTCGCTAATCACTGGAACACGGCTCAGGCGAGCATCCCGCGCGACGTGGCCCACCTTTTCACCGGGCGCTCGATCGATGGCGGCACCATCGGCATCGCCTTCCTCGGACGCATCTGCATCCTTGGAGAGGCCTACGGCCTGGTGGAGTCCAACTGCTGCGGCAGCCTGGGCTGCTCGAGCGATCTTTCAGCCCATGAACTCGGACACAACTGGAACGCGCCGCACTGCTCATGCCAGAGCCCCGCGTACACCATGAACCCGAGCATCACCTGCGCCAACCGATTCAACTCCTCTTCGATCACCGCGATCGTCAACTTCCGCAACTCGCGCGGCTGCCTCTCTCCCGACGTTCTGCCCCCGCCCCCCACTGCCTTCAACGTCATCTCGCCCGTCAACGGCTCATCGACCACCGACACCGGCCCCTTCTTCGACTGGCAGACCTCCACCGGCGCCAGCAGCTACCTGCTCCGCTATTCGACCAGCCCCGACCTCAGCAACCCCACGACCTTTAACCTGTCGATCAGCCAGCTCGACGCCTCCAACGGCACCTTCGCCGACGGGCAGACGATCTACTGGAGCGTCACCGCAACCGATCAGTGGAATCAGCAGACCACGATGACGCCCGCCATCGCCAGCTTCACCATCGACACCAACCCGCCGCCCCCCGTCTGCACCGGTGATGCGAACGGCGACGACTCCATCGACGGCGCTGACCTCAGCGTCCTCCTCGGACAGTTCAACACCAGCGTGACGCCCGGAACCGGAGCGGACTTCAACTCCGACGGCGTTGTCAACGGCGCGGACCTCAGCGTCCTCCTGGGTCTCTTCGGCACGAGCTGCTGATCGGATCCCCATTCAAGCGTTCCTCACCGCCGCCGCGAGTTCACCTCGCGGCGGCTTTGTTTTTGGCTCTTCACCGTCGCCACTCCGCACAACGCCAATCCAAGATCCCACCCCTCCGCAACGACTGAGGCGACCACGAGTCGCGCACGTATTGCTTGCCCCGCTTGACATCGGACCCCGCCACCAGAACTTGGGCGACGTCCTTCGATGGAACTTGGTCAGGGAAAAGGTTGGATTGCATGCAAGCGGCACTAGACTGCGATCGTTGATCTGTCCCGCCCCACCCGGAGACACCTCGTGCCCATGACTGTCCGTCCCACCCGCGTCGTCGCCCTGGCCCTTGTCCTCGCGACCCCGCTCGTTGCCTCCGCGAACCCCGCCGGTTCGACGCTTCAGACCTTGAATGTCCGCACCGCCGGCCCCCTGGTCGAGACGGCCGCTCAGGCTCTCAACGTCGAATCGCTCCGAATCGCGTCCATCGATGCCGTCGCGCCTGACGGCCACGCCTTTTCGACCTTTGCCCCGATCGGCGAGCAGGTCGTCACCCTCAGCCTGACACCCTTCGACGTTGCCGACCCGCTCTTTAAGGTGGTGGAGTACCGCAAGGGTCGGTACATCGAAGTACCCAGGCCGACGTCGCGCACCTATCGCGGCACCATCGACGAAATCCCCGGGGCCGTGATCGCTGCCTCGCTCCTCGATGAGGGTCTCTTTGCCCGCATCCTGCTCCCCGACGGCGGTCAGTACTGGATCGAGCCCCTCGCCGCTCGTTTGCCCGAGGCGGGCATCACCGATCACGCCGTCTATGCCGCCGAGAGCGTGCGGGCTTCCGGCGGCACCTGCGGCACCATCGCCAACGAGGTCCACGGCGCTGCGGAGCGGTTCAACGCCGAGCGCGG
>JBGSZV010000187.1:0-6066 GCA_041750235.1 Phycisphaerales bacterium
GCTGCTGGAGACCCAGCCGATCGCCGGGCTGGTCGATGCGTACGCGGAGGCCTTCAAGCGGAAGCACGGGGCGTGGCAGAACACGCTGCAGGGGCTCGCGAGCGATGGGCGCACCGCGGCGGTGTGGGGCGCGGGGACAAAGGGCGTGATCTTCCTGAACATGCTTGGCGCACTGGCATCGCAGGTGGAACTGGTGATC
Source organism: Phycisphaerales bacterium (assembly GCA_041750235.1). Classification (GTDB taxonomy): domain Bacteria; phylum Planctomycetota; class Phycisphaerae; order Phycisphaerales; family UBA1924; genus JBGSZV01. The sequence goes on from JBGSZV010000187.1 coordinate 200, forward strand.
GATCAGAATCCGCGGAAGCACGGCAAGCACATCGCGGGCGTGGGGACGCGGATTTCGGGGCCTTCGACGCTGGCGGGATCGGGCGTAAAGCTGGTGATCGTGATGAACCCGCTGTATGTGCCGGAGATTTCCGCGCAGCTTTCAGCGCTGGGCGTGACGGCGGACGTGGTGACGGCGTAAAGAAAAAGGCCGCACACGGGCGGCCCAAGGGTGGTCGTGAGTTGGAAGTGAAGCCGGATCAGTCGCGACGCCGGCGGGCGCTGAAGAGACCAGCGAGACTGAAGACTGCCACGCTGCTGACGCTGGGGATCGTCGCGGCGGTGAAGTTGAGGCGGTAGTCGCCGGACTGCTCGTGGAAGCCGAAGAGCTGGTAGTCCGCCCAGCCGGTAACGACGATGTTGACCTCGCCGCTGGCGGGCACGATGCCGTTGATGAGCGAGAGGTTGCCCGTTCCGCCGTTGTCATCGACCAACAGGATCTCGCCGTTGTCGCCGACCCAGCCGAGGACGGAGTTGAAGTCGCCCTGGGTGATCTCGGCTGCGAAGTTCGATCCGGGGACGAGGTCGCGGAAGCTGAGGAAGTCGATGTCGTAGAGGCTCTCCATGCGGACGTAGAGGTTGTAGTCGCCGGACTGGGCGTGATTGCCGTTGAAGGAATCGTCGCCGGTTCCGGTCACCTGGATGTCGATCTCGCCGTTCCCGTTGACGTATCCGGGGACCAGGGAGGCCAGGCCGTTGCCGATGGGGCTGGAGTTGTCATTGCGCCAGATTTCACCGAAGGTTTCGGTGACGGAGCGCATGAGTGTGTCGGGCTGGGTATCGCCGGTGGTGTTGTCGATCCATGCGGTATAGGGACGGCGAACTTCGAGTCCGCCGACGACAGGGAAGAAGCTGTCGGCAGCGCCGGGCGTAAGAGCATCGGAAATGATGTAGTCGTAATCGCCGGGAGCGAAATCGGTCGGTGCGAGGAGGTCTGAGTTGACGACACTTGTACCGAAGGGCATGACCTGTCGGCGGTCGAAGCTGCCGTTGCCGTCGTGCTGGAAAGTGTCGATCGGCGGCGGCGGGATCACACGGCCGAAGGCGGCGGTGGTCGACCCGGCGATGGCGAGCATGACGAGCGTGTTGCGACAAGTCTTCATGGCGAGTTCCCCCTGACGAGTGAGCATGACTGAACGCTGTGCACGTTCCAAGTGAAGCATGGGGGTGAAGCGGATCGGTCGCAACGAGTTTGGGGTTGAATGGAAGCGCGCAGGGTCGGGTGGCGCGGCGGGTAGGGGTTGCGCGGACGGATCCGGAAAAGAAGGACGCCCGCGTGCGGCACGCGGGCGTCCGAGAAAGTGCTTGAAATCGCGCGAAATCAGCGGCGACGGCGGGCGCCGAAGGCGAGGAGACCGAGCGTGGCCGCGGCGGCGGGCGAGGGGATGTAGGCGCCGCGGAAGTCGAGGTTGTAGTTGCCGCTGTCGGGGTGAAGACCGAAGAGCTGGTTGTCGTTGGAGCCGGTGACGACGAGGGTCACGATCCCGCTTGCCGGGACGATGCCCTGGATGCGGGAGAGCGTGCCGGTGCCGCCGTTGTTGTCGATGGTGACGATGTTGCCGTCGTCGTTGAGCCAGCCGAGGACGGTGTCGAACTCGGCGGTGGTGATCTCGGCGTCGAAGGCGGAGCCGGGGACGAGGTCGACGAAGCTGTAGACGTCGAGGTCGCCGACTGGGCGAACCTTGATGTAGAGGTTGAAGTCGCCGGTCTCGGTGTGGTTACCGGTGAAGGTGTGATCGCCGACGCCGGAGACTTCGAGGTTGATCGTGCCGTCGGGGTTGGTATGGTGCGCGAAGAGGGACGCGAAGCCATTGCCGACGAGGGTCGTGTTGTCGCCGAACATGTTCTGATTGAGGTTCTGATCGAGCGACCGCATGATGGTGTCGGGGGACGGGCCGTCACCGACAGTGTTGTCGGTCCAGGCGAAGTAGCCGATGCGTCCTTCGAGTCCGGTGATGGCGGGGACGAAGCTCCGCGCGACACCGGGGCTGAGGGAACTCTTGAAGACATAGTCGAAATCGGCGGGATCAAATGGAACGGCGGGATCGAGGTTCCCCGACACTCCCGTGGCGCCGGGCGACAAAACCTGGCGGGTGAGGAATGAGTCGTTGATCTCGGTGTCGTTCTCGACGATGGCGAGGCCCGCGGACGCTGACGACGTGGTCAACGCCGATACGAGCAGGGCCGCACCTCCAATGCGACGGCGCACTCTCTCTCTCTGACTCTGCATGTCTGACTCCCTGTGCATGGGAGCGCCCGCGCAAGCAAAAAAGCGATCGCCTGAACGAAATAGGCGTGGTACTCAACTTGCGCGGTCTCTCCGATTCCTGTGCGAGGGAGAGCATACAGCCGAGTTCTCGGTCGTGCGGGGTCAGACCGGGGGTTTCGTCGCGCGCGGACCGAGAATTCGGTGCGTGGCAGGCGTCTGTCAGGGATTCAGATCATCGGGGGGGATGACGCGCTGGGCGGCCTTCAGGAGGCGGCCACGTCGGCGTCGGAGGGCTGGGCGGGTGTCGAGCGGTTCCGAACTGCGGTGAGGCGTCGGTAGGCGCGTTCGATCACCAGGGTGGCCCGGCCTTTAGCGGTGTCGGGAACGGACTGGAACGGTCCGGGGGCGAGGATCTCCACGCCGCCGACGCCGTCTTTGAACTGAGCGCCGCCGGGGTTGGCGGCACGGTCAATGCCGGTGAGATCGAGCCAGCGGGCGCCGGCGCGGTGGGCGTGTTCGAGCATGGCCCAGTGGAGCAGGTAGGAGGAGCGGAAGTCGCGACCGGCGGGGCTGGTGGCGTTGAGGATGGCGACGGCGGTGTCGCCGAGGGTGCAGGAGAGCATGGCGGAAATGGGCGTGGAGTCCTTCTCGATGAGGTGAATCACGAAGCGATCGTCGCCTTCGAGCTGAGCGGCGAGGGATTCGTAGAAGTCCCAGTCGAGCTCGGTGGAGAAGCCCTTGCGATCGACCATGGGGCGGTAGAGATCACCGAGGGTGCGGACGAAGTCGGCGGAAACACCGACTCGAACGGCGAGGTTCTGCTTCTCGGCGAAGTTGAGATGGCGACGCCAGCGCTGGGCGAGACCGGCGCGGATGGAGTCGAGGGGTCGCGCGGTGTCAACGAGGATGGTGCGGTAGGAGCGCGACGCGTCGGTTGGGGCAAAGCCCAGCGAGGTGAACGCTTCGGTGGCGTCGGCACACCAGTCGGGGTCGCCGGTGGGACCGAGGATGCGAAGGACGAGGCCGCGGCCGCGGGTGTAGTGGTCGCGGAGCGCGGCGAGGGCGGTGCGGAGGTGGCCGGAACGCGCCGTGAGCGGGCCTCCGGAGATGTAGGCAATACCGCCGACGAAGGGAACACACTTGATGCGGACAGCGGCCAGCGCGATCAATGCACCATCGTTGCGGACGGCGACGGCCTCGTGGTCGGCGCCGACGCGCTGCGCTGCGGCGCGGGCGTACTCCCAGAGGTGCGTGTACGAGGCGTCGGGGAATGCGCGGAGATGGGCACGCCAATCGTCGCGCGAGAGCGGCTCAACGCGGCACGCTACGGCCGGCTCCGCGCGTGCGATGGAGGCATGGGTTGCAACGGCTGTCACCTGCGGGCCTCACGAGCGACGCCGATGGGCGGAACATTCAGCGGTGTGCGAAGAAAGGGGGCGGGACGATTCTGCTTGAGTGCGATCTTGCAGGCCTTGAACGCGCGGGAGAGTGCGGGCTCGCCGTGGAGCACACGTTCGAGGGAGGCGGCGTTCATGTCATTCCACGCGGTGTAGCGTGGCTGGAACCAGGCACGGGGGCTGGAGGCGGGGACCTGGTCGGTGGTGAAGACGCGCTGGTAGTTGGCCGTGCGGAGCTTGCGGAGGACGCGGAGGTCGTACTGGCCGAAGGGGATGGCGACATCGTTCACCTTGTCGCCGATGATCTGCTCGAGTTGGGCGCGTGCGTGGTAGATCTCACGGTCGAGGGCGGCGTCGGAGATCTCGCGCCAGCGGAGGTGGTCCATGCCGTGGCATCCGACGTTCATGCCCGCGGCAACGAGGGCTTTGACGCCTTCGGGTTCGAGATAGCCGGTGGTGCCGAGGCGGCCGGCGGAGATGAAGAAGTCGGCGGTCATGCCGCGTTCCAAGAGGCGCGGAAGGGCGACGCCGATGTCGGAGGCGTAGCCGTCGTCGAAGGTCATGCGGACGTCTGTGCGATCGCGGCAGAGATCGAGGATGCGCTCAAACTCGGCGATGGAAGACCACTGGCGCGCGGCGATGGGGTCGGTGACCGTTCGCGGCGGGTCGCCGAGGCCATGGAACGAGAGATTGATCACACGATGGGGCATTGAATCTCAGGCGCGGGCGGGGTGAGCGAAGAGGTCGAGGAGCGGGGTGCTTGGGGCGTCGTTGACGGGGTTGGCGATGACGAGTTCGTGCCAGACCTGGAGGTTGAGGAGGGTGTAGAGGGTGTCGGTGTGCTGATGGATGCTGTGATCATCGACGAGCAAGGAGCGGACCCAGGGCAGAGGGAGGTATCGGGCAACAAAGGAGTCCTCTGTGGTGAGGATGGCCTCGATGTGCGGACGGAGTTCGCCGCGGATCCATTCGAAGACGGGGGCGGGGAAGCCGCGTTTGCGGAGGTTGATGACTTCCGGTGGGAGTTTGCCTCGACCGAGCTGCTTGAGGATGGCCTTGGGGTTATCGGAGTTGGCGAGCTTAGCGTCGCCGGAGATGCGGAACGCGGCTTCGACGAAGCGGTGATCGAGCAGCGGGACGCGGCCTTCGATCGAGGCGCACATGGTGGCGCGGTCGAGCATGCAGAGGAGTTGATCGGGAAGGTAGGTGACGGCATCGGCATAGAGCTGCTGGTTGAGCGGATCGGCGGCGGAAGCGTCGGCGAAGGCGCTCCGCAGCGCGACGAAGGGATCGCGGCGGGAGCGGGACCATGCGGCGAGTTCGGAGCGGTCGCGCGGGGTGAGCTTGGTGGTCGCGCCGCGGTGGCGGTCGAAGCGGGTGTGGCGGAGGGCTTCGAGTTCGCGGTGCTTGTGCTGCTTGCCGGCGACTGAGGCGGCGAGGCGGATGGGGGGAGAGTCGGTCATCCAGCGCGGGGCGCGGAGGTAAAGCTGCTGCTTCGCGGTCAGGCGGTGGTGGGTGTAACCGGCGAAGAGTTCGTCGCCGCCGCACCCGGAGAGGAGGACCTTTACGTGCTTGGACGCGACCTGCGAGACCTTCATCGCGGAGTACATGGCGGGGTCGCAGACGGGCTCGTCGGCGTGCCAGACCATGCGGGCAAAGTCGTGCTCGATCTCGTCGGGGCTCCACGTGAGGACGTGGAGGTTGAGGTTGCAGCGCTCGGCGATGAGCTTGGAACAGGCGAGTTCGTCCTCGTTGTGACCGGGGAAGAAGGCGGTGAAGGCGTTGACGCGGGAGATGCCGCAATCGGCGGCGCAGATCGCGACGATGCTGGAGTCGATGCCGCCGGAAAGACTGACGCCGACAGGGACATCGGCGATGAGTTGACGGCGGACGGAATCGTGGAGGAGGTCGTCGAGGGAAGCGATGTCGGGTTGCTCGGCGCTGGCGCGGTTGGCGACGTGGAGCGTCCACCACTTGTCGATGCGGGGGATGATGTCGCCCTCGAGGATGAGTCGCTCGCCGGGACCGAGCTTCTTGACGCCGCGGATGAGTGTGTCGGGGCCGGGAATGTAGAAGTATTCGAGGGCGCCCAAGAGGGAGGCTTCATCGACCTCGCGATCAACCAAGCCGCCGGCGAGGAGGGCCTTGAGTTCCGAGGCGAACGCGACGCCGCCGCCGGGGTGGTGCGGGATGTGGGCGTAGTAGAGGGGCTTGATGCCCAAG
>JBGSZV010000188.1:0-7735 GCA_041750235.1 Phycisphaerales bacterium
AGCGCGTGCCGCTCGCCCACGGTCCCCGCGGTGAGGTCGCCCGATTCCATGCCCGCCATCGCTTCGATGCTCATGCGGTCCAGCAGCAGCATCGCGCGGGCGAGCGGATCATCCGACACCCCGGCGAGCTTCTCCTCCGCCCTGACCTGCTTCCACGCCTTGTGACGAATCCGGCTGCACTCGGCGCGGACACGCTCGATGAACCGGGCGACGCATCGCGGCGTCGCGGCGGCATCGGTGATCACCTGCTCGAAGTTCGCGAGCACCTGCTGCACCGGCAACTTGTTGATGATGTTGCTCTCGCACATCTCAACGAGGAGCTCGCGATCGATCCCCCACGCGGAGCTCTTGGTGCCGGGAGTGGCGGCGAGCTCGATGTTGTCCATCGCCTGCCGGATGACGATGTCCAGGCTGTCGCGGTCCTCGCCGGGGGCGGGCGCGTTCGTTCCGCGCTTGGCAGCGGGGATGCCGCTGGCAGTCACACGACGTGGCTTGCGATTCTTCCGGGGGGTGCTCAAGTGCCCACCCCGCTCGCATGAACGGCGCGGTGCTTCTCGAACTCCATCGAGAGCCGGTGATACTCCTCGTTGAGCTCGTTGAGGCGGCGCTCCAGCCCATCGATCCGGTGGTTGGTCGCGCCGAGCTTCTCGTCCACGCCCTTGATGAGCGTGACCAGGGCGTCATGCCGCGACTTCGCGAGCTCGTTGCGGAGCGCCTCGTTGTCACGCTGAGACTGGGCCTCCGCCTTGTGGGCCTGAGACTCCGCCTGCTGGGCGGCCTCCTGCGCCTGTCCCTGAAGAACTTCACGGCTCTTCCAAAGCGTGATGACCAAGTCACCGATGAACTTCGCGGCGATGCTGATCCCGGCGATCAAGAGCGCCCACGAATAATCGACAGCGCCCTTGCCTTCAGCCGCCAAGATGTATCCGAGCATCAGCATCCGTTGCTTTCCGTGTTCGAACCCCGCGAGTCATTCGCCAGGGCGAGTCATCGTGCGTGCGTTACGCCGCTTCCTTGGTCGATTCCCCTTCGATGGTGAGCATCACGCTCAGGTCGGCCTTGTTGACGCCCACCGTGCCGGTCACTTCAACGCGGGGCTTTCCGCTCACCGGCCCCTTCTTCGATTGGCCCGGCTTCTTTGCCCAGTACTTCCGCTCCTGGGCGATCTCCCGCACGAAGCCTTGCACCGTCGTCGTGGCTGCGGCGAACATCGCCTGGCCGGGCGTGGTCTGGCTGCGATCGATGTGGTCAAACGCCTCGACCAGCATCTCGCGGATGTCCGACGAGCTCTTGCCGACGCACAGCGCGACGAGCAGCTCCTCGTCGCTGATCGAGCAACCCTCTTTGCTCTGAGTGCGGTAGTTCACGCCCTTGACCACATCGCCGGTGATGTCGATCGAGAGCGCGACGGGATAGCCACCAGGAGCGAGCGACTTCCCCCCCTTGCCCATCGATTCCTTGAGCACCTGCGCCGCACGCTCCAAGGCCATGATGGTGACCTGTGCTTCGTGCGTGGGGCTGAGGGTTGCGTTGGTGCTTGCTTTCTTCGCCATCCTTGCGTCTCCGATGCGTGGGTCTGTTTCCGCGAATGGCCCGAGAGTCGCTGTCGCTTCTCGCAGGCCAGGTTGAACGCTGTCGGTCTCGAAGCGGCCCTGATCAGTCGTCCGTGACCGTTGGGTGTGTGCCGTCGAGACGTTGGCGTGGAACGTCAGGACGAAGGCGCGAACACCGCCTTGGGGACAACCGCCCGAACGGCGCGCTCGAAGCGGTCCGCGATCTCGGGCGCGGTGGCTTTCACCATCGCGACGAACGAGCGGCACTGAGCGATGTCCGTCTCCGCAAGCTCCACGGCGTAGGGCACCCACTTGAACGCCCAGTGCTGATATCCGGGGGAGCTGGGCGAGCCCTGCTCAGCACCGAAGACGATGGCGAGGCTTTCCTTCTCGGGAAGGCGCGGCTGCCCGCCGCGTTCGAGCGACTGCTCGAACGCCTGGGCGGGCTCGGTCACCGCGCACGCGGCGAGCGCCAGTGCGGCGGCGATCATCGTGGTTCTGATCTTGTCGAATCGCATGTGAGTCTCCAGGGGGTCTCGGGGTCTGATGTGGAGGGCGTGACCATCACGCCCTCGAAGGGGCTTCGAACTTCTCTTGAAGGGTTGGTCAGGGGATGACGGCGACGCCGGGCACGAACGCCTTGACGATGCCCTCGACGACGTCGGCGAGCTCCGGTGCGGTCGCGCGGATCGTCGCCATGTACTCGCGGTACTTCTCGACGTTGGTCTTCGCCAGTTCGATGGCGTAGGTGACTTCGACCTGCACTCGCTTCGTGAACTCGGCGAGGTTGGAAGTGTTGTCGTTGGTGTAGTCGTCGATGTCGATCGCCTGCTCGGCGACGAGGGCGACCAGCTCGCCGCTCGCGGGATCGACGACGCGCACCAGGATGTGATTGCCGGACTCGTCGGTGGTGTAGATGGGCTTCTTGGAGCGGAAGACGATCTTGCCCGCCTTGATGTTCGCGGGTGAGTTCACGACCAGGCCGAGGTCGCCGATGGTCGCCGTGGAGTACTGGCCTTCGGTCGCGGCGTCGAGGCCGTTGGTGTCAACGGTGATGCCGGTGATCTGCTGGTTGGATTCAAACGTCCAGCCCTCCTCGGTCATCAGCGCCTTGTTCTTGGGGCTCTCGGTGCTGCTGAGCTCATCAGCGGTGAGCGTGCTCCGCATGTGCGGGCTGCAACCCCCACTTGCCGCGAGCGCCAGCACGACGGTGCACGCGATCAGGAGCATCACGTACGGCGCGGCGTTGGTTGGCTTGAGGCTCAAGGGCTTCACCTCGCCCTTCGCGACCTTCCTGTCGCTGAGCCACGACCAGAGCAGCGAGCCGAAGATCATGAGGCCGGTGGCAAACCACGCGGCGATCTCGCCGAGCTTCTCGTCGGCAACTTCCCAGCCGAAGCGGGCGAACACGGCGATGAGCACCAGTCGAACGAGCGATGCGACGGTGGCGGTTGAAACGAGGGGGAGTTTGTTCATGGCGTCCTTGCGTCCTTTTCCGCTCGCGACCTTGCGAGCGATGGGTTGGTGAGTCGAGACGTGTCAGCTGCCGACCGTCCCCGGCGCGGGGTCCAAGTCCCGCGCCGGGAGACTTGCGGCAAGGTTGGTGTCAGTGAAAGACGAGCGCGACGACACGAGGTCGCCGCGCCCGCTCGTGGGGGTCTTGGTGTTGATCTGCGCGAGCGCTGCTGAGGTCGCGCCGCATCGCTGGATGAAACACACGAACACGATCGCCGCCGTGAAGAGCGCGGCCACGATCCACAGGTCGCGGATCGGCGTGGTCGAGGGCGGGTTGGTGCTGATGCCGTCGTCGCTGAAGCCCGCGTTGATGCCGTGGCCGTCAAGGTCGGTGGGGTTCGCGGTCTCGAACGCGCGTGCAGCCGCGAGCTCCTCGCACGGAGCGTCAGCGGTTGCGGCGTGTGGTTCGTTGTGAGCGGCGCGGAGATCCAAGCGGTCGGCCTTTCAGGGGCCAACGCTCAGGGGCAGCTTTTGTTTTCTCATCGCCAGTGCCGCTTTCGCGGATGGCGTCTCAGCCGTGCGTTCGGACAATGTTTACCCGGCAGAGGCTTGAAGTCAAGTCAACGTCTCGGCATCGACCGCGACGCCTCCTGCAGCGCACCGGCGAGAACGCCTCCCACGCAGAACGTGAAGAGCAAATACACGATCGCCACGATGATGGGGACGGTGATCGCCAGCAGCACCACCAGCCAGTACACCTGCCACCACGCGCGGCGGCTGATTTCGACGATGACGATCGGCTGAAAGCTGGCGATGGTCCAGACCGGATACTGCTCGTGATTCATCCGATGCGTTGTGCCCGGCTTCGGCCTCGATGGCACCCATCCCCACATCCAACTCCACCGCCACCCGCCGTGCGCGTTCTCGTCACCGTCCGCGCTCACGATGTCGCCGAGCTGAGGTGGAGCTGGGCGCTGGGGTCGAGCGGGAATCGCCGTCGCCACGCCCGAAGCTTCAATGCCGAAGTTGCCGGCGGGCGCAACGTGCGCAATCACCGCATTTCGCTTGAGCGCCTCTCGCTCCGCGTCCTGTTTCGTGTGCCCTTCGATGACCCAGTCACGATGCTCGCCTGTGTCCCGATCTGCACCCACCACGCGCCACTTCATGAGCAACTTCCTCAGCTCTGTTCGCGACGGCTTCTCTTCGCTCGCGGAGGGTCTTTGAGCAACCGCATCAGCTCTTCGAAAACCTCAGTCGGTTCGACCGCATCTGCACCGTCCCAAGTCTTCTTCAGCACGAATGTGTACCACTCATCGCGCACCTCGGGTGGGAGCGCAGCATAGAAAGCGGCCATCGCTGTTCCGATGACCTTCACCGCACCAGTCTTGCGATAGTCGAACTCGGATCGCAGGGTCTTGGCCAAGGCCGCGGGGATCTGGAAAGTCTGCGCCACATACCCCTGCTCCATGCGGCTTCCGGCCGGGGCTTGGGGCTCGTTTCTCGGCTTGTTCTTGGGGACTGCTGCCACATCCGCATTCTCATCGCGAAACAGCCCTTTGTGGGCGCTCCAATTGTGCAAAACTTTTTGCAGTGGTTCCGGTCTACTTGACGATTGTTCCGGAACAATGCAGAATCCCGCTCAGTGATCTAGGAACGCAGCCGAGGGCGACATGGACAAATCGATCATCGCGGCAAACGTACGGGCGGAACGAGCACGCCGAAGACTGACCCTCACCGAGCTGGCGCGACTCACGGGCCTCACGCGCCAGACGATCAGCAACATCGAAAACGAAGTTCACGAGCCCACGCTCGAAAGCATGAGCCGCATCGCGAAAGCGATGGGCCTGACCTTGCGTGTGCTCGCCGAACCACCGCTCATCGCGGCTTGATCTCATCCGCGCGGCGGCGCGCGGCTCTCAACCGTGCTCTCCCTGGGCTAACGCCTGGGGGCAGCCTTCCGAGTTTCGAGCAACCGAGGTTTCAACATGAGGAGCTACCAGTGAACAGCGCAGTCGCTAACCCAAATGCCCCCGTGCTCGCAACAGCGACGCTGGTGGCACCTGCGCATCTCATCGCGAAGTTCGAAGCGGCTGTGGCCTCTGTGGGAGAGCACGGCGAACTCGCTGTTTCAACGCTGCTGCTGATCACCTTTTTCGATCTTCACGGCTCGACGTTCCATGAGCACGCGCTCAGCAGTGTGCGCAACGAACTCGCCCGCTTCAAAGGGGTTGAGTCGCCCGCCACCACCCAGCTTCTGGCTCGAATCGATTCACTTCTGTCCCTCTCCAACCAAGGAGCCCCCCGATGAGCAACGCGATCGCCGCACCATCCACCTTCCGCCGCCCCACTCTCACGCCGCGCGTCGTCGCACCGCGTCTCCCGCAGAAGCTCGAAGAGATCGACCTCGATCATCTCCCGCTCTACCCGCTGCTCAACACACCGATGATCGTCGTTGCCGATGTCTTCATCGGCGGCGAGTTGCGCAAGGGCTGCCACGCGATGCTGGTAGCGCAGGACGACGAACGTGGACTCGCGGTTGTTCTCCCGCTTGATGCCGCTCCCCACGTCGAGCCCATCACCATCGACCGGGATCGTGCCAAGCGCGTGCCCGCCTCGATCGCCAACCTCGACACCACTCGCGTCGATGCGCTGGTGCACCGCATCCGGCGCATCCAGGCAGCCGTCCTCCGCAACCTGCTCCACGGCACGGACGTGCGGGACATCCTCGGTGCCCAACCCGCTCACGCTCTCTCCTCCTCCTCTGGTGCGGAGCAAGCGGCCTAGACGCCGCCCTCGCGTGACGGGGAAGAGACACCCTCGTCACGCATTCCTCACCGGCGCTCGCGGACACGCGTGAGCCGGTGATTCGATGACAGCCCTCGCCCTCACCAACTCGCCCTCGACCGAGCCTCGAACGCCCATCGACGCCGATGTGTGGGTCGCGCTCCCGCAAGCCGCCACGCTGCTCCGGCTCTCGGAAGGTCAGCTGCGCCGCAAGTGTCAGGAGGAGTACGGACCGGCTGGCAAGGCCAAGCAGATGAAGGCCGAGAACGGGCGCACCCTGTGGCATCTCCACCGCTGCCTGCACCCCATGCTCCGCCGCGACCACGTCGCCGGTCTCATCATCCCAGCCAAGAGTGCGACGCTGGAGCTCCAGTCATTCAGCAAGGCCAAGCGCGAAGCGGCCGACCGCAAGGTGCTGATCGTCCGGCGGTACCTGGAATGGATCGCCAAGCCGGGCGTCAACGCCAAGCGCGACTTCGCCACTTTCGCCGAGTCGATCGAGGATGCCTTCGACGTCAAGGTGAGCCACCGCAGCATCTTCAACTGGCGGGCGCAGCTTCCCGCCATCGACGACCACACCGAGCAGGCGCTCGCCCTGGTCGATCAACGCTTCGGCCCCGTCAACACCCGCGCGTGCACCGAGAAGGCGTGGGATCTCTTTGAGCACCTCTGGCTCAACGCCAACAAGCCGAGCATCTCCGCCGTGCACCGCATCGTCGTCCGCGAGGCCAAGGCGCAGGGTTGGAACTGGCCCAAGCTCTCGCGCGTGAAGCAGATGGTCCCGAAGAAGATCGACGCCGCCAGGGCGTGCTTCCACCGCGAAGGTGAAGCGGAGTACGAGCGGAAGTTCCAGCCGCACATGGAGCAGGACCCCGAGGCGTGGAGCGAGCGGAACTGCTGGGAGGCCGATCACTCCAAGTTCGATCTCTTCATCCGTGAGTACGCGGGGGGCCAGTGGGTCGCCAAGCGTCCGTGGATCACCGCCTGGATGGACCGCCGCTCGCGCCGCATCATGGGCTGGCACATCGATCTCAAGCCCAACAGTGACACCATCCGCGTCGCGCTGTATCGGGCGCTGAAGGATGAACGCGCCAGCGTCCCCGAGTTCGCCTGGTTGGACAACGGCAAGGACTTCGCATCGGCGGAACACATCGGCATCACCAAGGCGCAGAGCCGCAAGCTCCGCGACGCTCTGAAGCGCGAGCAGGCCGAGGCCGAGGGTCTCTACGGCAAGCTCGGCATCACCCCCAAGTTCGCGGCACCCTACAACCACAACGGCAAGGCGAAGATCGAGCGCTTCTTCGGGACGCGCGCCGGACTCTTCGACAAGTTCCGCCCCGGCTACTGCGGCAACAAGCCGGGCGCGAAAGACCGCGACGTGATGGATGCCGAAGTCGCCGACGTGATGTCGCTGCTGACGATCGAGCAGCTGCGCGAGCAGTTCGCAGATTGGGTCGTCAATGAATACAACCACACCACCGATCATTCGGTGAGCGATCTCTGTGATCCTGAGACCGGCGAGCGGCTCTCACGCGACGGCTTCTACCAGCGGTACGCACCGCGCAGGGCGCTCGCCGATCCCGCCGCCCTCGAACTGCTCAAGCTCCGCTGGGAGCGGCCGATGAAGGTGCAGAAGAACGGCATCAGCATCACGCACTCCGGCCTCACCTACCGCTACGGCGACATCGAGCCCAGGCTGGTGGCCTTCAAGGGCACCAACCAGCTCGTGCGCGTGGCCTACGACCCGGACCACACCGAAACCATCACGGTGTACGACGACCAGTGGCGTCCGATCTGCGTCGCGCACGAGAACGAACAGCACGGCGGTCCCGTCACCGACGGCGTCACGAAGGAAGCCCGCCGCCGCGCCGCGAAGGTCCGCCGTGCTTTCAAGGCCGATGCCAAGCGCCGGCCCGACGTGGAAGCGATGCTCATGGGCAACA
>JBGSZV010000189.1:0-7825 GCA_041750235.1 Phycisphaerales bacterium
GCCGTCGGGTCGATCGCGCCATCCGCCGACAGTTCCGGCCGTGGCGACAGGTCAGACGCGTCCGCCGACCGCAGCGCCTCGAGCGCCTCGCGGTCATCCTCGGTCACAAAGTCTCCCGGCAGGCCGCCGTTCGCCCGGATGTGATACAGCGCGCCCACCACCTCCGAATAGGTCATGTCCAGCCCCGGAGCGGGCTCTTCCGGGCTCGGTTTGTGGGCCAGGTACGACACGAACGACCGCAGGTCCGGCTTGGAGGTCCCCTTGACCGTCTTGCCCGACCGGTAGTCCCGGTACAGCACCTCGACGTCCCGCGACGCCTCGGTGGTCTTGAGCATCAGGCGGTTGTCCCACGCGCTCACCAGCACCGGCCGCTCGATCTCCTGTGTGTCACCGAACACCACCACCCGAGGCTCCTTCGACTGCGTGACGTACACCATCGGCCGCTTGCTCGGCACCTGATCGAACCAGAACTTCTTGTCCACGATCACCGTCCGGATGACCGGATCCCGGCGTTCCGCCAGCGCCTCATACGCCGCGATCCGCACGTCCAGATCGTCGCTGTCAAGCTGCCGCGCCAGGAAGCTGTTGACCTTCTGATCCGGCTTGAGCTTGCCCATCAGGCGAATCGCATTGGCCCTTGTCGCGCTGGCCCCGCTCTGCGCGATCTCCTCGAGATGCGGCCGCGTCAAAACGTCTCCCAGCCGCGCCCCCGACTGCAGCGCCGCCGTGCGCGGCGCAATCTCCGGATAGGAGTACATGTCCCGCAGGAACGGCAGCGCCACTTCCCCCAGGGCCGTCAGGCACCAGCTCAGTTCCGTCGAAAGCGCGGGCGTTTCCTTGAGCGTCTCGATGTACCTTTTGGCCCATTCATCCGGGAACGTCTGGTCGATCCGCGTGTACCGCAGCAACTGGATGAACTCGCCCGGCCGCTCCCGGAACTCCAGCGGCACGTTGATCTCGACCGTTTCCTCATCGATGCCCCGCGCGATGTGCTCGGGGTTGTTGCGCTTGGGGAACTTGGAGTTGACCGCCTGCGTGATCGCCCGCGCCCGCGAGTGCGAGGGGTTGTCCAGCAGCATGGCGATCGAGAGGGGGTTGGTCACCAGCCCGCCGCCAAGCACGATCCCCCGCGTCGATTGCTGCCCGCTGGACGCCGCCATCCCCGGATCCACGAACGGATTCAGGAACACCGGCCCGTACGCCCGCGCCACCGCCTGCTGGGCCGGCGCCGAAGGATTCGCGATCCCGCGCTTCAGGTCCGTCGTCCAGAGCACGCCGCCCTCAAGGCTCGTGGTGGAAGTCCCCCGCAGCGCCGAGACGTAGACATCAAACTCCATGTTCTTGGGAGCAGCGGGGGGGATGAGCGCCTGCACCAGCACCACCGCCGTGTTCGGATCATCCAGGAGGTCCGAGGGGCTGACCCCCTTCATCGGGCCGTCCTCGCGACCGACGCCCAGGCGCATCATCTCGGTCTCCATGTACACCCGAATGCCCGCCGGGATCTCCCGCGAGCCGGTGCCATTGAGACCCACCACCAGCCCGTACCCCGACACCAGCGCCGGGTCGGTGCCGCGCAGCGTCACCTCCGAGCCGATCGTGCCGCGAAGCACATTCGGCAGGTCCCGTTCAATCACCGGCCGCACATCGCGGGCCCGCGGCGGCGGCGTATCGCTGGCGCAACCGGCAAACGGAACGATCACAGCAAGCGCAAGGAGCAGTTTTCGCATGGCAAAAGGCTAGCAGAAAGACAGGTTCACCACGGAGTTCACGGAGTCTCACGGAGGAAGGCAGAAACCCGGGATTGAAAGCCCTGAATCACGTCTCCGCTGCGTGCTTCTCCGTGTCTCTCCGTGAACTCCGTGGTGCATGTTCCCGGTTCTTCACCGAATGAGCCCAAGAACCCCCCTCACCATCTCGCCGATGCCGTCGAACACCTTGTGGATGGCGGCGTCGTACATGTACGCCGGGGCGGTCACCAGCTTGTTGGACTCGTCCACATGGGCCCGGTTCACGGCTTTCGCCACGTTCTTCGACCCCATCTTCTCAATCGCCCCCGCCGTCCCGACGTCATCGCCGATGGTCACGCTGCACCCCGGCCCCCCGGCCGCCGTCCCGAAGACCCTCGCCGCGATCACGGGAGCAATGCAGCACATCCCGATCGGCTTCCTAGCCGCATGGAACGCCTTCATCACCCGCTCCACCTCCGGGTTCACGTGGCATGAATGCCCGGCGGTCGCAAAGTCGCACAGGTTTTTCGCTGCCCCGAACCCGCCCGGGAAAAGCACGGCGTCGTACGCCTTTGCCTCCAGCTTTGCCAGGGGTTCGATCTTCCCCCGCGCAATCCGCGCCGACTCCACCAGCACGTTCCGCTGTTCCTTGGTCGGCTCGTGCGTCAGGTGATTGACGACGTGCATCTGCGCGACATCCGGCGCGAAGATGTCATACGCAACCCCCGCCCGCGACAGATGCAGCAGGACGCAAACGGCTTCGTGAATCTCGGTGCCGTCGAAGACGCCGCAACCGGAGAGAACAACTGCGACTTTGGGCATGGCGAACTCCTGTCGCCAAGTCTATCTCACGGCGAAGCCGGATTTCGGAACGGGTAGTAGTTTTCCCAGATCATGGTGTATCTGGAAGTCGAAACATTCAGCGGTTCAATCTGTATGTAGTCCGCGTGCCCATCAGCGAACGATGCCGCGCCCATGTCTTTACCACCGTGATCACCACGGACGCCGCCGCGCACGTTCGTCACAAAATCAACAGTCTGATCGTTCGCCCAGATGAACCGGCTGGGTGCGGCCTGTGCAGCCAAGCGCATGTTGTTCTTCACCCGGGACCACAAATGCGCCCGATCTTCCGGGTATCCGGGCCGGTTGTAGTACCTCCCGTACACATCGCGTGACAGGTGATACCACCACCTCAGATTCATGTGGTAACTCGTGCCAACATCGTCGTATGACGAGAACTCCGGATTTGGTTCATTGCCATTCCAGAAGAATGAGTCGTCCGGGTTACTTCTGGGTGGTGATTGGTACGTGCCCTTATCGGAAGGGCACTTGAAGAACGGCAGTTCCAGTTTCTCGTTCGGAAGATTGGGCTCCTCAAACGACATGTCGGGATAGACATACTCGTTGATGGGTCGAACCTTGGCGGGCAGATAGCAAGCATCCCCGAAGACGTCGTAGTCGAGCCAGTATTCATCCGCGGTCTTTCCGCCCCAACTCCAGCTCGCGAAGAAAACGCTCTCGCCAGGACGGTTCGGAGTATTTGGCGCTTCTTTGACCGGTTTCACCGGCCACGCGCCATCGTTATCCTCGGAGTAGGCGAGAACGCCGATGATCGTCTGGCGCATGTTGTTGATGCAGTAGACGCGGCGTGCGGCTTCTCGCGAACTCACGATGGCAGGCATGAGCACGCCAATGAGCAGCGCAATGATCGCCACCACCACCAACAACTCGATCAACGTGAACCCGCGCGCAGCGCGGGCGGCTCGCACTCTTTGACCCATCCGGCACCCCTTTGCCGCTGGAACCATGCTGATTCTTGCCGAGAGGGCCTCCGGGGGCCACTCCGCGACCCAAACTCTTTCCGGACTTACTTCGGCGGCCCCTGCCGCGCGGATGTCTCCTGAACCCCTACACTGCACCCGGATGTTCATCGATCAAGCCATCATTCGGGTCAAAGCCGGCGACGGCGGCGACGGTTGTGTCGCCTTCCGGCGCGAGAAGTACGTCCCCAAGGGCGGGCCCCACGGCGGCGATGGCGGCAAGGGCGGGGATGTCATCGTCCACGCCGACCCCAACGTCCGCACATTGCTCGATTTCCGCCACAAGCACGACTGGAAGGCCACTCGGGGCCAGAACGGCATGGGCAAGTGCATGACCGGCTCCGACGGCGAGGACGTCGTCCTGCTCGTCCCCCCCGGCACCCAGATCCTCGATGAGGCCAGCGGAGAAGTTCTCTACGACCTGACCGAGAACGATCGGGTGGTCTTGGCCAAGGGCGGCGCCGGCGGCTGGGGCAACGACCGCTTCAAGTCCTCCACAAACCAGACCCCCCAGGAAAGCACCCCCGGCGGCGAGGGCGAGGCCAAGACCGTCCGCCTCGACCTCAAGCTCATCGCCGACATCGGCCTCGTCGGCAAACCCAACGCCGGCAAGTCCACGCTCCTCTCGACCATCACCCGCGCCCGCCCCAAGATCGCCGACTACCCCTTCACGACCCTTGAGCCGCAGCTCGGCATTGCGGAAGTGGACGGCGAACGCCGTGTCGTCATCGCCGACCTGCCCGGACTGATCGAAGGCGCCGCCGAGGGCGTCGGCCTGGGCCACCGCTTCCTCCGTCACATCGAACGGACGCTTGTGATCGTCCACGTCCTCGAACTGGAACCCGCCGACGGCAGCGACCCCTTCGAGAACTACCGCATGATCCGCGCCGAACTCGCCGCCTACAGCCCGCTGCTGGCTGAGAAGCACGAGATCATCGCGCTGAACAAGATCGACCTCCTGGGCGACGAGTCGGATGCGAAGTCCGGCGTCGAGATGCTCCGCAAAGACCTCAAACTCGGCCCCGACGTCGAGGTCTACCCCATCAGCGCCGCCACCGGCGCGGGGACCCGCGACTTGCTCGAAGCATGCTGGTCAGCGGTGACGACGGCGACGAAGGCGTAATCAACGTGCGGCATGGTCAAGGCTGCTGGGAGCCTTGACTATGCGACCACCCCATAGGGGCGCTCCACCCCCGTGTGGCATGGCCTTCCGGCGCGCCGGAATGAGCGTTGACGATGCAAATGAACTCACACGTTCGCGCTGAACGCAACCAGTTCCCATCTTGCGGCACGCGCATCCGACGATGCCTTTCGCCCCAACGGGGCGACGGAATGTAGCCACGGGTGAAGCGCAGTCCGCCGACAGGCGGACGCAGCGCAACCCGTGGAAACCGTAACGGCCCGAACGCAACTCACGTCGCCGAACCAGAGTGAAGTTCTTCGGCCCCAACCGGGCCGCGGAATGTCCCGGCGCGCCGGGACGGGTGAAGCGCAGCGCAACCCGCGGAAATCGTAACGGCCCGAGCGCAACTCACGTCGCCGAATGAGATTGAACTTCTCCGGCCCCAACGGGGCCGCGGAATGTAGCCACGGGTGAAGCGCAGTCCGCCGACAGGCGGACGCAGCGCAACCCGTGGAACCAGGTTCGATTTTCTTCACCCTGCCCCGGAGGGGCAGAGGAGTTCATCGATGACGCGATACCTCAATCAAACACATACCTCTCATCAAACTCCACTTCATGCAACCGCAGCATCCGCAGAAGTTCCGACTTGAAGTCTTCCTTCGCATGATGCTCACGCTGCCCCACGATATACGCCTTGACCGCGCCCTCCTGCGACTTGCTGACCGAGAAAACTGAGTACCCCTCCTGCCAGGCGCACCCGCCGAGCGCTGGGAACGTGTCATGCACCCACTTCGACGATCGCGCCTTCACGGTGCGCATCAGGTCCGACACCGATTCATCGGGCCTCCACCGAAGGTACAGATGCAAATGGTCCTCGATGCCGCCGATGTCGTAGAGCACGCCCTTCTCAACTCGGATGATGCCGCCGACGTACGGATAGAGTCGCTCCGCGATGTCGGAGGTGATCCACGGCTCGCGGTGCTTCGTTGAGAAAACAACATGCAGGAGAATCTGGGAGTAGGTGCCGGACATGGAATCTCCTTTGCCCCGCCGGGGCAAACAGAGAATATGAGGACCACGCTTCCACGGGTTCCGCGACGCTCAAAGCCGCGTCGCTCCACCCATGGCTACAACCCGTGGCCCCGTCGGGGCCAACAAGCGTGAACGCCGAACACGACGAAGTGCATCACCACAAAACGTCGCACACTTCGTGGTCATGCGCGCACTTTCCCCCTGTATTTCACCCCATCTGGCCACTTGGCTACTGCCCACTGGCCAGCACGCGTTAGCGTCAGGTCATGGACACACAAACCCTCATGACCGTGCAAGCCGAAGCGCTCGCGAAACTCGTCAGCCTCATGCACATCGACAAGGACGACCCACGCCCGCAGAAAGTCCTCACCACCATCCGCCTCGCCGCGATGGCCATCCTCCGTCTCAAACCATCTCTCTCCCGCGCAGCGACCGACGACAGACCAGCCGCTCGCGCCGGGTCAGGTGAGGACAAGCCAACACAACCACCGCAATCAAACCCAACCCCCGCACCAGATCACCGCGAAGCGGATCTCACCGCCCACCTCACCGACGATCAGTTCGCCGAACTCCTCCAGCACCTCCCCGACACCCTCGACCCAGCCACCGACAAACGCCGCCTCCGCCTCGCCCGCTACCTCGCGCGCTTCAACCTCGGCGTCACCCCCGAAGTGAAAACCGCCATCCGCGCCCGCGCACAATCCCTCGCGGAATCACTTCGCCAGCAACGCGCTGCGTAACTCCGCCAAAAACTCCACATTCCCCCGCGAGTTGCCCTTCTTCCCGCCACCCGTGATCGGCGACTTCGTCACGCCCAGCACTTCCACGCCCATCGCGGGCATCGCATCGATCACGCGCTGGTTCACCAACTCCGCATCCGTTTCGCTCAAGACGCCATCAACGAGCCGATCCTCCATCCCCAGCGCCTTCGCCTCGTAGTGCGGCTTGATGAGCGTGATGATCCGTCCGCCCGGCTTCAGCCACTTCAGCGCCGCGGGAATGCAGTGCTTCTGCGGCGTCCATGCCATGTCCACCACGACCAGGTCCACCAATCCGGCCGGAGGTGTCGCGTGCAGCGCGTTGGTTCGCTCCATCACCGTGACGCGGGGGTCGATGCGCAGCTTGTAGGCAAATGTGCCGTAGCCGGTATCAACCGCCGTCACGTGCGCAGCACCGCTTTGCAGCAGGCAATCCGTGAACCCGCCGACGTTGCAGCCCAGGTCGGCGCACATCAATCCGCTCAAATCCAGCGCAAACGTGTCGAGCGCATGCTTCAGCTTCAGCCCGCCGCGCCCGACGTAGGGGCATGGCGGTTCCGGGACGGTCACCGGCTGGCGATCCCGACCATCGCGACGCCGAGCTTGTCGGCCAGCGCGATCGTCTCCTGCTTGTCCACGATGATCACATCGTTCGCCGCAATCGCGATGCAGCGGCCCCCGGCCTTGTGCAGATTCCGAATCGTGTTGGGGCCGATCGTCGGCACATCCGCGCGTCGATCGTGGCCGTAGCGCGCCGCCTTGATGAGCGTCCACCCGCCGTCACGGCACAATCCGCCCGCCCGCTCGATCATCCGGTCGGTTCCTTCAACCGCTTCCACCGCGATGATGTCCCGCCCGCCGACCGCGATCGACTGGCCGATGTCCAGCCGGAGCATCTCGACGAGGATCGGCCAGGCAAAGTCGATGTCGCCCTGCTGGGCGGGCGTGGGTCGGTGGGCCGTCATAAGACCGACGCTGGCCATCTGGTCGGGAATGTGGAGCGTGGAATCGATCAACTGAACACCTTCGCGGGCAAGCATGTCTGACAAGCCGAGCATGAGCTGATGCGTCCGACGGTCCCGCCGCAGGGCTGTCCAGAGACGGATGGCCGAGAGGTCGGGCATGTTGGACATGATATTTCGCCAGTTGTAGGCCAGCGAGGCCTTATCAACCCGGCCCACCATGACCGCATACCCCACGTGTGCCCGCCGCAGGGCCCGGATCCACGACCCAAGGCGAAGGGCACCAACCGGCGTGAAGGTGGTGCAGAACTGCTGGATCGCCGGGTCGCAGAGGCCGCGAAGACCGACGGCGTGCACCGGATGCCCGAGCTGCCGCATGCCCTGGGCGACCAGCATCGGCAGG
>JBGSZV010000190.1:0-7210 GCA_041750235.1 Phycisphaerales bacterium
GCGGCGGCGTGCCTGGGGACCGCGGAACTCGTCAACTGGCGGCTGGGCGTCGATCTGCTGGCGGTGCTCGCGTGGCTGGTGACCAGCGCGGGGGTGGTGACGTTCCTGCTGGCGATCCATGCAATGTATCGGTCGCAGCGCGTGCGACCGCTCTGGGCGGCGCTGTACCCCGCCGGCGCAATGATGACCGCGGGGATTCTCCGCGAAGCGGCCGCGGACATCGAAGCGGGGCGCGCCATCGAGTGGGGCGGGCGCAGCTATGCGCTCCAAAAGGCCGAGGCGCCGAGCGCCGATGACCTTCCGCTTGCGGACGTAACGCCGTGAGCGTTCGAGGGGCGCACACCATCGTGGTGTACGGCCGCCGGAGCGTGATGGAAGCGCTCGAGTGCGGGGACGTGAGCGTCGAGCGCGTTGCGTTTGCGCGCGACCTGCCGGGAGAGTTCCGACAGGAGTTGACCGGCGCGTGCGCCCGGGTGGGTGTTGAGCCGCGGAAGATGACCGCCGAGGAGGTCGCGCAACTCAGCGGCGATCGGCGCAACGATCAGGGTGTCGCGGCACTCATCTCGCTCAAGCGCGTCATCGAGATCGATGCGTTCATCGAATCCAACAAGGGGAGCGGCGCGGCGCGGCCGACGCGGCTGATGGCGCTCGACGGCGTGACG
This sequence comes from Phycisphaerales bacterium, assembly GCA_041750235.1. GTDB lineage: Bacteria > Planctomycetota > Phycisphaerae > Phycisphaerales > UBA1924 > JBGSZV01. Next base: position 663 of record JBGSZV010000190.1, read on the forward strand.
AACCCGCAGAATGTCGGCATGATCGTGCGATCGGCGCTCGCGGCAGGTCTATCGGGAATGTTGTGGCCGACCGTTGGCTCGCCGTGGGTCAACGGGCTGGTGATCAAGTCGTCGGCGGCCACGGTGTACCGCTGCCCGATTGTCCCCTGCGGCGTGCTCACCGAAGGGTTGATCGAGTTCCAGCGCGCGGGGTTCAGGATCATCGGACTGGATGCGCGCGGCGAGCGAGTCACGAGCCTCTTTGACCATCATCCCCCCCACCGCGTCATTTACGTCGTCGGCAGCGAGGCCGAAGGGATCTCGGCGGACGTCGGCGACCTGCTGGACGAGCGGCTGGCGATCCCGATGGCGAGCGGCGTCGAGTCGCTGAATGCCGCCGTCGCCGCAGCGGTAGTGGCCTTCGGCGTGTCACAGCGCGGATGAGCGCGTGCGATACACTCAGCGGCACACCAATGAAGATCCTGCTTACCAACGACGACGGCATCCACGCACCCGGTATCGAGGCGCTGTACAACGCGCTGGTCGATCTCGACGGAACGCATGGCGGTCCGCTGGGCGAAGTCGTCTGGCCGGTGGCGCCGTTGACGGTGCAGTCGGCGACCAGCCACGGCATCACCTTTCACACGCCGCTGATGATCAGCCCCGAGACCGTGAGCCCCACGATGCAGGGGGTGAGCGTTGACGGACGTCCGGCCGACTGCGTGAAGCTCGCGATCTGCTCTCTGTGGAACGAGCGGTTCGGTCCGGGCACGAAGCCCGACCTGGTGATCAGCGGCATGAACGCAGGCGCCAACGTCGGGATCAACGTGATCTACTCCGGCACCGTCGCCGCGGCGATCGAGGCGGCCTTCCTCGGGGTGCCATCCATCGCGGTGAGCGTTCATCTCGGCCGTGGCAAGGCGAGGTTTGATATCGCCGCCCGGCACGCCCGCCGGGCGATCGACCGGGTACTCAAGGCCGGAGCGGGATCGCCGGGGACCGCCCTGCTGGGGCCGCACGCCTGCGTGAGCATCAACGTTCCCATCTGCGAGGAACCGGTGGAGGAGACGGCCGATGGCCGTCATCAAGGACAGAAGGCCCCCGCCTTCGCGCCCAAGCACGGCCACCCTCCGATCACGCCGGACGAGACGCTGCCGATCCGGGTTTGTCCCATGAATACCCATGGGCACAATGACTCCTACGAGCGACGGGTCAGCCCCTCCGGGCACACGTACTTCTGGGCGACCGGCACCGGCCTCGACTTCCGGGGGGCCGATCCGGGCACGGATGTCGAGGCGATCTTCGAGCGGACGATCACGGTCACGCCGTTGAAATACGACCTGACGGACCACGAAAGCCTCGGGTCTTGGCGTCGCAAGTTAGGGGTTTGAGCGTGTCGTTCGATGGTGGCTGAAATCACGCTAAACGCTGAACTGTCAATAACTTGGCCCTTGGTACACCCTTAAACCGGAAATATCTTGACGTTCGGCAGTTTTGACGCGAGTCTTCAGCTTGCCTTCCCCGGAAGATGGCCCTGGAGAGTCTTTCATGCGTGGTGCGCTGACTTGCGCGATGGTGATTTGTGCGCTTTCAAACTGGGCCCCTGCCCAGTCTTCCTTCGTGAACTTTGAGAACCCTCACGTTCACCCCCTCGATACGACACCCGATCGCACCAAGCTGCTGGCGGTCAACACCCCGGACAACCGACTCGAGGTCTTCACGCTCGACGCCAACGGCCTACCGGTGTGGACCGGATCGGTGCCGGTCGGATTGGACCCGGTCTCGGTCCGGGCGCGGACGAATACCGAGGTCTGGGTCGTCAATCACATCTCCGACAGCGTCAGCATCGTGGACCTGACGACGATGAACGTCGTCCGGTCGCTGCGGACAAAGGACGAGCCCGCCGACGTGGTTTTCGCCGGCGCCGCCGGGGACGCCTTCGTGACCTGCTCGCAGGCGAACGTGGTGCAGGTGTTCAGTCAGACCGACTTGTCGGCCCCCATCGCCGAGATCCCGATCGCGGGTGAAGATCCCCGTGCGTTGGGCATCAGCCCCGACGGGAACACGGTATACGTCGCAATCTTCGAGTCGGGCAACGCGAGCACGATCCTCGCGGGCTCGAGCCCCTTCGGCGTGAGTTCCCCTGTTGCCGCCGTCGGAGGCATCGGCTCGCCCTACAACGGCAAGACTCCCCCTCCCAACGACGGCGGCTTCGGGTTCATCCCGACATTCTTCCCCGGCAACCCGTTCCCGCCCGAAGTGGGAGTGATCGTTCGCAAAAACGCGGCGGGGTTGTGGGTGGATGACAACGGCGCCGACTGGACGAGCTTCGTCAGCGGGGCGAACTCCAGCTACGGCAGCCGCGTGCCGGGTTGGGACCTTCCCGACCGCGACGTCTTTATGATCGATGCGAACACGCGCAGCGTGACGGGATCGGCGACCGGACTCATGAACATGGTGATGGCGCTGGGAGTCAACCCGGCGACCGGTCACGTCGCGGTGGTCGGCACCGACGCGATCAACCACATCCGCTTTGAGCCCAATGTCAACGGCAAGTTCGTGCGGGTGAACGTCGGGCTCTTTGATCCGGCCAATCCGGCGGCAACGCGGGTGGTCAAGGATCTCAACGATCACCTCACCTACGCGACCCCCACGGTGCCGATGGGCCAGCGCCTGCGCTCGGTCGGCGATCCGCGGGCGATCGTCTGGAACGCGGCGGGAACGCTCGGATATGTCGCGGGTCTGGGGTCCAACAACATCGTGCTGATCGACGCCGACGGCGACCGCCAGGTGATCGCTTCATCCGCCACCGACAGCGTGCCGATCGGCGAAGGGCCCACTGGGCTGGTGCTGGATGAAACCCGCGGCCTGCTGTACGCACTGAACAAGTTTGCATCGTCCATCTCCGTGGTCGATACGACCACGCTCCTCGAGACAACCTCGACGCCCTTCTACGACCCGTCACCGGTGGCCATCAATGCCGGGCGCAAGCACCTGTACGACACGCACAGGACCAGCGGGCTGGGGCAGGCTTCGTGCGGTTCGTGCCATGTCGATGCGCGAACCGACCGACTGTCCTGGGACCTCGGCGCTCCGGACCAGCCCTTCGTCCACGGCGCGATCCTGGACCAGAATCTCGGCGCGAACCGACCCGACCTTGGCTACGACGCCGTCGAAGGCACGCTGCTTGAGTTCCTCGACTGGCACCCGATGAAGGGGCCGTTCCTGACGCAGACGCTGCAGGACATCATCGGACAGGAGCCGCTGCATTGGCGCGGCGATCGCGACGGCATCGAGGAGTTCAACGGCGCGTTCGTCGGCCTGCTGGGCGATGATGCGTTGCTGACACCCGTCGAGATGCAGGAGTTCGAGGACTTCCTGGCAACAATCCACTACCCCCCCAACCCCTTCCGCAACTTCGACAACTCGCTCCCGACCAACCTGCCGTTGCCCGGCCATTACACGATCGGCCGGTTCTCGCCGCCGGGTCTTCCGCTGCCCAACGGCAATGCGGTGACGGGCATGGATGTCTTCATCAACGACCCTATCGCGGTCGGACGGTCGTGCGTTGAGTGCCACACGCTGCCCACCGGCATGGGAACGCCGTACAACTGGAACCAGACGACGAGCACCTGGGAAACGATCGCGCAGGGGCCCAGCGGCGAAGAGCATCGCATGCTCACCTCCGCCGACGGCGTCACCAATCGCACGTTCAAGGTTCCCAACATGCGGAACATGTATGAGCGCGGCGGGATGAACTTCCAGAGCACCGAGAGCACCGCCGGCTTCGGCTTCTTCCCCGACGGCGCGATCGACACGCTTGAGAAGTTCATCGGCTCTTCGCCCGTGCAGGTGACCGACGACCAGATGGTCGCCGACCTGACCGCGTTCGTGCTGTCGATCAGCGGTTCGGATCTGCCCGACCCCGGGCTCAACGATTTGCATTTCCCGCCGGGCGGCACGAGCAAGGATGCACGTGCGAGTGTGGGGTGGCAGACGACCATCGCCGGCACACCCGCCTCCGAGCAAAATGACCTGATCAACGCCATGCTTTCGGAGGCGAATCTGCTCCGTGTGGGGCTGGTTGTGAAGGGCGTCCTTGCGGGAGAGCAGCGCGGCTTCGCGTACGTCGGTCTCACCGCCGGCGGCCCGGATGCAGGACGCTTCCTCTCGGATCGTCAGGGCGTGACGTTCAGCCCCGCACAACTGCTGGTGCTGGCGGGTCCCGGAGCAGAACTGACTTGGACCGTCGTCGCCTCCGGCACGGAGACGCGCATCGGCATCGACCGCGACGAGGACACCTACTTCGACCGCGATGAGATCGACGCCGGCAGCGACCCCGCCGATCCCGACAGCGTCCCGCCGCCCCCCGGCTGCCCCGGAGATACGAACGGCGACAACCTGGTGAACTCCGCCGACTTGTCGGTCCTGCTCGCGCAGTTCGGAACCAGCGTTGATCCCGGCACCGGCGCTGATTTCAACGGCGATGGATCGGTCGATTCCGCCGACCTGTCGGTCCTGCTCGGTTCGTTCGGCACGAGCTGCTGACCGACATTCACGAATCGCTACCACACACACGCGGCTCACAGTGCCGCGGTTTTCTTGCGCGCACCAATGAAATCGAGCGGCATAACTCGCGTCATGCCGCCCGGAGGGAGAAAGAGAGTCTGGTTCATCGGGGCATCATCGCCCCGCTGGATTCAACTGAGGAGTGTTTCGACATCGACGACGCTGCCGGCCATCTTTTCCTTGACCGCTTCGTAGCGCTCGCGGGTGAGCTTGATCTCATCGAGGGCCGCGGGATCGGGGTCGAGGGAGAGCAGGTCGAGGCGGAAGTTCGGCGGGGCCTTGCCGGCCTTCGCGGGCTTGACCGATGCCGCGATGCGGTCGGCGACGTTGACGATGCACGCGAGCGTGCGGCTGCCGCCGGGGAGCTCCGTCGGGGTGTGGTGCCAGCCGGTGACGAGGTAGAAGGCCTTGGGGAACTTCCACTTCTCACACAGAGCACGCCCGAAGTGCTGGTGATCGGCGCCGTAGATCTCGCGCTCGGCGGTGAGCATGTCGGTGGAGGGCGTGCCGTCGGCCGCGGGCTTCACCTTGTTGAGCACCTCGACGAGCTTGTTCTTGTCGTACTGAAGCTCGACCATGATCCCGATGTCGTGGATCAGGCCGGCGAGGAACGCCTCGTCCGGAACGCCGAGCTTGAGTTCGTCGGCGACGAGTTTGCAGGCGGTCGCGGTGGAGATCGAGTGCACCCAGAGGTCGCGCGCGGCGAACGTCGGAGTGATCTGCCCGCCGCGGAAGAGCTTGGCGAGGCTGGCGGAGATGGCGATGTTCTTGACGGCGTTGAGGCCCAGGAGCACGATCGCGCGATTGATCGAGCCGATCTGCCCCGGCAGGCCGTAGAACGAGGAGTTCACGACCTTCAGGATGCGGCTGCACAGCGCCGGATCATTGCTGATGACGTTGTGAAGATCCTGGGCGGAACTGGTTGGGTCTTCGACGAGCTCGATGATCTTGACGGTGATCTCGGGCAATGTCGCGATGTGGCTGATTTCTTTGATCGCTGCTGCGACCACGGCTTCCGGATCAACGGCCTTGACGGTCATGCTCGGCTCCCTTCGTAGTCCCTCGGCCCGCGGGACGCGCTCAGTGCGCCCACTCTCGGACCACGAAAGAGATCGACCCCCGGAAAGGTCGACTTTCGTCAAAGTGTCATAACCGCGAGTTCGTGGACGACTCGATCAGTAGGAGTTGCGCTTGCGGAGGAACCCGTGGGCATGGGGGTCGGTTGCCGCGAGGCAGGCCGCGATCGCCGCTCCGGCACGCCCGTCGCCGTAGGGATGCGTGATCGCCGACCGGTCCATCTCGACCGCCTTCTGAATCGCTTGGCGCAACGTCCGCGACTCGAACGCTTCAACGTGAACGACATTATTCGGACGCTCCCGCCCCGCCTGACGCGGCCCGATGTCCACCACCGGGCACCGCAGCGCGGCGGCCTCGATGAGTCCGGCGGAGCTGTTGCCGACGAGCGCTCCGCCGTCGCGCGCAAGGCGCTTAAGGAGTCCGACGAACTGCTCGCGCGGCAGATGCTCAGCGCAGACGACGCCTTCGCGCGCCGGCCCACGCATGAGATCAACGATGCGTTCACGCCCGGGGTCGTGATTGGGAGCAAGCCAGAGCACGCGGCGACCCGCCACCGCCTCCACCATTGCCTCGGTGTACGCGCGATCGCCATCGTCCTGCAAACCCGCCGGATGCAGCAGCGCCACGATCTCCGGCGATCCGAGTGACCGGAAGCGTGCATCATCCAACGGCGGAATGCCCGCGAGCGCATCAATCGCAGGCGAGCCCACGCATTTCACGCGTTCCTTGGGCTCTCCCATCCGGAGAATGCGATCCGCCGACTGCGGCGTGGCCGCGAAGTGCAGATGGGCGAGCTTGGTGATCGCGTGACGCATGGCCTCATCGGCGACGCCCTCGGCACGGTCGCCGCCGTGGATGTGCGCGAGCGCCCAGCCGGCAATCGATGCAGCGCTCGCCGCCGCGAAAGCTTCGATCCGGTCGCC
>JBGSZV010000191.1:0-5698 GCA_041750235.1 Phycisphaerales bacterium
CGCCGCGGCCTTTTCGGCCTCCAGCGCCTTGGCCTGCTCCGCCTCGGCCGCACGCGCTGCCGCGATCTCGCCCGAAACGTCCTCAGCCTTCACACGCTCGGCCTTCGAGATCACCACCGTCTCCGACGGCACATCCCGCGACATCGCCGCGCGACCCTTGTCGTCAACCAGCTCCTTCTCCGTCGTCGGGATGGCGCCGATCGCATCGACCGTCTCCATGCTCCCGATCACCTTCCCGAACACCGCATACCCGGCGCTGCCGAAACGCGGGTGCGCACGGCTCAGACCGGCATTGTCCTTCGTATTGATGAACCACTGGCTCGTCGCCGAGTCCGGATCGCCCGTCCGCGCCATCGCGATCGTGCCCCGCAGGTTCACCAGCCCGTTGTTCCACTCGTTCTTGATCGCCGGCTCCGTGGCCTTCTGCTTCAAGTCCGCCGTGAAACCGCCGCCCTGGATCACGCCGATCGAGGTCGGCACGTTCACCACGCGGTGGATGATGGTCTCGTTGTAGAAACCCGAGTCCACGTACTGCATGAAGTTCTTGACCGTCGCAGGCGCCTTCGTCGAGTCCAGCTCGAGAACGATGTCGCCCTTGTTCGTCGTCAGCTTCACGTACTCGTACTGATCCGCCGCGCTCGCACCCGCCGCCACTCCAGCGCTCGCGAACCCGGCGATCACGACCCGACGAACGACGCTCATCAGAGATGTCATGGTTTGCAATCTGCTCCTCCCGGACACCATTTCAGTCCATTCGCCCCAAGGCGGGTCCAGGGCCGCCTCGGTCCGAGAATCCTATCCGCCCACCGCCAACCCCGTGAACCGCCCCCGATTCTTGCCCAACCCCGCTATCGGACCCCCCTCAAACCGCCGATGCATGCCTCCAGCGCCCGTCGCCCGCAGACCCGTCCACTTGGAGCGTTGCATGCTGCTCGTCCCGGTCATTTTTCTCCGCCCCGGAATGGTCACCGCAAGGCCCGTGCTCCACCCCGAGAAGGATGCCCTCCTCCTCCTCGGCGAGGGCTACACCCTCGACCTGCGCACCATCGCCCAGCTCCAGACCAACCGCGTTTCCCACGCCTGGGTCAACTTCCCCGGCCTCGAAGATGTCAACGCACCCAGCCGCGAAGTCGCCCTCGGCCACATGGAGCTGATCCGCGTCCTCAACAACTCTATCGACCGCCTCGAGCACCGCGTCTCCGTCCCCGGCAACATCCAGACCTACCGCAAGACCGTCCACCAGATGCTCGCCGAGATCGTCGCCGACCCCACCCACGACCCCCTCACCTACCAGCTCGCCGTCTGCAGCCCCACCTTGGCCGGCCACCTCGCCAACGTCGCCTACCTCTCACTCCTCCTCGGTCACCACCTCGGCGGCTACCTCCGCGACCAGCGCAAGACCCTCCCCCCCGAAGACGCCGAGAACACCACCCAGCTCGGCCTCGGCGCACTCCTCCACGACATCGGCAAGGTCTTCATGGCCGACGACCTCCAGCGCTACACCATCCTCGACAACGAAACCGCCGGCGAGCTCTACCGCACCCACGTCCTCTCCGGCTACCAGGAAGTCCGCGACCACCTCCCATCCGTCGCCTCCTACATCGTTCTCAACCACCACCAGCGCTTCGACGGCAGCGGCTTCCCCCGCCGCACCTCACGCGACAACCCCGGCGGCCTCGCACTCAACGGCGGCGGCATCCACATCTTCGCCCGCATCGTCGCCTGCGTGGACCTCTTCGATCACCTCCTCTGCCCCGCCGGAAACCCACGCCCCAACATCCTCGCACTCACCGACCTCCGCTCCCCCCGCTTCCACGGCTGGTTCGACCCCATCGTCATCGCCGGCCTCCAGCGCGTCGTCCCCGCCTTCAACGTCGGCTCCGTCGTGCGCCTCACCGACTCGCAATACGCCGTGGTGATCTCCACCCACGACAACGCCCCCACCCGCCCCACCGTCCGCCTCCTCACCGGCCCCCTCACCGACACCTTCAGCCGCGTCGCCGCCCGCCAGCTCGACCTCCGCATGTGCCCCAACATCGCCATCGCCGAAGTCGAAGGCATCGACGTCCGCGAAGCCATCCAAACCTACGACCGCCTCGACGGCCGCCCCGTCGCCGCCTGACTTTCCGCACTCTCTCCCGTCACCGACGGGAGAGATGTCACGAGGCTCTGCGAGAGACAGAGAGGGCGTGTCCCTCCGTGTGCCACGGCCAGTCCGCCGCGGCGGATGGCCGTGCCGAACTGCAGCACACCCCGCACCACCCACCGCCGCCACGATGCACGCCGCTTCGTCATGCGCGGTTCCATCCGCACTCAGGGCAACCGGCGTCGAACTTGTGAACGAGGTCGTAGCCGCACGTTGGGCACCGACCGACGCGCCGCCGTTCTCGCCGCTGGATCGACCGAGGACCGCCAGTGACAGCAAATGCAATAGCAGCCCAAATCAGTGAATAAACCACCGAGTTGACGAAGAAACCGAACCAAATCGGTCGCAACGGCAGTCCTTCACCGTGCGGAACTCCGAATGTCCATCGCGAGGACGGTAACGCGATGCCCCCTAGAGTGGCTGTCTCGTATCCGACCTCGGAACGCACGAGATCGAACTCACACCAGAGGCACAGGAATGGCCAACCAGTGGCCTGCTCCTCCCCTTGGGGCAGGCTGAGAGGTGTGTCGACATAGCGCAGAGCCGACAGGTTTCCCCACTCTTCAAGCACATAAGGCACTTTCGACTTCGCTACAAGCCGAAGATCAAGACCCGTACGCTCAACGCCTTTCACACCTTGAGCCGCGCATCGTCTGCTTCGCCCCAACGAGCCGACGATCACCATGGTGTACATGTTGGAGCCTGATAGCGATCCGCCCGCGTACTTGACGGGCCGAATAGAGGGGACAGCCGCCAACCCCCACGCCACTCCCACCGTGGTCATCACACCCAGAACCAAGCACACCACCACCCGCACCACCCACCGCTTCATCGCTCACTCTCCCCCTGGGAGAGTCGATGCCTGCCTTGAGGCATCGGTGAGGGCTCCCTCTCCCGCGCTGCTTTGAGCATGGGAGACAATGTTACCGCTCTGCGTGACAGGTGAGGGCTCTGCCTTTCCTTCCATCTTCTTCTCCACCCCACATTCCGGACACACCCCCACAATCCCCGCAACCTCATATCCGCACGCCGCACACAGTCCTCGCTTTCGTCGCCAAGCTCGGTTCATTACGCCCGGCCCAAACACCACCACCCACGCTGCAACTCCGTACACAGCCACATTGATCACATACCCCGGCCACACCGGCCGCAACGGCAGCCAAAGCTCCGTTTTCCACGAGCCGCGCAACTTGGCGCCCATCAAATGACTGACCTCTACGCCCCAATGCCATGTCGGAGGATGGACGCGTAGAGGCGTGAAGCGACCGTAACGGCCTGTCACGAAGACGTTAGCCTCCCACTCATAGCTCGACACAGCCAACACCGGCCACCCCGCCGCGAGTTCGGTGACGGAGTACGTAACAGGCTCTCTGCTGGCCGAAAGAACCGAATAGCGAACTCCAAAGCTCGTGACGCGGAGAAAACTTCGCCACCCCGATGGCCAATCCTCCGGCACCATCACCGGCCAAGACTGATCAACCGGCAGGGTTCCCGCCCCCGGCACCCGCAACACTGTCGCGATCGCCACATGCCCACTCACACACCCCCACGACACCAAAACATTCACCACCACCCCAACCACCACACACACCATCACCCGCACCACACACCGCTTCATACCCAAACTCTACCGCCGCCCGCCACCGCGAGCCGGGTAGTGCAGACCCGGCTTCGATCTTCACCCCACGCCCCGCACAATGAAGGCCCCATCGGGGCCGACGAAGGCAGCCATGGGCAGCCTCGCGCTTCGCGAGGAGCCCGTGGTCGGCGATCTCCCCTCACCCCCGCCGCCGCACCGCGGCGACCTCCACCCCACACTCCGGACATACCCCCGCAATCCCCGCAACGTCATACCCGCACGAACCACACAACCCACGACGCAACCGCCAAAGCCTTCGCGCACGGCTTGGAAGTAAACACACGAACCAAATCGCACCCCAGCAACACGCGTACAGAATCGAATCCAGCAACAATCCCAACCAGATCGGACGGTACGGCAGCGCTCTCCCCTGAGGAAGCAGTCCAATGCGTTCTTTGGAAAGAGCGAACCCTCCTCGTACCAACGGCATCAGCGTCTTTGGCTCTTCGTCGTAGCCACACCACAGCGCAAGCCGCGGCCAGCCAGTTGCTTCCTGAGAGAACTCCAGGCGTGGGCGATGATCCAACTGATGAAACCACTGCTCCGCCGAGTGATGCATCTCGCTCAAGGAATCAACTCGTCGCCCGCCATACCCACTCAACGCACTGATTCGACTCGTCATCATGTAGTCTGGAACAAACGCGGAACATCGCCGCACCCGACCGACACCCGCGCAAACCTCCAACTCCAGCCTACCTTGTTCTACTTCCTGACTTCCAAGGTAGTACTCGGCATCACGAAACTTCGTCGCCGCCAACCCCCACGCCACCCCCACCGTGGTGACAACCCCCATCACCACACACACCACCCCCCGCACCACCCATCGCTTCACACCCAGCTTCACCGAATCCCTCCGCGCTCTCCGCGACCTCCGCGGTGAACTCTCTCACTCTTGAATCCCTCCGTGCCCCTCCGTGCTCTCCGCGGTGAACACTCCTACTTCCCGGATTCCCCCCGCGCGAACACCCCCGCCCCCACCACAAACCCCACCACCCCGATCCCCAGCAAAACCCCCACCGGCAGCATCATCTGCTCCGCCGTAAACCCGCGCCAGATCGCCCCCTCAATCGCAAGAATCCCCCACTTCACCGGGCTGAAGTGGCTCAGCGTCTGCATGAATCCCGGCATCACGAACAACGGCACCATCCCGCCCCCGAAGATGCTCATCACCAGCATCACCGCCCACCCGATCTGCCCCGACCCGCTCGCGCGCCCCAGCACCGCCAGCAGCATCATGATCCCCACAAAACCGACCGCCACGCTCAGCAGCGCCGCCGCCAGCAGCCCAACGCTCCCGATGTTCACCTTGAACACCACCACCCCCAGCGCGAGCACCAGCACCGACACCCCCAGCGTCGCCAGAAAGCACGCCAGCCCCTTGCCGCCAAGCAGCGCCGACCACGACAAAGGCGACACCCGCAGCCGCAGCAGCGTCCCGCGCTTCCGCTCCTCACCCAGCCCCACCGCAAACCCGCTCGCGCACCCCATCACACCCCACAACATCGCCTGCGCAAACGTCACGTCATACGCGTTCGAAGGCCCCTTCCGCTCCGCCCGCACCTCGCTCGTCACCACCTGCACCGGCTGCCACCCCGCCACCGCGCCGTTCGCTTCCCCATCCGCATCCTCATCCTTCGGGATCGACGCCAGCATCGGATCCAGCGTCCCCAGAAACGTCCGCATCGCCAGCTTCGTCGTCAGCGGCATGTCCTTGTTCGTCTCCAGCGCCGCCGTCGCCTGCTTCACGTTCTTCCGCATCTTCTCCGTGTCCGCCACCGTGCGCGACATCGCCGCGTAACCCTTCTCCAGCACGATCCCCCGCAGCATCCCCGCCTCTGCCGCCCGCGAAGGATCCGTCGCAACCTCGATCGTCGCCCCTTGATTCCCGAACGGCATCTCCGCCCGCTCCCCGT
>JBGSZV010000192.1:0-5381 GCA_041750235.1 Phycisphaerales bacterium
GCGGAGCTGCGGGGCGGGTTGCTGGTGCGGGCCGCGAAGGAGGAACACGCGGAGGAGGAGCGGTGGCTGACGCGGCGCGACCTGTCGCGGTTTCAGGCGCATGTCGGGCTGACGGCGCTGCGGGATGACCATGCCGGTCTGCGCGGGTACGCGCTGGTGGTGCGGGAGCTGCATGAGGATTCGGCGCCGGAGGGCGATCCCGGGGACATTCAAGAGCAGCTGATGAGCGTGGTCCACTCGGCGATGGACGCGATCATCACGGTGGACGAATCACACCGGGTGGTGCTGTTCAACAAGGCGGCGGAGCGGATTTTCGGCATCGCCGGCGCTTAGGCGATCGGATCGCACATCGAGCGGTTCATACCCGAGCGGTTTCGGCACGGGCACGGCGAGCACATACGGAAGTTTGCGTCGACGGGCTCGACGATGCGCGCAATGGGACGGCTGGGGGCGCTGAGCGGGCTGCGGGCGGACGGCTCGGAGTTCCCGATCGAGGCATCGATCTCGCAGGTTGTCGCGGGCGGGCGCAAGTTGATGACGGTGATCCTGCGGGATGTGACCGAGCGCAAGAAGCTCGAGGGCCAACTGCTGCAGTCGCAGAAGATGGAGGGGATCGGGCGGCTGGCGGCGGGGGTGGCGCACGACTTCAACAACCTGCTGATGGCGATGATGAACTACCTGGTTCTCGCGGGGAAGCACCTCGAGCCGGGGCATGCGTCGTTGCCGGCGATCGGGCATGCGCGGGAAGCCGCGGAACGAGCGGCGGCGCTCACGCGGCAACTGCTCGCCTTTGCGCGGAAGCAGAGTGTGCTGCCGCGCGTGCTGTCACCGCGCGAGGTGGTGGCGGGCCTGGAGCCGATGGTGCAGCGGCTGATGTCGGAAGATATCTCGCTGCGGTTGGTGCTCGATCCGGACACGTGGAACGTGAAAGCGGACGCGAACCAACTGGAGCAGGTCCTGGTGAACGTGTGCGTGAACGCGCGCGACGCGATGGCGGGCGGCGGGACGCTGACGATCGAGACGGGGAATGTGGTGCTGGGAGAGGCGTACTGCCGGACGCGCGTGGGGGCGACGCCTGGCGAGCACGTGCTGATTGCGGTGACGGACACGGGCGTGGGGATGACACCCGAGATCCTGTCGAACCTGTTTGAACCGTTCTTTACGACCAAGCCGCCGGGGCAGGGGACGGGGCTGGGGCTGGCGACGTGCCACGGCATCATTCACCAGAGCGGCGGGCACATCGCGGTGTACAGCGAGCCGGGCCGCGGGACGACGATGAAGGTTTTCCTGCCGCGGGCGACGGGGATTGGCGAAGCGCGGGTTGAACGGCCCGCGTCTGCGCCGGTGACGGGGGGCAGCGAGACGCTGCTCCTGGCGGAAGACAGCCCGATGGTGCGGGAGTTGATCGCCGATGCGCTGCGGGCGGCGGGGTACACGGTGATCGCGGCATCCACGGGCGAAGAAGCGATCAAACTGGCGGAGGCGAGCGCCAAGCCGATCGCGCTGCTGGTGACGGATGTGGTGATGCCGGGGATGAGCGGCGTCAGGCTGGCGGAGCTGTTGCGCGAGAGCGGGCGCGTGACGCGTGTGATCTACATGTCGGGGTATACGGAGGCGACGATCTCGCCGCAGGGCGTGGAGCCGGAGCGTTCGGTGTTCCTGTCGAAGCCGTTCTCGACGGATGTGCTGCTGCAGAAGGTGCGCGAGGTGCTGGATGCGCCGCAAGAGTGACGGGCCGGTCCTGTTGGGCAGATGAGCGTTTCGGATCGTTCAGCAAATGCGCGGGCGGCGGCGGCTTGCAACCAGCAGAGCGGGCAGCAGGATTGTGGCGACGGCGGGTTGAGGGATGTAGTTCACGTTGTCAATGGTGAACTGCCCGCTGGTGACTGAAGCGCCGGCGTAGTCTCCATCGAACGCGGCGATACGGTTGTAGCGGCCCAGCAGTGGGTTCCAGTTGGGGATCGCCACATTCTGATCAACTTGGATCTCGCCGAGCGCATCCACGATGCTGATGTGGAACTGCCCGGACGTCGTGTCGGCGTTGAGGGAGACGTGGTACCAGTCGCCGGGTTGGATGAGCGCGTTGCTCAAGAGGACTTCGGTGCTATTGCCTCCAAAGACGGTCGCGCCGAAGAACCACCACTTCTGCTGATAGACGTAGACGAGCCCCTGCGGGTTGACGTTGATGTCGGAGGCGACGCCCCGATCCTGGATGAAGCCGAAGGCGGCGTTCCAGTTGCCGTAGACCTCGCGGGACGGATGGGCATCGATGCGGATGTCTGCGGTGAGCGAGTGGTCGGCGGCGAGATCGATGGGGGAGATGATGCCCTGGCTCGTGCCGGTCGCCCGGGTGATCTGGAATGCGCGTGTGGGATTGCCGTAGGCCCCGGTGGTTTCGATGATCGCCCCCGTGGGAGACGGCACGGTGGGCGCCGAGATGGATGTGGAGATGTCGGCCCAGGGACCGCCGGGCATCTGGCCGGGTGTGTACGAGTCGAAATGATCGACGAACGGCGCGGCGTGGGCGGTGCTCCCCACGACGGCGGCTGCGAGCACGATCGCGCTTGATACGGATTGAAGCATGGCTCTTTCCTCCGGTGTTCTGTGATCGGTGCGGTGTGGGGTCAATCAGCTGCGGCGACGACGGGTGGCTGCGATGCCGACCGAAATGAGCAGCGCTCCGGTCGTGCCGGGAGTCGGGACCTTGCTGAGTTCCAGGTACTTCATGGTCTGGACCTGGTTGCCAAGCCCGGCGCGGGTTTCAAAGAACACGGCCAGGGTCATGCTGTCGGGGCTGGTGAGTCGCAGATCCCCGACCATGTTGAGGTTGAGATTGGTGGCGGAACCCGGGAAGGTCCGGTACGCGGGGTTGGGCGCGATACGGTCGATCACCCTGAAGCCGGCCTGCGATTCGCTCATCCAAACGCCCTGATAGAACGTGCCGCCGGGGAGGTCGATTCTCACAGTCGTGCCGGAGACGAGCACATCCACGTTCGTGCCCAGCACCGCGCTGGTGGCGCCGGTGGCGGGGTTGACGTCGCGGATCTGGGCGAACCACTGCCCGCTGAGTGCAGCGTCACCGGTCACCGTGCTGGTCAAGAAGACCGGGAACTGGTCGTCGGTGTAGGGCGCGCGCACCATGTTGGAGTTGAAGACGGTGCCCCCGCCGAAGTTGAAGTTGATGTGGGCATGGTCGGCATCGGAAAAGGCGCCGGCTCCGACACCGCCGTCGAGCGTGAATGAGTTGTTCGGGGCGAAGGTAGCGGGGTAGGCGCCGGAACTGCGGAGGTCGGCGAACTCGTGGCGGTTCGGGGCTCCGAGGGGCCCCCAGGTGGACCACTCGGAACCGGAGGTCGATCCGGTAAAGGTGTGGAAGTACAGCCCGTGGGGGTTGATGGACTGCGCGGAAGCGGCCGATACGGCCACCGCGCTTGCGGACCAGAACGCCAGGATCGTGCCAGTTTTCATCTTTCTCTCCTCCGATCAAGTTCGGCGCGCAGGGATCGCGCCGGCGGCGGGAATGCCGCTTGTTTGCCACAATGCTCCGACGGAAGTTGCACGGCCCATGCCGTCCAGCCGAAAGTGATACGGCCATAGTATTCTGCAGATTCACAAAAATGCAAAGAACAAAAAGAAAAAACGCGGGGCGGGCGGCATTGGTGCGGACGGCGGCGCAGTACGAGGCCATCTCGTCGGGGGTGCGGGATCAGATCCTGCAGGTGGTGGTGAACCAGGCCCCGCCGGAGGGCGGAGAGGCGGGCGTTTCGATCCGGGAGATCGGGGTGCAGCTGGGAAGGAAGCCCGCGTCGCTGTACCGGCACATCGAGGAACTGGTGGAGGTGGGGCTGCTGATTGAGTCGGGGGCGGAAGCGTCGGGTGGGCGGGATGCGACGACGTACACGGCGCCGGGCAGCGTGATTGAACTGGCGACGCCGACGGGGGACAAGGCGGCGCTGGAGGCGCTGTGCCGTTACATCCAGCGAACGGCAGCGTACGCGGGGAAGGAGCACGCGGCGGCCACTCGGGAGCATGCGCAGAGCGATGGCGGGCCGCAGGACCACGCGATGCTGTCAATGTTCGGATGGCTGGATGCGGCGCAGCGGAAGGTGCTGCACGGGCACTTGATCGACATCGCGCGGATCTTTCAGACCGCGCACCGGAGGCCGGGGACCAAGCTGATTGCGACGAGCCTGTTTATTCGGCCGGTGCGATTGCCGGGCGGGGAGACCGCGGAGGAAGGTCGCTGATCTCTGGAGAGTGACCGGACCGCGGCAGCGTTCGCGGGGCGACTCTCACGTCAGTTGGGCGCGACATCCATGCGGCGCCACTCGACGGTGGAGCCGACGTTGGGGTCGTAGCCGGTTTGTTCGCTCAAGATGTACTGGCCCTGGGGGCTCACCCAGACTTCCTTGTATCCGCTGGGGAGTTCGACGGGCTTCTGCTCGTACGGGTTGGTGTAGTGCTCGACGCCGGAGAGCATCTTGCCGTACTCGCGCGAGATGCGTTCCTGTGATTCGGTGCGATCCTTGTATGCGTCGGCGTACATCTGCCGGATTTCCTCCTGCGTTTCGCGGTATTTCTTCGCGAAGGCGACGGAGTCCTGGATGCCCTGCCACATGCGGTTGCGGAAGAGCTGCTTGACGTGGGCATAGCCGGAGAACCAGTCCTGACCGAGCCGCACCGAGTTGAAGCTGGCGCCGGCGACGGGGAGCAGGCGATCGAAGTGTTCGCTGGGGGCGCGGAAGGCGTGCGCGGTGTAGACGGACCATGACGTCATGCCGTAGTTGGCGTTGCGGAGGTACACGAGGCAGACGGTGATTTCCTCGGTCCACGTTGCGCCGTTGTGATCGAACTGGTAGCGGACCTTGGCAGCGCGTCCCTCGCCGCCGCCCCAGTCCTGGGCGCACTTGGCGGCGACCTGGGGGAGGTCGGTGACGCCGGTCCGCTGTGCGGTCTGGAGATGGGGGAGCGTCTGCGGGGCGTAGAACTGGTTGATGAACTCGGGGATATCGGTGATGGGGGGGCAGACGATGTTGCCCATGTAGTTCTGGCCGACCTGCATCGGCATGGGCGGCTGATCGATGTGGGTGAAGTTCTGGATGGGCAGGAACTGCATCTGCGCGCCCGTCTGCGGATCGGTGATGGTCAGCAGGAGATTGGCGAGGATGCTGTGGTCGTGGAACCACTGCACGCCGCCCTGGTGCTGCCAGCCCTCGGGAATCAGCAGCGAGACGGCTTCGACGTTGTTGATCTGGGGGTCGTGGATGGCGAGGCGGGTGAACTTGAGGGTTCCGGGGCTGGGTGGTGTCGCGGGTGCGGGCGGCATCGCCGGCGCGGCGGGCGTGGGCGTCGTCGTAGTGGGCGTGGTGGGCGCGGTCGTT
>JBGSZV010000193.1:0-6254 GCA_041750235.1 Phycisphaerales bacterium
CGCCCTCGTCGGCAGCGCCGGATATGCCGTCGCAGGTTCCTGCGGATTTGGGGACCGTTGGCGCTGCGCCCGTTGCGCGATCGGGTGTGCCGCAGTTGACCCAGCGACTGGCGGCACTCTCGCCGGAGAACCCGCGGGCGTACTTCGAGCTTGGCGAGGAAGTGGCGTACGAGCTTCCCTACAAGGAAGGTCAGGCGCTCGCGCGGACGTTGTTCGTGCTCGCCTTTGAAATGGACCGTGCGGCGGGGGGGCGCACCGGGCTCGCGCGCAGCGCGTGCCTCGCGTTGGCGGACCTCTCGACCCGCAACGCTGAACGTCGCTGGCTGCTCGCGATGGCGTCGATGGAGCCCGGCGAAGCCCGGAACGCCGCGCCGCCGGATGCCGGAGAAGCATCGGGCATCGATGATGCGCCCTTTGAGATGGCGGTCGCCATCGGCTGGTTCCGTTCCGAGGAGTACCGCCGGGCTCGAGAGGTGCTGGCGGAAGAGGAAGCATCATTGGTGTTGCGGCGGGTGGGCATCGACAAGGACAAGGCAGAGCAGTTCGTCGGTCAAGTCCGGGAGCGAGTCACGCGCGGCGTGGCGTGCGACCGGTGCCGGAACGAACGCGTCATCCGTCGGGCGGGAGAGGGCGGGCGTCCCACGCTGGAGTTGTGCCCGCTGTGTCGGGGCAACCCGGGCCCACGGCTGACCGAGCCCGAGTACGTGGACACACTGCGGGTGGAGGCGATCCTGCTTGGATGCCGTCCGACCTCCTGGGCCGCTGCGACGCTGCTCAGCACCGGAGCCCCATTACGAGATGCGGAGCCGGACGAGCTGGCGGCATGGTTCGGCGTGAACGCGCGGGCCACGCAGTGGACGCCGGGACCGGCGGATGCGAGCAACCCCGACCGGGCGTGGATGGCCGGGTCGTGGGCGGAGCCGCAGAAAGTAGAATCAGCGCCGGTCAGTTCGAGTTGATGAACTGATGCTTTCGCTTGGCGAGGTCGAGCACTTCATCGAGCTGGGGGCGATTGGTGATTTCCCAGGTCGCCCAGTAGACGTTCTCGACGCGGCGGGCGAGGACGACGCCGTCGCGGACGAACTTCTTGAGGCGGCGCATCGGGAGTGCCTGAACCATTTCCTTGGTCAAGGGCATCGAGATCTTGGGCTTCTCGGGGTCAGGGACCAGATACGCCCACGCGCGTGTGGGGTCTTCCGGACATCGATAGGTGAGCGTCCACCGCCAAGGCAGGCCCTGCCAGACGATCTCTTCCTCCACGCCGTCGAACTCAAGGAGTCGGTCGCGTGCGGCGGAAATCAGGTTGCCGAGTTGCTTGGGATAGTGATTGCGAAGGTCGTCCAGCGTGGGGATGCGGAACTGATCTTCCCAGGCGAGGCGAGTTTTCTTCAGCGAGTAACCCATGCCAGCGTGTTTCCCTCACAACCCCCTGTAGGGGCTGTGGCGGCAGTATACAAGATGGGCAGGTTTTTATGAAGCCCCCGCCTCCCAGATGGTCGTTTGTTTATGATTTGGTCGGTAATTCCCCCGACTTTTCCACGGAGAAACACTCCGTGATTGGGGGAATGGGGCGTCGGCGATAGGCGGGCGGGTCGGTCGACGGTAGGATCGGCGACTGGTTGGCCCAGGGAGGGATCGCGCTTGGTTCGAACGCCACAGGATGATCCACGATCGGGGGGTGCCGGGGCTTCCGGGGGATCCGGCAGTTCGCCGATCTCCGAGGCTCAGCTTGATGCCGAGATGAACGTCGCCGCGGCGTCGATTCTGGTGGTGGACGACCACGAACAGAATCTGGAGTTGCTGCAGGCGTATCTCGAGGACATCGGCTGCCGTGTGCGGATCGCGCACGACGGTCTGGAAGCGATGCGCGAGGTGGAGCGCGAGCAGCCGGACTTGATCCTGCTCGACGTGATGATGCCAAAGATGAGCGGCTTCCAACTCTGCACCCGGCTGAAGGCCGATCCCGTCACGCGGGACATCCCGATCGTGATGGTGACGGCCCTGAGCGAGATCGGTGACGCCGAGCGCGCGGTCGAAAGCGGCGCGAACGAGTTCCTCACCAAGCCCGTCCACAAGATCGAACTGTTGCTGCGTGTGAAGCCGCTGCTGCGGCTGCGTCTGCTCAAGAAGCAGATGGATGAAGCGCTGCGACGCGAACCGCGCCGCGAGCGATAGATCTCAGTCCACGATCGAGCCGCCGACAATCGCGGGGGTTTCCGCGCGCCGGACCCAGACGGCACATCGTCCGCGCGGTTCCTGCGCGGCGAGCAGATGATCGAGGTACGACGCGAGAGCGCCGGCGTCGAACCGACCGAGGTAATCGGGCGTGGCAGACTGATTGAGCGAACCAATCCAGTCCACCAACTGCTCATGCGACAGACCACGACTGATCGACTCGGCGGGAAGAGCGGGCAGCGGCAGCACAGCTTGAGCAACCATGTCGAGACCTCCTGCGGCAAGCGCCCCCTGAGTGGGAGTGCTTCTCCGGGAACCACCACCGGAAAAGCGAGGGGACGCTCAAGCGAGCCTGTGATTCGACCGAGGGTCGCGACCTTCAACAGGCGGTAACCACAACGGACCTTCGCGGTCCCGGTGGATCGGCACAACCGGCTGCTTTGGATCAACAAGATCTGGTAGTCGAAGTCCAGCCAGTCACCGAGGCTTGTGTGTCGGGGCCATTCTTTCGCGCGGTGTACACTCCGACACCATGCGAGCCATTCTGATCCAGAAGCAGGGAGCACCGGTCGCTCCGAACATTGGGACGACCAACTCGTGGCCCGATCCCGCAACGCCGGGCGACGGAGAAGCGCTGATCCGCACCGAGGCCTCCGCGCTGAACCACATGGACATCTGGGTCGGCATGGGCATCCCCGGAATCGAGATGACCTACCCGCGCATCTCGGGGTGCGATGCCTGCGGTCGCGTTGAATCGGTCGGCCCGGGCGTCGATCCCGCATGGATCGGCCGGCGCGTGATCGTGAACGCTGCGTACGACGTGCCGCGGGGCGTGCGCCCGGGTGATCCCCCCGCATCGACCTACCGCCACGACATGCAGTTGATCGGCGAGCACATCCACGGCATGCACTGTGAGCGATTCCTCGTGCCGGCCGCGAACCTTGCGGAAGTGGGTGAGCAAGTCGACCCAGCGGAAGCGGCGGCCTTCGGTCTGACATTCCTGACCGCGTGGAGCATGATGTTCACCAAGGGCGGCCTGCGGCCCGGGCAGAGCGTGCTGATCACCGGCATCGGCGGGGGCGTCGCGCTCGCGGCGCTGTCGATCGCCAAGTGGCTGGCGTGCCCGGTGGTCGTGACGAGCCGTCACCAGTGGAAGCTCGACAAGGCCAAGGCGCTCGGCGCGGACCACGGCGTGCTGGACACCGGCGAGGACTGGTCCAAGGAAGTCCGCAAGTGGTCCAACGGCCGTGGCGTGGACATGGCCTGCGACTCCACGGGCAAGCCGACGCACCTGGCATGCATCAAAAGCTTGGCCCGCGGCGGGTCATTCGTAACTCCCGGCAACACCGGCGGCCCGCAGGCTACGACTGACCTGGCACGGATCTTCTGGAATCAGCTCCGGCTGCTGGGCTCGACGATGGGCACCAGCGACGAACTGCGCGAACTGGCCGCCCTGTTCCGGGCCGGAAAGCTCCGGGCGACGGTCGATTCCATCCACCCGTGGCAGGACGCCCGCAAGGCATGGGAACGCCTGGAAGCGGCCGAACAGTTCGGCAAGATCGTGATTGATTGGCGGTAGGAAAGGCAAACCACGGAGACACGGAGGCACGGAGGAAAGCACTGAATCCTCATGTGGAGAAGGCAGGATGCTCAAACAGGAGTCTCTGACCAACTCGATCATTGGTGCGGCCATCGAAGTGCACCGTGAACTCGGCCCGGGTCTGCTGGAGTCTGCCTACGAACGCTGCCTCGGACGCGAACTGACAGTGCGGGGCCATGACGTGCAGCGACAGGTGGATTTGCCAGTGACTTACAAGGGCGAAGTGATTGAAAGTGGCTACCGCATTGACATGATTGTGGACCGACTCGTCGTCGTTGAACTGAAGTGCGTCGAGCAACTCATGGCCGTACACAAGGCTCAGTTGCTGACTTACCTCAAGCTCAGCCGCAAGGAGGTGGGGCTCGTGATCAATTTTTTGGTCCCAACGCTGAAAGACGGCGTTGTTCGGATGGTGCTATAAAGAGTGCATCTCTCCGTGCCTCCGTGTCTCCGTGGTAAGGATTTACTCCGATGGGACTTCTTGACGGCAAAGTCGGCCTCGTTTTCGGTGTCGCCAATGATCGCTCCTACGCGACGCACATCGCCAAGTCGATCATTCAGCACGGCGGTCGCTGCGCGTACACCCACATCCCCGGCGAGAAGAACGAGCGCCGCACGCGCAAGGCGGTCGAGGGGATGGAGCTGCCCGGGGCGGCCGACGCGAAGTTCTACTCGTGTGACGCCGGCAAGGATGAGGATCTCGATGCCGTCTTCGCGTCCTACGCCCGCGATCACAAGCGGATGGACTTCCTGATTCACTCCATCGCCTTTGCCGACCGCGAGTGGTTGGCGCCGGGCAAGTTCGCGCAGACGCCGCGGGCGTCGTATCTGTCAGCAATCGATATCTCGGCGTACACGCTGCTGGCGATGTCGCAGCGTGCAAAACCCATGATGGCCGACTCGGGCGGCGGTTCGATCCTGGCGATGAGCTACTACGGCGCCGAGAAGGTCGTCCCGGCGTACAACGTCATGGGTGTCGCGAAGGCGGCGCTCGAGTGCACGACGCGGTACCTCGCGGCGGAACTCGGTGAGTACAACATTCGTGTCAACACCATCTCGGGCGGACCGCTTCGCACCCTCGCCTCATCGGCGGTGGGTGGTATCGACAAGATGCTGGAGGAAACGCCCAAGCACGCGCCGCTCCGCCGCAACGTCGAGGGAGATGATGTCGGCGGCACGGCCGTATGGCTCGTGTCGCAGCTCGGCGCGGGTGTGACCGGAGAGAACATCTACGTTGATTGCGGCATCAACATCATTGGCGCCGCGCCGGGTCATTGAAACGCCGAGCTACTTGAGCACCTGCGGCATGAACTTGTGCAGGATCTCGAGCGCGCCGTGCATGTAGCGCGGGTGGCCGTCGTGTCGTGCAAAGGCGGGGGCGCACGAGGCCATCAGCACCCGGCGGATGTTCGCGATCATCGCGTAGTCGCCGGAGGTATCGAGGCCTTCAGCGCGACGGGCGCGGGCCATGAGCGACACCGGTTTGATCTCGGCCAGTGCTTCGGGCTTGCCCCAGTACATGCGTTCGAGGTAGATCGCATCCTCGACCCAGTGTCCCGGGTGGACTTCCGCGAAATCAAAGAGCACGCATCCGGGCTTCCCCCACGGCGAGTCTTCGGGCCGCCGCATCGCGTTACCGGCGTGGAGATCGCCGTGGCACCAGGCGTTGATCGGGCGTGCCCGCCACTTGAGCAGCAGTGACGGCAAGTGCTTCTGGACGTCGTGCAGGGTGTGTGTCCAAGACTGCGATTCAGGAATGCCGCCCGCCTTGGCTTGCTCGCGTGAGCGGTGGATCAACTCCTCATACGGAAAACTCTCGCTCGGTGGCGGGACGGGCCATGTCGCGCAGGCGTGGCGGTAGAACCCGGCCGCCGCATGCGTCAGCGCATCGAACACTTCCTTGTGGAGATGCGCGGCGAGCGGTGCGCCGGGAAGACGCTCCATGACCAGCCAGGCGAGGTCCCAGCCGCCGATCTCCAGGCCGTGGGCCGCGATCCGGGGGGTGGGGGCATCGGTGGCGTTGAGGCCGACGGCGAACCGGTACTCCTTGGGCCCGACGGGGAGCTTGATGACGACCTCGCGCGGGGGCTCGCCGGGCACGCACTCGTACGCCCCGATGGCGGTGGCCGCGCCGCCGTGCTGCCAGTCGGTCCGGAACCAACGGATGTCATGGAGCTTCCCGCCGCAGGCCTGCCGGAGGGCAGGTTCGAGCTGCGGCCCGAAATCGTGAGGCACGCCGGTAGCCGATGAGGAAAGCATGCGTCGGTATGTCATGCTACATCGGCCCGACCGGGCCGGTTCGCACAAACTCCGGGTCCGGGAGCGCCTTTCTGGTGTAACCTCACGACGTGGTGAAGCCCAACTACGATCTGATCGCTGTAGACCTTGACGGAACCCTTTTCGGACCGGACGGGAAGGTGTCCGAGGCCAATCGCAAGGCGGTGAAGGCCGCGCGCGAGGCGGGCATCGAAGTGGTGAT
>JBGSZV010000194.1:0-7178 GCA_041750235.1 Phycisphaerales bacterium
GCCGCCGAACCACCAGCCGCATCCCCCGCGGCGAGAAGTCCACCGCCTGACCGCGATCGCACCACATCCCACGCACCTGCAGCCGCTGGGTTGTCCGCCGCTCCCGCAACGGAGCCGGACCAGGCTGCATCGGCCGCTCAAGCAACGCCGCGGGCGCATCGGCACTCACTTCCAGGACGGGGGGCGGTGTCATACCCCAAACATCGGATCCGGCATTCCAGCCCACAAACACCGCTCCACCACCACCCACCGTTTCACCCGCACCAGCGTCACAGACCGCACACTCCTGTGCGCGATAACCCCGCTCAAAAGAGCGCCGGCCCCCTTGCAAGGGCCGGCGCCGATGGTGAGGGCAGAGGGATTAAGAAACAGTCGCACGCCGACGCCGCATCGCCGCCAGACCCGCGAATGCCAGCAACGCCGCGCTCCCCGGACCCGGGATGCACCGCGTGTAAATCGACACGCAGTCGATGTACAGGTTCACGCCCGGCGGCACATCAAACGCGCCGATCTTGATCTCTTCCCAAGGCGGACACTTCGGCAGCGTCACGAACACCGTGTCGATGACCCACCCCGGATGATTCGGACCCGCCGGCTCGCGCATGATGGGCTGCACGAACAAGGGGGCCGTCATGTTGGGAGTGTTGATCTGGTACCCCGGCCCAAAGCCCGCCGCGCCGCCCTAGAACCACTTCACGTACACCACGATTTCCTTCTGATCCGTGAAGACGTTCGCATTGGGAATCAGGAAGTTCAGACTGTCCGGCTCCGGAAGTCCCGTGTTCTGGGTCAGGCACCACACACCTTCCTTGCCCTCGAACCCCGGCTGCCAGATTGGGTTCCCCTTCAGCCGCATCTCGGGAAGTCCAAACGGATTGATCCAGCCCGGGTCCGGCGGCTGCGGCATCGAAGGAGTCAGAAACTCCCACGACTGGCACGTGAACCCCGGGCTCGTCACCGGGAACGGCGGCGGCCGGTCAATCCCGCCCCACGCGCTCGCCGTCACCACCGCACCCACCGCGCACGCAAACAACGCTCGCACGACGCCTTTCATCGACAGCCTCCTGTTTTCAACAACCACAACCCCGCACGGGCCACGCACAGCGCGCAATCACCGCGCTTTCTCGCGTGCGCGGGCATTTCCACGCGCACGCCGCTCGTTGTGACAGCGCCACGCGGCAGCACCACGGCGCCCCGGAAGGGCACACCCGTCACAACGGGACACACACCACATTGGCCTTGGCGGAACGCTGCGTGTCGCACACGACAACGAGTTTCAAACGCACCACGTGCGGCGCTCCGCAACCCCCACTATGCGCAGACGCGCGCAAAGTGCAAGCGCGAAGTTCAATCAACTCACTTCCATCGAAGATGCAATCGCTTACCGCGCCGCGCCCGGACGCCACGCAGCATCAACCCGCGCCGCCCACACCTGGCTGCTCGGACGCTCCTCGCCCTCGATCTTCCCGCCACGCTGGCTCGTCCACATCATCCACGTCCCCGTCGAGTCAAACACCGGCAGTCCATCAAAACCGTCCGCGCTGGTGACACGCTGTTTCTTCAGCGTGCGCATCTCCCGCGACGCAATGGCATCTACGGCAGGCACCTCAATCCCGAACACCTCGTAGTTGTGGTGCCCCACTTCGCTCGTCGCGTACACGATGAACGCGCCCGACGGATGCCAGAACGGCCCCCAGTTCACGTTCTCATCCGCCGTCAGCGCCGTCTCACGCTCGATCCCCACGATCGTCCCGTTCTCGAACTTCAACTCCGCCACATACAACTGCAAGAGATCGTTCCCCGCCCGATCGCTGCGGTAGCAGATCCGCTTCCCGCACGGCGAGAAGAACGGCCCGCCGTCATACCCGTCCTTCTCCACGATCACCCGCCGCTCGCCCGTCTGCGTGTCCAGCACCCACAGGTCCGGATGAATGCTGTCGGGCTCCGCGCTCGCGTACACCACAAACCGACCATCCGGCGAGTACGCGCACTCCGCGTCGTACCCGTTGTGCGCAAACAGCGGCTTCCCCGCAAGCTCGGCATCGCTGAACTCGATCTCTTCCGTCAGCTTCGGACCCTTCTCCGCGCGGTAGATCGGCTGCACCACCTTCGAGACGATCTCCATCTCGTTGGGCATCATCCACTTGTACCGGCTCGTCCCCCGCTGATACCCGCCCGCCGCTTCGTTCCCGGGCTTCACCACCGTCGAACCGAAGATCACACGCCACGCCTCTGTCGGATGGAAGAACCCGCACGTGTTCGCCGACTCGGGCTCGCTGATCCTGATCGCCTCACCCAATCCCACAATCCGATCGCCCTCGCGCTTCACCGGCGCGACATACATCGCATACGGCTCATTCGCCGCCGGCGCTGCCCCCGACACCCGCTCGACCGCCTGGAAGATGATCCACTTCCCATCCGCCGAGAAATACGACTCCCCCGCCTTCGCATACTTCTCCGGGAACGTCAACTGCACCTGATCGGCGAGAATGCCCGCCTCCAGCGCTTTCCAATCCAGCGGCGCCGCCGCGGGCGAACCCGATCCATGCGATGAATGCGGCGACCCTGTGGCCGGCTTGCCCTCCGGCTGCTTGTCAGCCAGTGCCGTGCAACCCACCACCATTACCACACCGCCGACAACCATCATTCCACGCATCGCAATGATCCTCTCCAAAAGGCGCGTCCCCAAGCATACGCTCACCGTCTCACCGTCTCATGCCTCTCTCGTGCATCACTCACCCATGCGACTCCTCCACCACACCACCTCCTACGCCATCATCGAGAAGCCCCCCGGCCTCCTCTCCGTGCCGGGCAAGGGCCCCGACAAGCAGGACTGCGTCCCGGCGCGCCTGCGCACACTGCTCCCCCACGCCACCGGCCCGCTCGTCGTCCACCGCCTCGACATGGACACCAGCGGACTCTTGGTCCTCGGCCTCACACCCGAAGCGCAGCGCACCTTGAGCACCCAGTTCGAGGCGCGCCAGGTCGGCAAGCGCTACATCGCCTTGGTCGATGGTCTCATCGACAACCCCGCGCTCACTCGCGGCGAAGCCATCACCATCGACTTCCCCATCCGCCCCGACATCGACAACCGCCCCTGGCAGATCCACGACCCCGTCCACGGCCGCGCGGCCGTCACCCACATCAAGAAACTCGCCGACGAAACCGACCGCACCCGACTCGAACTCACCCCCATCACCGGCCGCGCCCACCAGCTCCGCGTCCACTGCGCCTTCGCCCCACCACTCGGCCTCGGCCACCCCATCCTCGGCGACGTTCTCTACGGCCCAACTCCCAAAGAACCCGCCGGCAACGCCCCCAGACTCATGCTCCACGCCGCCTACCTCTCCTTCATCGACCCCGACACCAACCAGCGCATCGAGTTCCACAGCGCGCCCGAGTTCTGATGCGATCCACATGTCATGAGCAGCACCCTCCCCCGTCACCGACGGGGGAGGACAGATCACCGCGCAGCGGGGATCAGGAGAGGGCGCGAATCAGTCTCACGCCTCTCTCACCGTCTCATGCTTCTCTCATGTCTCTCTCACGAATCCCACCGCCTACCCTTCCCCGTGCGCCGCCTCATCACCATCACCCTCTGCCTCCTCGCCGGCGCCCTCCTCACCATCGCCCTCGCGATCGTCCCGCCCCTCTTCACCATCCTCGATCCCGTCAGCGCGCAGCCGCCATCCCACGGCACACCATGGCCGATCCGGATACGCGGAACGACCACAATGCCATCCAACGTTCTTTTCTCCGCCAACGCATTCGCCGAGCAGCGCGAGTACTTCGGTTGGTATGTAGCCGAAATTCCCGATGAAACAACGCGCATTCGAGTCATCTCCTATCGCGCCGGCTGGCCCATGCGCGCCCTCGCGTGGCAGAGCGCCGACCAGCGGAACTTTCTGAAGACCATCACCGGCCTCCGCGGACGCGGCCCCCGCAAAGATCTCACTCACTCGCGACTTTCCCGCGGCATCCCCTTGCCCGACTTCATCACTACCCGCATCCGCACCCTCAACGACACCATCCCCATCCAGCCGATCCTCCCCGGCTTCCTCATCAACACCGCCCTCTACACCCTCATCCTCTACCTCCTCTTCACCACCCCCGGCCGAATCCGCCGTCGTTCCCGCCTCCGCCGCCACGCCTGCCTGAAGTGCGGGTATCACATTCAGAACCTCACCCGCTGCCCCGAATGCGGCGACATCCCCGCTCCTCCCCCCACCCCATGAGGACCACCATGCACAAGCTCCTCCTCATCCTCCCCGTCGCACTCCTCACCGCCTGCGACAAACCCGCAGCGAACACTCCGCCCACCACCCAACCCGCGCCCACCACGCCAGCGCCGACCACACCCGCTCCATCACAGCCAACAACCGCCCCCACACCCGCCGCGCCCGAGGCCCCCAAAGTGACCACCTACACCGGCATCCTCGTCGGCGACATCATGGGAATCGGCGGCGAGTCCACCGGCTGGATGCTCAACCAGGTCGATCAGAACGGCAACGTCATCCAGGCCACCGACGTTGACGTCACCAAAGTCCAGGCCGACGCCGACGAA
This sequence comes from Phycisphaerales bacterium, assembly GCA_041750235.1. Classification (GTDB taxonomy): domain Bacteria; phylum Planctomycetota; class Phycisphaerae; order Phycisphaerales; family UBA1924; genus JBGSZV01. Next base: position 4,565 of record JBGSZV010000194.1, read on the forward strand.
CTCAAGGGCGCGACAGTCCGCATCACCGGAACCGTCATCGAGAAAGACTGGGTCGAACGCGGCAAGACCAAGATCATCGTCGCCGAGAAGATCGAAGAAGTGCCGTAAGCGATCCCCGGATCAAAACGGAGACGCGAGCGCAAACTCGCGAAACATGCCCGCACCGCGCCGAAACACTTCCTCCGGCGTTCTCGCGCTCACCACCTGGGGATGGTTGTCGTTGCTTCTCTGCAGCATGACCTTCGTGATTGCGACCGGATGGATCATCCAAGTCGTTTCACCGTTCTCGATGTCCATCTCGCCGCGAACGACACGTCCCCAGCCGTGGCCACAACCACCGCCCCCCGGATGGCCGGCGCAATGTGTCCTCGAGAGCGAACCGATGAAGGGCTTCCATCGGCAGTGGAACTGGAGAGCGCACGACGGCACGGGCACATACCCGCAGAACCTGATGATCGTGCATGACTACGGGGTGCCCATGACGGCACTCTCGCGTACGGAGTGCACCACCTTCACGACCGCGTTGAGACCTTCTCCCCCGGTCCTGCCGTTTGCTCACCACGCTGATCTCAGTCCGTATTTCACCTTCCCTTGGTACCCCGTCCAAAGCGGAACCCGCGCCGCACTTCGTGGCCCGCTTTACGAAGGCATCCGCACTTTTATCCCGCTGATCGGCCCGCGCCATTTCCCCATCCGCCCCCTCTGGCCCGGCTTCCTCATCAACACCCTTTTCTACGCCGCCGTCCTCTACACCCTCCTCGTCACCAAGCGCTCCCTCACCTACTCTCGCCGCTACCTCAAGCACCGCTGCCCCACCTGCGGATACGACCTCAAGGGACTCACCACCTGCCCCGAGTGCGGGAAACTCCCCGTCGCGCCGCTCTCCGGGCCGTAGGCCCGCGCGCGATACCATTCCCCCATGTCCCGCACCACCACCCCCGCCGAATCCAACGCCCCCGCCGCAACCAACGGCCACGCCCCCCACACCCTCAACTTCGGCCACGCCTGGGACTACGCCGCCGCGCCAGAGACCGTCAAGGTCACCATCGCGCCGCGCTACGGCCACTACATCAACGGCGACTTCACCAAGCCCGCCAAGACCTTCGCCACCATCAATCCCGCCAACGAAGAAGAACTCAGCCAGATCGCGCTCGGCACTGAGAACGACATCGACCGCGCCGTGAAGGCCGCGCAGGCCGCGCTCCCCGCGTGGGCCGCGCTCCCCGGCAAGGAACGCGGCAAGTACCTCTTCCGCATCGCCCGCCGCATCCAGGAACGCGCCCGCGAACTCGCCGTCCTCGAAACCCTCGACGGCGGCAAGCCCATCAAGGAATCGCGCGACGTTGATATCCCCTTGGTCGCCCAGCACTTCTTCTATCACGCCGGCTGGGCCGACAAACTCGGCTACGCCTTCCCCAATGCGCAACTTGCCGCGCCCCGAACCACATCCTCTTCGCGCACCAAATCACTCCCCGAGATCGCACCCGGCATCCGACCCGTCGGCGTCTGCGGCCAGATCATCCCGTGGAACTTCCCACTCCTCATGGCCGCCTGGAAACTCGCGCCCGCCCTGGCTTGTGGCAATACCTGCGTTCTCAAGCCCGCCGAGACCACCTCGCTCACCGCCCTTCGCCTGGCCGAGATTTTCGACGAAGTTGGCCTGCCGCCCGGCGTCGTCAACATCGTCACCGGCGACGGCCGCACTGGCACCGCCCTCGTCGAACATCCCGGCGTCAACAAGATCGCCTTCACCGGATCCACCGATGTCGGCAAACGCATCGCCGCAACCACCGCGGGCAGCGGCAAGCGACTCACCCTCGAACTCGGCGGCAAGAGCGCCAACATCATCTTCGAGGACGCCAGTATCGACCAGGCCGTCGAGGGCATCATCCAGGGCATCTACTTCAACCAGGGCCACGTCTGCTGCGCTGGCTCTCGATTGCTTGTGCAAGAGAGCGTGCTCGAACAGGTCAAGGCCAAGCTGCTCATCCGCCTCGCCAGCCTGCGCGTGGGCGATCCACTCGACAAGAACACCGACGTCGGCGCCATCAACTCGCGCCAGCAGATGGATCGGATCTTCGACTATCTCGACGTGGGTGAGCGCGAGGGCGCGGGCCTCTGCGTGCCCGGCCAGAACATGCCCGGCCAAAGCCCGCCCGGCCACAACTCCCGCCTAAGCCTCGTTCCCGCCGCCCGCGCTGGCCTGCCCAGCAAGGGCTTCTGGTGCCGACCTTGCTTCTTCGCAAACGTCCAGCCCAGCCACCGCGTCGCGCGCGAAGAGATATTCGGCCCCGTGCTCGCCGTCATGAGTTTCCGCACGCCCGAAGAGGCTCTCGCACGCGCCAACAACACGCCCTACGGCCTCGCCGCAGGCGTCTGGACCGACAAAGGCTCCAAGATCTTCGAGATGGCTCGCAAACTCGAAGCCGGCGTCGTCTGGCTCAACACCTACAACCGCTTCGATCCAGCCAGCCCCTTCGGCGGCTTCAAGGAAAGCGGCTTCGGGCGCGAGGGCGGCGTGCAGGGCCTGCGGGCCTACGTCGAACTCGACTGACACCTCACCAAGCCACCCATCTTGGGTGCCCCGTCGCCGCGCCCACCTGTTGCCCCGCAC
>JBGSZV010000195.1:0-8478 GCA_041750235.1 Phycisphaerales bacterium
CGCGCCGCCGGGGGCTGCGCCGAGCCCGCCGGGAGAGCCCGCGGGCATCTTGCCCAGCACGCTGTAGCCAGCCTGGCGGAAGCGCTTCCCGCCGATGCCCAAGCCGATCGACTGGAACATGCCGTTGTTGCTGGCCCAGTAGAAGAGCGCACGGCTGCCGGTGTCGGTCTGGCCGGAGGCGAGCTGATCCTGGATCGCCTTGGCGAAACGGGTGCTGGAACCGGCGAGGGGATTCTTCACCCACAGCACGAGCGGCACGCCGAAGGGATCGACGACGTCGGGCATCTTGTCGCGGTTGGATGAGCCGGGCGAGGTGCCGTTCCACTGCCCTTCGATGGGCTTGAGCACATCGCGTCCGAGGCTGAGGTAGCCGGGGCCGTCGGCGGAGCCGATCAGTCCGGGATCGACGTACGCGACGCGCTGGCTGCCGCCGGCGCGAAGGGTCAGCATGTTGGTGCCCTGCGTGCCGACGGGCTGGCCGCTCGAGTTCTGCTCGATGAGCCCGCCGGAGAGTTCAAGCAGCGCATTTTCCATCTGCGTCAAGCCGAACTGTGACACGTTGGAGTTGCCGCCGAGTTCCTCAGACGAGAAGTAGCCTGGGTAGCGCCCCTTGTCGGCCTTGAAGGCAGTCACCGAGGTGGCGACCGCCGACATCAGCGACTGGGTCGACGCCTTGCGGGCGGTGGAGCGCGTGCGAGCGAGCGCCGGGATGAGAAGCCCGATGAGCAGCACGATGATCACGATCACGACGAGCAACTCGACGAGCGTGAAGCCGCGACGCGCCGAACAAGCCCGATTCCATTTCCTGCCGACGCCAACCATCGCTGACCTCCCCGCCTTCAAGCGGAAACCGCCGTCCATGTCGCCATCCCGACCCGGAATCAGGACGCCCGGGCGACCTGTCGGCCCGGAAGAGGGGGGACATCCCACGCCCTCTTCTCAAAGAGACGCCCGGATTCTAGTGATGCCGCCACTTGGGCGATTCGCAGGCCGGCCCCCGGGGGTTCCCCCACCAAAGGCCGGTCAATCGCTCCAAGCCCCCCAAAAACCGCTTGGCGGGCCATTTCAGAGAGACATTTGGAGATGGAAAACGCGCCGCTAGGCCCTGCGGAAAATACCCCGAAGTCGCCGGACCGGCGTGTGATTGTCGTCCAGGAAGTCGTCCACTGTCCGGACGGGGTCCAGACCGCAGGACGCCATGACATCCACCAACTCAGGGCCGGTGAAGGGGAAGGGGGGTCCCTCGAGTTCCGTCAACGCCACCGCCGGGTCGCGCCCTCGGGCGATCGCGAGCAGGATGCCCTTGCCGTTGAGCAGGGACGCCATACCAGCGGCCAGATCATGCCGGTACGCGGGCGGGAGCGCCTGGAGAGTGTGAACCTCAACCACGAGATCGAACCGCTTCTGCAGGCGCGACGGCACATCCAGCAGGTTGGCCTCCTGGAACTGGACGCCGCGTCCGGGGTGCAGCCGGGTGGCCCACTGAATTGCGGAAGGAGCCGCATCAAATGCGACGACTTCGTAGCCGCGATCGGCCAGCGCACAGGCATCTTCACCGAGGCCGCAGCCGACCACGGCGACACGGGCGCCGGGGCGAACCAGCGAGGAGGCTTCGGCATCGAGCCATGCCATCATGGCCGGGCAGGGCTGACGGTGGGCCCAGGGGATCTGCTCGATGCTGCCGTTGGCTTCGCGGTAGATCGCGTCAAAGCGCGCGATGAGTTCTTCAAGTCCGAGCGATGGATCGACGTGCTCAAGCACGCCGGCAACACCGGAGCGACCAGCAGATTCCTGCAACGCGGGTGACGTTGCCATCGGATGTTCCTCCCGGCTCGGCGTGCGGCCCCACGAGAGTCGCGCGCACGAAACCGATCAAGCCCCCGCCGGCCGCAACGCCCGAACCCCGGAAAACATCTCGATCGGGCTGCGGAACCACCTTTGGGTCAGGCGGACAGACCCTGAACAGCTTCACAATACTTCGGGATAGCGGTCAGGTCCATATCAACTTATCCCGTTTATCAGAACTCGATCCTGCGTCCTGATAACGCAGGTCGCCGGCGGGGCACCTGCCATCACCTTGCAGCAAGCACGTGAAACACGCTTCATTTACGCGTCGAAAGCCAGCGGATAGTCGGTGACGGCACGTTCGCCGCCGTGCTCGGTGACGAGCCGTGCGATCTGCCCGCGGTGGTATGTCGCGTGGTTGAAGACGTGGGTGAGCAGGATGTCGAGGCGGCGGGTGCGCTGCGCGCCGTCGCTGGTGCGGTAGGTGATCTCGCGCGAGAGGTCAGACTCCTTCAGCGATGCGAGATAGGGCCCCCACTCGCGGTCGACCTCGACGGCAAGGTTGCGCGTGTCGGCGACGCTCATCGGCGGGAACCAGTCCTTGGGGCTCTCGAAGGTCTCGCCGCAGATCCGCCAGCGCCACACTCGCCGCGCGATCAGGTTGTGCGGCAGCAGCCCCATGAGCCGGTCGTACGCCGGGCCGTGGCGCCGATCGGCGGGGATGGTGTCGAGCGACGCGAGCGTGCGCTCGTTGGCCCACTGGTCGTAGCGGAGGAGGTCGTGGAAGTGGGAGAGGAGGGACATGGAGGTTTCCCGAGGAGTTTCTTTACGAACGGAAGTGAGCGAGCACCGGATGGTCTTGGGTGACCTGCACAGAACGGCACAGTGCAACGAAGTACCCGCCGAGTGACGAACTTGACTGGACGAGTGTCCATGTGCCGTCGAGCCATTTCGAATCGACTGGAGGAAGCTTCCGGCGCTCGCCCCGATTATTCAGTTCTCCGTCAGAGGCGCCGAAGAGAAACTGAAGCTCTCGCTGGTCTTCCGGGGTCGCGATCTTCCAGACGACCTCAAACAGAATGTTCTCACCTGCACTGATGTTGTCAGCGCGAAGCCGCGCGAGTTCGGTCATCTCGATCACCCACAAGCCGCCAGCACTGTCGCGGATCGGCACGACTGCATGATTCTCCGTCAGCAGAAGAATGCCGAGCAGGTAGCCGTCATGAAAGTCGTTGTGGCGGCCCATGTCGATCCGTCTGGCCTGCAGCCGTACGCACCCTCTCCTGCCGCCCGCTGCGCGGACGGCTGTCCTCCCCCGTCGGTGACGGGTGAGGGGGCGAGCCCAAGACTCAAGACTCAAGTCCCAAGACCATCACTACGCGTGAATCACACGACCCTCAGACGCCAGGCTCGCCTCGTGCAGCGCCTCGTGCATCGTCGGGTGGGCGTGCATCGTGACATTGATCTCCTCGGTCGTCGCCTCGAGGCGGCGGGCGAGCGTCATCTCGGCGATCAGTTCGGTCGCCTGATCCGACAGGATGTGCGCGCCCAGGATCTCGCCGCGCGGCAGGCCGCGGATGAGCTTGACCATGCCGACGTTGTTCGCCGAGGCGATCGCCTTGCCGTGCGACTGCATGTTGTACGACCCGACGGCGTAGTCGGTGTCCTTCTTGAGGCCGCTCTCCTTGAGCTGGCGCTCGGTGAAGCCGACGCTCGCGACCTGCGGGTGGCAGTAGGTGCAGCCGGGGATGACCGAGTAATCGATCGGGATCGGGTCGTGCTTGGCGATGCGCTCGACGCACACGATCGCCTCCTCGCTCGCCACGTGCGCGAGCCAGGGCGGACCGATCACATCGCCCACGGCATAGATGCCGGGGATGTTCGTCTGATAGGTGTAAGGCTTGGTCTCGGTGTTGCCGGGGCCGTAGGGCACGTAGTCGGTCTTGATGTGGTCCTTGACGGTCTCGAGGCCGAGCGAGGGATCAAAGAGCCCGTCGTAGCGGCCCTTGACGCCGATCGCGAGGAGCACCTTGTCGGCCTCGAGGGACTCGGTCTTGGTGGTATCCGGCTTGCCGTCCTTGACCGGCGCGAACGTCACCTTCACACCCTTGGCGGTCTTCTCGACGGCGGTCGTCGTCGTGCTGGTGCGGATGTCCATGCCCGACTTCTTGTAGATCTTCTCGAGCGCGGCGGAGATGTCGTCGTCCTCGACGGGCAGGATGCGCGGCAACATCTCGATGACGGTGACTTTCGTGCCGTAGATGTGATAGAAGTAGGCGAACTCCATGCCGATCGCGCCCGCGCCGATGACGATGAGGCTCTTGGGCTGCGTGGGCTGGTTCATCGCTTCGCGGGCGCCCATGATCTTGTCGCCGTCGAACTTGGCGAAGGGCAGTTCGCGCGCGACCGAGCCGGTGGCGACGAGGATGTTGGTGGCGGTGATGGTCTCGCGCGGGGTCTTCGCGATGTCGGCGGGGGCGGTCGTCAGGGTGTCCTTGACGGTGGCGTCAAAGATCTGGACCTCGCAGACCTGGGAGCCCTTGTTACGCCCCTTGGTGATCTTGGCGTGACCCTGGATGTGATCGATCTTGTTCTTCTTGAGCAGGAAGGCGATGCCCTTGCTCAGCTTGCCGGCGACATCGCGCGAGCGGCCGATGACCTTCGCCCAGTCGACGCTGAGGTTGTCGAACTTGAGACCCCAGGTCTCGGCGTCGTGGGCGACCTTCTCGTACAGCTCGGCATTGGCGAGGAGGCTCTTGGTGGGGATGCAGCCCCAGTTGAGGCAGACGCCGCCGAGCTTGTCGCGCTCGACGCAGGCGACCTTGAGACCAAGCTGAGCGGCCCGGATGGCGCCGACATACCCGGCGGGCCCGCCGCCGATGACGATGAGGTCGTAGTGCTTCGCGGCCACGTATGCATCTCCAGAAGGAAGGCTGATCCCCTGTGGGGGAGGGGATTGTAGCGGGTGGGGCGAGGAGGTTTCACGGTATCCGTTCGGGTGTGGCGACCCATGCCGAGCTTTGGCAGTCGAACTGGTTCGCGCAGAATTCACACCGTAAGTGCGTGCGCGGGGGGTAGGCTTGCCCAATCGGGCGACCAACCGGAGAGATGAGGCGATGCGACACGTGGGGTGCTTCTGGGTGCTGGCGCTGGTGTCGGTCGTCCAAGCTGGGACGGATCATGTGTTTCTAACCACCTGGCATAACGCGCAGCAACGCGATGGCCTGACGTTTGATACAAGCCAGAACCTTCAGCACCCATCGCAACTCTCAACGGTTGCTGAGGAAGTGTTCGGTTCGGTTGTCGTGAACGCGGAGCGCGGGCACCTTCGAGTTTCAGCGCAATCAAGATCTGATGGCGCTTGGTGGTCATCTATCGCGCGAGGCACGGCAACCAATGTTGAGACGATTGTCGTCGAGGTGGATTGTGACCCCCAGCTGATTGGTGCGCAAGGAACCCTTCGATTGCGCCCACCTGTCGTAGTCCTGACAGGCGGCACATATCGCCCGACCGGAACAGGATTCAATGCTCCCTCGGCGGGCTGCAGCGTTCAGATCTCGGTCAATGGCACCGAGATTTACAACCGCGGCGTCTGGTACGCCTGGGACCAGCCGCCAGCGTTCAGCGGTTCAACTGGGATTGCAGATGCGCAGTTCACCATCGGACAGCCGATCACGATCACCGTCCGGGCACAAGCTCAGGGCGTTGGGGCGTACAGCGAACCGGTTCTGAGCTACGGCTTTGCCACAGCCGAGGTTGCCCTCCAGGGCATCGAATCAATCTTCGGACCCACCGGCTCTCTCGTGCCGTGTGAACCCACCTGCCAAGGCGGCTTCGGCTGCGATGCCTTCGTCCCTCCCCCCACCTGCCCCGGCGACGCCAACAACGACGGCATGACCGACGCTGCCGATCTCTCGGTGCTGCTCTCGACCTTCGGCACACAGACCGCGCCCTACTACTCCGCGAACTTCAACGGCGATGCGTTCGTCAACGGGGCTGATCTGTCGATCCTGCTGTCGAACTTCGGGTGCAGCCTCGCGCCATGACTCCACGTGGTGTTCATTCACCTCGGAGATCCCGATGCTCGTTCCTTCGATACTACTTTGCGTCACTGGAACGACCGGCCAGGCTCTCGGGATAGAGGTCGACCGTGTATTTGTGGGGCTCCAGGCAACCGCATCCACTTGGGATCCACCTGGAACGCTTGCGGTTGAGGTGCGAGAATCGCATCCGGACTCGATCAATGCCGCGGCCGTTCAAGGCCCCGCTGTCATCGAGGCGCGAATCGAGCGGGGCTGGATGCGCATTACTGCATTCGCAAGTGCCGGCGCCACCTACCGTGATTCGCTTGCATTCAGCCAGACCCCCTCGCCGTTTCAAGATGTCCGACATGCGGAGCATATGACGATCTCAGTCCCATGCAGGCCGGACTTGGACACAGTCCTGGTTCGGATTCGTGCTCCAACGATCAGCGTGACCGGTGCCGCCACGGGATCGAACCCAGCTCTCGTCGGACGATTCGGAGCGAGTGCGAGTCTCGAACTGAGTCTGGCGGGCAACTACTGGTTTCGAAGCGCTGTCTGGACATTCGGCGAGCCAGCGGGTTCAAGCGACCTCGATCCTCCGGCCCTGATGAAAGTCAACGCGAACGAGCCGTTGCTGTTCTATGCCCGTGCCCTCGTCGGAGCATCCGCGGAGTCTGCAGGAGCAGACGGCGAAACAAGCAGCTCTAGCGCCGTGCTGGAGTACAGATGGGAAGGAATCGAGGCCGTCTACGACATGGAAGGCACGCCGATCCCATGCTTTGAATGCTCGTTTGGGTGCCTTCCCGTCGTCCCTCCCCTCACTTGTCCCGGCGACGCCAACAACGACGGCATGACCGACGCCGCCGATCTCTCGGTGCTGCTCGCCTCGTTCGGCACAATGACCGCGCCGTACTACTCCGCGAACTTCAACGGCGATGGCTTCGTCAACGGGGCTGATCTGTCGATCCTGCTGGCGAACTTTGGGTGTGATGTGACGCCGTGATGGGCTGATTGCCGCTGCTTGCCGGTCGCGGCGCCGTCGCGAGCTTGCGCTCGCGTCTCTGATGCGCCTCGGCGTCCACCCCTCTCTTCGGATGGGTCGGACCCGCTTCATTGCCGCGTACGTTCTCCATGTCACCCAGTCATGGAGACTCCATCATGCGCCACTGCGTCATGCTGCTTCTCGTCGCTGTCGGTTGGTCGTCGCGGCCCATCAATGGCGTCTGCGCGTTCGGCGACACCTGTCCGTAATTCCCTGGACCCTCGATTTCCCTGACTACCCCCACTGCCGTCCGTCATCCGCTTGCGTGCGCATCGGGTGACGGGCGAGTTCTTTTTGTTTTAGTATCACTGATATGAATGCGGAAATGCATTGCCCAAGCACGCCTTCGATCCGAATTGATCAATTCCTCCGAGGACACTTGATTCCCAAGGACCTGCTGTTGCCAGCCGGGACGCTCTGCATCGATGTGTTGACGAGCGCCCTCGTTGTCAACAACATGCTTTTTGAAGTGCGAAGCGATGACTTCTATTTCGCTATGCAGTTCCACAACGGCGATTTGGTAGTTCAACGAAACAGCTTTGCTGTTCGAGCCAGGGCTGATCGCTTAATAAAAAAAGGACCGTTCACAGTATTCGCAGTGTCCTGGAATCCAACAGAAATCAAGATCGCTTGTCAGCCTGCAGGAGCAGATCACCGGGCCATGTGCCAAACGCCCCCGACACTCCCTCCACTCACTCTAGTGCATTGGGCTCGAATCCAGAATCTGCTACCCGTCACGGAATATCCAGATGCACCCGCGTTCTACGAGAAGGTACTTTCGGCACTCACCGCACTATCCGATCAAGTTCGAGAGGCGGGCGCAATCAACGCATTCTGGAATGTCGTATACGACGGAAAACGAATTGTCTCCCGAACTCCAAAACGAGAAACTGATATCCATCCGACGATTCATTGCTTGCTAGCCGAAGTCATGTTCGCGGGTGGAATCGATGTCGTGCCCGAATACAAAACAGCCGTAGGTGACGTCGACTTTGTGTTCTTGGGCAGCATACGCGGCAAAGGAATTGCCAAGTTCTGCATGGAATTCAAACTTGCCCACTCCGATGATGTGTTTGACGGCTTACTGAGCCAACTGCCCGCGTACATGCAGTCGAAATCGATTGAGAGGAGTGCTTACTGCGTGATGTACTTCTGTGGAGACTGGTTTGATAAGCCCGCGTATTCGCTTGACGAGCTCGAGCTGGAACTCGCGAAGCGATACTCCGCCAGCACGAATCCGCTCGTCAAATCTACTCGGACACTCATCTGGGACGTCACTAAGCCGGTGACTGCCAGCAAACTCTAGAGCTTCATCGCGCTCGCCATCGCTGCGCCCATGTCGGCGGGGGTTTCGGCGATCGCAAAACCCGCGGCCTTGAGTGCTGCGAGCTTGCTGTCGGCGGTGCCCTCGCCGCCGGAGATGATCGCGCCGGCGTGGCCCATGCGCTTGCCCTTGGGCGCGGTCTGTCCGGCGATGAAGCCCGCGACGGGCTTCTTCTTCATCTCGCGCCTGACGTAGTCGGCCGCCTCTTCCTCGGCCGAGCCGCCGATCTCGCCGATCATGATGACGGCCTCGGTGTCCGGATCGGCGTTGTAGAGCTCGAGCACGTCGATGAAGCCCGTGCC
>JBGSZV010000196.1:0-7931 GCA_041750235.1 Phycisphaerales bacterium
CCGGCTCCAATGCCTGGGGGCTCGCCACCGCGCGCAAGGGCAGCGGGCAGTTCTTCATCGAAGCCCACGGTCGATCCGCCCACGCCGGTCGAGACTTTGAGAAGGGCGTGAGCGCGGTCTACGCCCTCGGCCGTGTGATCACGTCACTCGAAGCGATGGTCGATCTGCCGCGCGGCTTGACGGTCAATGTCGGGCCCATCTCCGGCGGGAAGGCGACCAACGTCGTCCCCGACCGCGCCTCACTCGCCGGGAATGTCCGTTACCCCGATGCCACAGTCGGCGACACTTTCCGCGCTGAACTGGACCGGATGGCCACCGCCGTTGACGCGATGCCGCGCATCACCGTCAACCGCTCATTCAACCGACCCGCCAAGCCGCTGATCCCGGCGACGCAGCAACTCGCCGAGCGCATCCGCGACACCGCCGCCGACCTCGGGCAATCGCTTTCATTCATCCAGACCGGCGGCGTGTGCGACGGCAACAACCTGCAAGCCGCGGGTCTGCCGACGATCGACACCCTGGGCGTGCGCGGCGGCGGGCTGCACACGCACCAGGAATGGATCGAACTCAGCAGCCTGGTGGACCGTGCCCAGTTGATGGCCGTCCTGCTCAAGCGGCTGTCGTCGCAGGTCGGATAACATACGGACGCATCCATTCCCCCTAGCCCGGCACGTTGGGCGCCTCGGCCACTGGCTTCTGGGGATCCTTCGGGTAGAGCCCCTGCATGGGTCCTGCCGACACAAAGGATCCCCGCGCTCTGGCCTAAGCGCCCCCCGTGCCGGGCGAAAACTACGAAGGTGGACCATGCTTCAGACACAGTCTCAGTCAGCGATGAGCGTCGGTGAACAGTTCCGTCAAAGCCCCGCGGTGCGTCAGGCGATCCAGTCGATCGTCGGCGAACTCAAGAGCAAGCAGGCCGCGATCAGCGATGTCCGCGGCCCCAGCAGCCCCGAGGCCAAGCTTCACTTCGAGCAGTTCCTCAAGGACTTCGGCACGATACGCGGCCGCGAGTTGCTCTACGCCTACATGGGCTCCGGCCTCGGCAACGGCCCATTCGTCGAGATGATCGACGGCTCGGTCAAGATGGACATGATCACCGGCATCGGTGTGCACTTCTTCGGCCACTCCGAACCCGGCATGGTCGCCGCGGCGCTCGAAGCCGCCACCGGCGACATCGTGAACCAGGGCCACCTCATGCAGAACGAGGAGCCCGCGAAGTTCAGCAAGCTGATGCTCGAGAACGCCCAGCGCGGCAGCCGCCTCGGTCACGTGCTGCTGTGCAACAGCGGCGTCATGGCCAACGAGAACGCAATCAAGCTCTGCTACCAGAAGCACGCTCCTGCCAACCGCGTGATCTGCTTCTCGCATTGCTTCATGGGACGCACGGTCACCATGTCGCAGATTGGTGACTCCGCGGCCAACCGCCAGGGCATCCCCCTCTCAACGCTCGTGGACTACATGCCTTTCTACGACCACGCCGCCGCCAAGCGCATGAGCGCCGGAGATCAGTCGGGGCAGACGCGCTACATCGACATGTGCGTCTGGCACCTGCGTCAGTACATCGACCGCTACCCCAAGCAGCACGCCTGCTTCATCTTCGAGCTCATCCAGGGCGAAGGCGGTTTCAACACCGCGCCCCCCGAGTTCTTCCGCGAACTCATGCAGGTCTGCAAGGCCGAGGGCGTTGCGGTGTGGGACGACGAGGTCCAGACCTGGGGCCGCACCGAGTCGATGTTCGCGTTCGAAGCACTCGGCCTCGGCGACTTCGTGGACGTCTGTGCCGTCGGCAAGATGTCGCAGGTCTGCGCGGTGCTCTTCACCCCGGAGTACAACCCCAAGCCCGGCTTGGTCTCGCAGACATTCCTGGGCACCGGCGAGACGCTCCGCGTCGGCCGCGAGGTGCTCGAGCGGCTGTCATCCGGCGGGTACTACGGCAAGGACGGCAAGATCGCCCGCCATCACAAGCTCTTCCGCGACAACGTGCGGGCGCTCGCCGCCAAGCACCCCGACTGGTTCCCGGCGAACCGCGAGTTCGTCGATATCGTCGAGGGCACCGGCGGCATGATGCGGTTCAGCCCCTTCGGCGGGCAGAAGGACCCCGTCATGAAGCTCTGCAAGACGCTCTTTGATGAGGGTCTGATCGTGTTCTACTGCGGACACGGGCCGTACCACATCCGCATGCTGCCCCCCTTGGGCGTGATGCAGGAGAGCCACTGGTCGCGGGTCTTCGAACTCATCGAGGCGGGCATGACCAAGGTCGCCGCGCAGATGAACCGTCGCCCGGCGGTCGCGAAGGCGTGATCACTTCAAGTTGAACTCCACCCGGCGCCGCCTGACCGTGACGCCGTGTCTTATTCGCCGCCGGGCCTTTCCGGCGCGCCGGGACAAGCACATGTTCTACCTTCGACGCGCACAACCCGAAGACCTCGACATCCTGTTGAAGATGGCCAAGACGGTCCACTTCATCAACCTGCCCCCCGACAAGGACCTGATCGCCGAACGCATCCGGCGCAGCCGCATGTCGTTCCGCTCCGCGGTCACCGGCGAGAAGCCGCAGTTCGAGACCGGCGTGCAGGGCGTGCACCGCGCCTCGCCCGTGTTCATGTTCGTGCTCGTTGATGCCTCCACCGGCAACGCGCTGGGCACCTCCTCGATCATCTCGCACATGGGCGGACCGGGAAATCCGAACATCGCGCTGGAACTCCGCAAGCGTGAGTTCTTTTCGCAAGACCTCCAGAGCGGCACGAGCCACATCACCGCCAAGCTCGTCCTCGACGAGACCGGCCCCTCCGAGATCGGCGGCCTGATCCTCGGCCCCTCGTTCCGCAACCATCCCGAGAAGCTCGGCAAGCAGCTCTCGCTTGTGCGCTTCCACTACATGGGGCTGCACCGCGATCAGTTCGCGGACAAAGTCATCGCCGAGATGATGGCCCCCATCACCCCCGACGGCCACAACACCTTCTGGGAGTACTTCGGCCGCCGCTTCATCAACCTCACCTACAGCGAGGCCGACAAGTTCTGCGCTCACTCACGCGAGTTCATGACCAGCCTGCTCCCGCGCGAGGAGATCTATCTCTCGCTCCTCCCCGCCGAAGCCCGCGCGCTCGTCGCCAAGGTTGGTCCCGAAACGGTTCCCGCGCGGAAGATGCTCGAGGCGCTGGGGTTCCGGTACCTCAACCGCGTCGATCCCTTCGACGCGGGGCCGAATCTCGAAGCCGAGACCGACAGCATCTCGCTCGTGAAAGGCTCCCGCCGCATCAGTTTCGGCGGCGTCGTCACCCCCCAGCAGGCCCACGGCCGCGCGCTCATCAGCGCCGAGGATGAAGAGGGCGAGTTCAAGGCGATCTTTGTGCCGTACTTCCTCGATGAGAAGGACAACGTCTTCATCACTCGCGATTACGCCGAACTGCTCGAACTGGAAAAGGGCGCCACGGTCGGCTTCTGCCCGGTAGAGCCCAAGCAGAAGAAGGTGCGCACCAAGCCCGAGGCCTCAAAGTCCGGCAAGAAGAAGGCCAAGGCGTGAGCACGCCCGCACGCCATCCATCATTGCGCCATGATCCGTGCGCGCTCATCGGCGGCAAGGTGATCGACATCCGCGGCGATTCGATCCGCTCGCACAACCCCGCGAACCCCGGCGCGACCGTGTGGAGCGGCTCGCCTCGCGTGGAGCACGTCGATCAGGCCGTCGAGTCGGCACACACCGCGCAGCGCGAGTGGGCGAGATGGCCGATCGAGAAGCGCGCCGATGCCCTCCGCGCCTACAAGGCCCTCTGCCAGAAGCGCGTCGAGGATGTCGCGAATCTCATCTGCGACGAGACCGGCAAGGCCTTCTGGGATTCCAGGTCCGAAGCCGAACTTCTTGCCGCCAAAATAGACATCACGCTGGCGGGCATCGAGAACCCCCACGCCGCCGGACCCACCGCCGCGCTCTCGCGCGTCAGCACCTTCGAAGTCAAAGTCGCCGACACCCGCCAGGGCGTCTGCCGCTTCCGGCCCCACGGCGTGATGGGCGTCGTCGGCCCCTTCAACTTCCCCGCTCACCTGCCCAACGGCCACATCGTCCCCGCGCTCCTGCTGGGCAATGCCATCGTCTTCAAACCAAGCGACAAGGCACCGGCGGTGGGGCAGTTGCTCGCTGAACTGTTGAACGAAGCCCTCGACGCCGCCGGCGCTCCCAAGGGCCTCGTCAACCTCGTGCAGGGCGGCGCGGAGGTCGCCTCGCGTGTCGTCTCGCACCCAGGCATCGACGGCATCCTCTTCACCGGTTCCTGGCCCGTTGGCCGCAAGATTCTGGAAGCCAACCTCGATCGCCCCGGCCGTATCGTGGCCCTCGAACTCGGCGGCAATAACCCGACCATCGTCATGCCGGATGCGGACTTGCGCCAGGCCGCGATCGAAGTCGCGCGTGCCTCGTTCGTCACCACCGGCCAGCGCTGCACCTGCAGCAAGCGGCTCGTCGTCCACGAAGCCATCGCCGACAAGTTCATCCCGCTGCTCATGAAAGTCATGAGCAACCTGATCGTCGGCCACCCGCGCGGCGAGGGCATCCCCGGCAACCAGCAGCCCTTCATGGGGCCGATGATCCGCAGGGAGGCGCGCGATGCCGTGCTGGGGTTCCAGCAGCGGGCGACACGAGGCGGCGGCCGCATCCTCATCGAAGCCACCGCGATGGAATCGCCGACCAATGCCCACTTCATCACCCCCGGCCTCCTCGAAGTCCCGCGCTTTAACCTGACCGATGATCCCGCCAGCGATGCCGGCTGCGACGTGGAGGTCTTCGGTCCGCTGCTCCGGGTGAGCCGTGCGAAAGACTTCGATGATGCCCTCGCGCAGGCCAACGCCACGAACTACGGCCTCGCCTCCGCCCTCTTCACCAGGGATCCCGACCTGCAGGCCCGCTTCCTCGCAGAAGCCCGCGCCGGCTGCGTGAACATCAACACCGGCACCGCCGGCGCCTCCGGCAAGCTCCCCTTCGGCGGCTTGGGCCACAGCGGCAACCACCGCCCCGCGGGCAGCTTCAGCCTGGACTACTGCGCCTACCCAGTGGCAAGCCTCGTCGAATCCGGCAACGCCGCCCAGTTGCTTACCGGCATGCACTTCGATGAGAAGTGGCTGTAAGCGACGGAAGACGCCTGACCAATCCGGCTTTGCGGATTGGTCAGGATGCTGATCGCGGTAAACTCACACCATGCTCGACGGCGTTCAAGCCAGGTTGCTGCTGCAAGTGGTTGGATTGGTGATCGTGGGACTGCTTGGTCCTTGGACGGCGACGTTCCTGGTTCAACTTGCTCAATACGGACTGCTTCTTGCAACTGCAGAACTCTCGTGGTCGCAAATTCCATTCCCATCAGTTGCCGGGTGGGTGGCTTCGATCTCGGAAATTGTTGCGTTCCTAGCAGTGCTCGTGATTGGCGTGCGGCTGTTCTTCGGTTCCGGTTGGTTGTTTGGTTTTCTCGTTCGGAGTCTGACAACGTGAAGCACGCTCCGTGGTTTCGTCTACTTCTGCGAGTCGTTGGAATCGTGCTCGTCGCGTATTCGGTGCATTGGATACTCGGCTTGCTCACCATGATTGTTCAGGAGGCAGCGGGTCACGGAGACTTTGACGAACCAATGGACGTCTGGGGTTGGCTCAGCTATCTCGGTCCTGTGCTGCAGTTCGCCCTCGGCCTGTATCTCTTCTTCAACCCCAAGTGGCTCATGAAGGTCTGCATCGACGACATCACCTACCGCTGCCCCGCCTGCCGTTTCGACCTCCGCGGCCTGACCGCCCCGTTGGCCTGCCCGGAATGCGGCGTCCGCCTGCCCGGCGACATCCCGCCTCCGCCCCTCCCGGCTCCGCCCCCGGATTCGGGTCCGAAAACAACCCAAGACGCGAATTGATTCCCGTCTTTCGGGAACAACCAGCCGGTGCTGGCGCTTGACTTGAAGGCCATCCCCCGGAGACTGGTAGGCGATGCAGTTGGTCGGACCGCTCATTCTTGCACTCCTGTTGCAGCTCTTGCCGCTCGGCTGGCTGTTCCATGGAGTCGCGCCGGTCCGGTTTGTCGCCGAGATTCCCACCGGGTGCGACTGTTGTCCGGCCGCCGCCCAGGAAGCCATCCCGACCCGCTGTCCGGGTTGTCCGGTGGCGGCCCCGGTCGCGGAGGCTCGTTTGGCGACCAACGCCCGTGAGCGAGCGCCCGATGAAGTGGTGAATGAACAACTCGGCCCGATGCCGTCCTACCCCTTGGTGGAAGCGGCCGGGCCGATCGTGTTGAAGGGCTGGCACGTTCTCCCCGATCGCGTGGACGAGCCGGACCGACGACGGGCGACGCTGGGAATCTGGACCATCTAGAATCCCCGCCCCCTCTTCCTCCGACGGTCGAGGGGCTGCTCCGACCTTTCTGCGATCAGTTTCGATGTTTCACGCCCGCTTCCCGGCGCGTGTGTGCCGAGGGACGGGTTTCTTTCCACAACGCCATTTCGAATTGAGGAGTTTCACCATGGTTCGCAAGATTCTCGGCTTCACCGTTTGCTGCTCCGCTCTCTGCCTCTGCGCCTGCTCTTCCTCGAACAAGGACGCCTCCATGGGCGCCGTGTCGGGCGAGAAGGCTGCCTGCTGCAGCGAGAAGTCCGCCTGCTGCAAGGAAGGCGATAAGGCCGCCTGCTGCAAGGACGGCGCGAAGGCCGAAGCCTGCTGCAAGGACAAGGCCGCTGCCGGCGAGATGGTTGCCCCCAAGAGCAACTGATCACGCAGCGATCATCTGACCGCTTCGCCGGGCCTGTCACGTGCAGGCCCGGCTTCTTTTTTGGGTTCGCCGCCCGCCACGGGTTACATTGGTGGGCCAATGCCCGACCCTCGCACGATCCTCCCCGACCCGCGCCAGACACCCCGCTACGCCGGCGTCGCCACCTTCTGCCGTTTCCCTCTGCTGGAGCGCGTGCCGACCGCGAACCAGCCGGTGGACTGGGCGCTCTACGGCGTGCCCTTTGATTCCGGCGTCACCTACCGCCCCGGCGCGCGTTTCGGTCCGCGTGCCATCCGCGCCGAGAGCCAGTACGTCAAGCTCTATCACATAGAGCACCGGCTCAAACTCAGCGAGGTGCTCAGCCTCGCCGACGCCGGCGACAGCCCGGTTCACGGCTTTGACTGCGAGCAGAACGCCAACGCCGTCGCGGAGTTCGCCGCGGGCATCGGCAACCCTAGGCACACCAAACTCATGGCGATCGGCGGCGACCACTCCATCGCGCTCGCGAATCTGCGCGCCACCGCCAAGCGGCGCCATGGCGGCAAGTACGCCCTGATCCACTTCGATTCCCACCTCGACACCGTCGATCAGTTGAGCGGCGAGAAATACAGCCACGCATCGCCCTTCATCCGGGCCGTCGAAGAGGGACTGATTGACCCCAGGCGGATGCTCAGCATCGGCATCAAGGGGCCGATCAACACGCCCACCGATCTGGACTTTGCCCGCGACCACGGCGTGACGCTCGTCACCTTCGAGCAGTGGAAGCGGGAGGGGACAGCGACCATCGATCGCTTCCTCGCCTCCCTCGGCGATGCCGAGTGCTACCTCACGTTTGATATCGACTGCGTGGACCCCGCGTACGCTCCCGGAACCGGGACGCCCAGCGTCGGCGGCTTCACGTCCGCCGACGTGCTGGGGCTACTGCGTCACCTCGCGACGGTTTCCGGCGGTCGCGGCCCGAACCTTGTGGGAGCCGACGTCGTCGAAGTCTTGCCGGACCGGGACCACGCGGGAATCACGGCCCTGCTCGCCGCCCACGTCATGTTTGAGGTGCTGTGTCTCGACGCATTGAGGCGTCGGGGCGGCTGATCGCCGAAGAAGTACTCCTGGCATGTCTGAGCAACCTTCCAACTCATCCGGCATGCACCCGCGTCCAAAGCCCGCCGGGACTCGGCCGCGCCGCGGCCCCACCTACCGTCGAAC
>JBGSZV010000197.1:0-6096 GCA_041750235.1 Phycisphaerales bacterium
TCGACCCTGTTGATGCTCGTGATGACCGGCGCCGCTTGGGCGCAACCGGCCGATCCGGCGGCTGCCGCGCCGGCCGTAGCCGCCGCGACCGAACCCACCGAAGTGGAGATGGCCGAGGAAGGTCGTTCGGTCGTCGAGCAGGCCCGCAAGCTCTTGGACGAAGGCGACGCCCGTCGCGCCAAGAACGTTTTGGATCCGTTCATCGAGCAGAACGAACGGTCGAGCAACCCGTGGGTGCCCGAAGCGTTTCTCCTACGAGGGATGGCGCTGGAGGGGATGACCTACGAATACACCGCGCTCTACGACTACGAGGCGATCGCCAAGCGATTCCCGCAGTCCGATGCTTTCCCCAAGGCGATCGAACGCGAGCTTGAGATCGCCCTCGCCTACGCGGCCGGCAAGCACCGGCGCTGGCTCGGGATGAGGGTGCTTGATGCCACCGACGTGGCGGTGGAACTGATGATCCGGGTGCAGGAGCGCATGCCGGGGTCGCCCATCGCTGAGCGTGCGGCGATCGAACTGGCTGATTACTACTACAACCGCCGTGATATCACGCTCGCCGGTGAGGCGTACACGCTGTACGTCGAGAACCATCCCAAAGGGCCCAACCGCATCAAGGCCGAGCAGCGCCGCATTTACTGCGATATCGCCCGTTTCAAGGGACCTCGATACGACGCCTCCGGACTGCTCGATGCCCAGTCCCGCATCCGCGACTTCCAGCGCCGGTACCGCGCGGAAGCCGAGGCGGCGGGGCTCAACGAGGGTCTCGTGGCGCGGCTCGACGAGTCGATGGCGGCCCAACTGCTCGAATCGGCGGAGTGGTACCTCAAGCGTGACGACGAAGCTTCGGCCCGACTGGTCCTTCGGCGTCTGGCCCGCGAGCGGCCGACCACCATGGCTGGCGGACGTGCGATCGACATGCTGCAGGATCGCGGTTGGTTCGAAGAGGCCGCTGCCGCACCCGCCGAGGTCGAAACGGACGGCGTCAAAGTGGAGGGGCAGCAGGAAGCGACGCCGATCGGCGAGCCCGCCCCGGATAGCGCGAAGGAGGCGACGCCTTGATGCTTCGTTTCGCCGGCCTCACGATCTGCGTCGCGGCGCTTGGCGTCGGATGCGCCTCGGACCCCAAAGAGGGGTACTCGTTCAACTCGACCTATCGCGAGGACATCAAGACCATCGCGATCCCGATCTTCGAGAACGCCACCTTCGAGCACGGCCTCGAGGCGGAACTCACCGACGCGATCATCAAGGAAGTCCACCGCACCACTCCGTGGCGAGTCGCGCCGCGCGGCGAGGCCGACAGCACCCTCAGTGGAACGATCACCGACGCCGAACTCCGCAAGCTCAGCACGCAGGACAAATCCGGGCTGGTGCAGGAACTGGCGGTTGAACTGACGGTTCGATTCGAGTGGAAGGAAAATCGCACCGGCAAGGTGCTGGTCGCGCGGCGGAACTTCCGCACCGCGGAGTCTTTCGTGCCATCGGTGGGTGTACAGGAACGCCTGGAACTCGGGCAGCGGTCGGCCATCGACCAGATGGCTCGCGACCTCGTCGCGGAACTCCGGGACGCTTGGTGAATCGGCGGTCCATAATCCGTCGAACACCTGTTGCTTGGAAAATGATCGGGTCGACATCGTCTCGAGCCGGGCCAAGCGGCTTGGTTCCGCCTATCCTTGGTCACTTCGGCGGACTTTGACGCCGATGAGGAACCCGGCCGTCGTTCCCGGCGTACCACCGGTTGACGACGGCCACCTTTGACCCGCGTCGCACAAGGGAGCACGGATGGCAGCCGACGGGCGAAATCCCAAGAAATCAGCCGCACCCCAGCGCCCCGAGGGCGAGGGGCACGGGAAGCAATCCGGACCCCCGCGGGCGGCTCGGAACTCCATGGGCTGGTTCTTTTTGCTGGTGCTCTTTGGCGTGATGCTTCTTCTCGTGCAGGCCATCGGCCCGCACCGAGAGGAGGTCACCTGGTCGCAGTTCGAGGCGCTGTACGCCGAGGGCAATCTTCACAACGATGAACGTCACCCGATCTACTTCGGGACCGACGGGATCACCGCCGTCCGCAAGGCCGACAGCGTCGATGGGGCCGAGAAGCGCGTGTGGGTCGCGGTCGGTCCGACGTCACGCGAGCCGGTGATGAAGGACCTCAAAGCCCTCACCAACGGCAGCTTCAAGGACCGCACGCAGCTTCCCATGTGGCTGATGATGCTGAACAGCCCGCTCCTGTGGACGGTGCTCTTCATCGTCCTGATCTGGTTCTTCATCATGCGTGGCCTGCGTTCCGCGGGCGGCGCGGGGGGCGTGCTGGGCAACTTCGGCAAGAGCCGTCACCGCCTGCTCGCCAAGGAATCGACCGGCATCACTTTCAACGACGTCGCCGGCATCGACGACGCCAAGGAAGAGGTCCGCGAGATCGTCGAGTTCCTCAAGAACCCCAAGAAGTTCATGAAGCTCGGCGGGCGGATCCCGCGCGGCGTGCTGCTCACCGGCGAACCCGGCTGCGGCAAGACGCTGCTCGCCAAGGCGATCGCCGGCGAGGCGGATGTGCCGTTCTTCTCGATCTCCGGCTCGGACTTCGTGGAGATGTTCGTCGGCGTCGGCGCCAGCCGCGTCCGCGACCTCTTCAAGCAGGCGAAGGACTCCTCTCCCTGCATTATTTTCCTCGATGAGATCGATGCCGTCGGGCGTCGTCGCGGCGGCGGGTTCACCACCGGCGGCCACGACGAGCGCGAGCAGACGCTCAACGCGATCCTCGTCGAGATGGACGGCTTTGACTCGTCCGACCAGGTGATCGTGATCGCGGCGACCAACCGCCCCGACGTCCTAGATCCTGCGCTGACGCGTCCGGGCCGCTTTGACCGGCAGGTCGTGGTGTCGCTCCCGGACATCAAGGGCCGCCTTGAGATCCTGCGGGTTCACTCCAAGAAGATCAAGATGGGCCCGGCGGTAGACCTCGAGCGGATCGCCCGCGGCACGCCGATGTTCAGCGGCGCCGAACTCGCCGCGTTCATCAACGAGGCGGCCATCAGCGCCACGCTCACCGAGAAGGACTACGTCGAGCAGAGCGACCTGGAAGAAGCTCGCGACAAGGTGCGCTACGGCCGGTCGCGCAAGAGCCGTGTGTTCGAAGAGAAGGAACGCATCGCCACCGCCTATCACGAGGCGGGTCACGCGATCCTGCAGGCCCTGCTGCCCGATGTGGACCCGTTGCACAAGGTGACGATCATCCCCCGCGGCCAGTCGCTGGGCTCGACCTTCAGCCTTCCCGAGAAGGACCGCTACGGCTTTGGGCTCAAGTGGCTTCGGGCGACCGCGCGGCTGGCGTGCGGCGGTCGGATCGCGGAAGAGATCAAGACCGGCGATATTTCGTCGGGTGCCACCGGCGACATCCAGCAGCTCACCACGCTCTCTCGCGCCATGGTCCTGGACTGGGGCATGTCGGAGAAGCTCGGCTTCGTTCGCTACAGCGGTGTCGACAACAAGGAATCGTTCATCCCCGAGCGCGAATACTCGGAGGAGACCGCGCGGATCATCGACGAGGAGATCCGCCGCTTCTCCCGCGAGGCGTACGAGGATGCCCGGCGGATCATTGAGCAGAACTGGGAGAAGGTCGTCGCGGTGGCCGAAGCGCTGCTGAAGTACGAAGTGCTCAGCGCCGACGAGGTGCACCGCCTGATGCGGGGCGAGGCGCTCGGCAAGCCGACCGTGAGCGAGATGATCGCCGCGGAGAACCGCCGCAAGCAGCAAACGCCGACGGTCGCTCCGCCCTCACGCGGCGAAGCGGACGGGCTTGGGCCAGGGTTGGTCGCGGCTCCGGCCTGATTCAACGCGAGCGTCACGAGAAACGTTCGAGCACAACGCTCGCGGCGACGCCCGCGATGCGTACCGTTTTCTCCGGGTTCGAGTGGCCTTGAACCACTTCGACATCTCTCGATTTGCATCCCAGTTCGCGCGCCAGAAGTTCGCAGATGGCGCGGTTCGCCCGTCCATCTTCTGGCGGGGCCACCACCCGGACCTTCAGCCGCGTGCCCAGGACTCCGGCCACCTGGTCCCGCTTGGCCCCTGGAACGGCCTTCACGGCCAGCAAGACCCCCCCGCCGCCATCGTCTCGCACATCGAGCATCATCGCCACGATAACCGCTCCGGACCCCGGGACCCAAGATCGGCCCCGCACATCCCCACCGAACCTGAGCCGTATCCTTCGGTGGCAAGTCCGGTGAGCCGATGGACCAATCGGAGGAGAGCTTCGTGTTCAAAGTTTCCCGCCTTGGGTGTGCCGTCGTGCTGTCCGCTGTCGCCGGCCTGACCGCGCCTGCGTGGGGGCTGCTGCAGCCACAAAACGTGCTGCTGCTCTACAACTCGCAGAACGCCGAGTCGCTGGCGGTTCGGAACGCGTATATCGCGGCTCGGCCGGGCATTGTGCAGTTCGATCTCAACGACGCGACCATCCTGCCCGGCGAGATCTCCCGCGGCAACTACAACACGAAGATCCGCGCCCGCGTGAAGGACTTCATCAACGGCGTGTCGACCGGCACCGATATTTCCGGACAGATCATGTCCATCGCGACGACGCGCGGACTCCCGGCGGTGCTCGCGGGGAACAACGAGAACTCGAACATTTCGCCGTGGGCGAGCCTTGAATCGGAGCTGTCGCTGCTGCAGCAGGACCTTGAGCAGGGACCGAACCCGGGTCAACTGCCCTTCCGCTACAACGGCATGGTCGACAACCCGTATCACCGGCAGACCAGTGTGACGATCACCTCGTTCAGCCGCGCGAACGTGAAGGTGCAGCGGGCCTTCTCCAACGTGGAGTCGAGCCCCGTCGGATTCCAGACGTGGGTCGCGACCGCGATGGGGCCGGGCGATATCTACCTCGTGTGCCGGCTCGATTCGGCGCCCACCGCCGGCGGCAACACGGCTCTTCAGAACATCCAGTCGCTGATCACCCGTTCACAGAACCTCAGCGCGACTCCCTGCCAGACGCAGGTGCTACTCGACGCCGACGTCAACGGCCAGCTCGATGCCGGCAGCCTGCCGCCGCGATACACCGCCACCGTCGCCGACTATTTCGACACGCAGAACTCGCTGACGCCGCTGGGGTTTCTCATCACGCGCGATCAGTCGCACAACTTTATCACCGGGCCCGAACTGGCGAACCAGTCGCATCCGGTCATCGCGCTCGGCAGCTACGGCGAGAACCACGACCTCAACGGCGGCGAGAACCCGCCCGGCGCCGGAACCTACATCACGACGTACAACTTTCATCCGGCGGCCATGCTCATCAGCTACGAGTCGTACAACGGCAACAGCCTGATCGACGGTACGCAGCGTGAGGACCATCAGCAAGGGCTCGACTTCATCGCGTTCGGCGGCTCGTTCACCATCTGCCATGTCAAGGAGCCCTTCAGTTTCACGGTCGCCGATGTCCGCATGCTCACGCTCAACCTGATGCAGTACGGCCTGACGTACGCGGAAGCGGCGTACACCGCGATCCCGGCCCTGAGCTGGCAAGCCGTGCCGGTCGGCGATCCGCTGGCACAGATCGCCGTCGTGAATCCTCCCGTCACAGACTTTGACTGCGACCTCGACACCGACATCGAGGACCTGTACGCCTTTCATCTGAACCCGCGCGACGTCAACGCGGACTCCGTGCTCACCAGCGCCGACTACTTCGCCGAGCGCAACGCGACGCGCAGCGGCGAGATCGCAAGCGTTACCGTCGGGCGCTGATCGCGGTCTGCGCCCGGTCGAGTAGAGCGGCTGCGGCTTCGCGGGTCGGCGCCTCTGCAATCAGCCGGAAGATCGGCTCGGTGTTGCTGGCACGCGCGTGCACCCAGGCCGAGCCGCCGGGGACCTCAAGATCGGCGCGGATGCCATCCTGGGTATCCATGCGGGCGCCGGCGAACTCCCTCAGCACCGCGGCCTGGGCCGCAGCAACCGCTACGGAACTACCGAGCGTGAGCTTGCGCTTCTCGATCGCGTAGACAGGAATCTGGGCAACAAGCCGGCTGAGCGATCGCCCGGTGCGCGCCATGAGCGCGAGGATGAGGGCCATCGCCACCAGGCTGTCGCGGATGGGCACGACCGCCGGCC
>JBGSZV010000198.1:0-15200 GCA_041750235.1 Phycisphaerales bacterium
CGACGACGCCCGTTTCCTCCACGCCCGAGACCGCATGGACCCCGCCACGCTGCTCCGCATGATGACGACCGACGCCGCGCCATCCCTCGGACTCGCGGCAGGGGGATTCTGCTTCCCGCGCGGCACCGAAGCCGTCATGGCGGGCGTCGCAGCGGTTGACGTGCGAGGCACCGATCCCCGCCAATCGCCGCTCGAGCGCGTGCTCAACGCCCGTGGCAACGCCCCCTTGCTGGGGAGGATCTAGCGCCCAAATGCCCCGTCGTCTGCCACGCCGGTTCTTCGCGCAAGGCGCCGAATCACTCGCACAGCAACTGCTCGGCGCGACGCTCGTCCGCCTGCTGGACGACGGCACGCGACTCGCCGGACGGATCGTCGAAACCGAGGCCTACATTGGCGTGCAAGACCGCGCCTCCCACGCCTTCGGCGGACGCCGCACCCCGCGCAACGAATCCATGTACGCCAAGCCGGGCACGGCCTACGTCTACTTCACCTACGGCATGCACCACTGTTTCAACATCGTCTGCGGCAAGCCGGGCGAACCGGTCGCGGTGCTCGTGCGAGCCATCGAACCCGTCGAAGGGCTCGCGCGTATGCGCATACACCGAGGCAACCGAGTGGACGATCGCGGCCTCTGCTCGGGCCCCGCGAAGATCTGCCAGGCCTTCGCGATCGACCGCTCCCTCGACGCCGAAGACCTGACGACCTCCCATCGCCTCTTTCTGGAAGGAACGGCGTCGAATCTTCACGATCCTGCGGACATCGCCACCGGCGCCCGCATCGGCCTCGGGGATGTCGGCCCCTGGCGAAAGGCCCGCCTCAGGTGGTGGATCAAGACAAATGCGCATGTCAGCCGATGAACACACGGCTGACGTGTCCCGCCGCCCGCAATCCGAAAGTTGCGGCCCGGGGGGCCACGGGTAGCATGATGTCGGTTCGCACCGAGATGTGTGGGCGTCGCAGCAGGGAGAAGCAACGTGAACGCAGAGATCGCGCTCTTCTGGGACAAGCTGAAGGGCAAGGCCGGACGCTTCCCCCCCGAGGCTTTCTGCTTTGTGCAGGAAGGCCTGCGGTTCACCGTCGACAAGATGTTCGAGTCGGAGGATGCCGACCCCGAGAGCGGCCGCCACGTCAGCGGTCAGGAACTCTGCCTCGGCCTCCGCGACTACGCGATTCAGCAATACGGCCTGCTCGCCCGCACCGTGCTCGCCTCATGGGGCGTCAATCGCACCGAGGATTTCGGCAAGCTCGTCTTCATCATGGTCCAGGCCGAACTCATGAAGAAGACCGACGAAGACAGCATCGAGGATTTCCAGGGCGTCTTCGAGTTTGACGAGGTCTTCGCCCAGGAACTCGAGCTCGCCTGAGTCTCGTTCGATTTTGCTAGTCTGATTGCATGTCTGAATCCGGCAAGAACGCCTGGTACAAGTTGCACCTCTGGCAGATTCAGGTGCTCCGTGACATTGCCGTGATCGCCGCGGTCGTCGGCCTCATTCAGATCGGCTACATGCTCCGCCTCGTGACGGTGCCGATCCTGCTGGCCTTGCTGCTTGCCTACCTCTTCGAACCGCTCATCAGGTGGATGACCCGCGGCCACCGGGTCAGTCGCGAAGGCGCCGCCTCGATCATCATCGCCGCGGCCATCCTCATCGTGATCGTTCCCGTCTGCTTCGGGCTGATCTTCGGAGCTGTGCAGGGCGTCGGGTTTATCCGTGAAGTGGCCGGCAACGCCGTCAACGTGATGGCCTACGTTGACGCTCCCGCAAAGCACGAGGACGGCACGCCCATCACCCCCGAGACCGTCAATCTGCTCTCGGAGGACGCACGCAAGAAATACCAGCACGGCCAGAGCGCCATGGCCTCAATGTCCAACTCATCCTGGCGCACGCTCGCGGAGACGATCTCCAAGAACATCGACACCCAGTCGCCTGAGTACGCCTCGGTCAGAGACACCGTCATCAACAACAGTCAGCAGATCCTCAAAACGACCATCGGCACGGGAACCGAAGCCCTCACCAAGATCCTCCGTGGCGTGGTCTCCATCGGAGTGCTCGGCTTCACGGCCTTCCTCACCGCGTTCTTCTTCTTTTTCATGTCCACCGGCTACGACAAAGTCGTCGCGTTCTTCCAGCGGTTGCTTCACAGCCGCACCAAGACCCGCACGATCGAACTGGTCCACAAGATGGACAACGTCGTCGCCGGCTTCGTGCGCGGGCGCCTCACCATCTGCGCCATCCAGTGCGTGGTCTTCAGCATCGCGTACTTCATCCTCGGCGTGCCCGCCGCGATCGTCCTAGGGATCGGCGTCGGCATCGCCTCCATCGTGCCGTACCTCGCGCTCATCGGCATCCCCATCGCCATCCTGCTGCTCTGGCTGGATCCACCCAGCGGCTTCCGCGGCGAATGGTGGTGGATCGTCGGCGGCCCGCCCGTCTTCTATTTCTTCGCCCAAGCCTTCGACGACTACGTTCTCACCCCCAAGATCCAGGGCAAGAACACCGGCATGGACGCCCCGACCGTCCTCTTCGCCTCGCTCGCCGGCGGCATCCTCGCCGGGCCCTACGGCCTGCTGCTCGCCATCCCGGTCGCCGCGTGCATCAAGATCCTCCTGATTGAAGTGATCTGGCCGCGCATCAAAGCATGGACCGAGGGCAAGGCCGCAGACCCGCTGCCAATCGCCGGCGGCACAGGCACCAAACCTACTTCCGCTTCTTGAAACGCGACTTGGGGCTCGCCATGTGCGTGCTGCCCTTGAGGCTGAAACCCGGCAGCCCCTTCATCCCCGGCATGCCGCCCGCAGCGCCCGACTGCAAATCGCGCACCGCCTTCATGCGGTCACGCACGCCCATCGACGCCATCTGCTTCGTCATCTTCGAGACGCTCTCGAACTGCCGCGTGAGCTGGCTGACTTCTTCCACCTTCACGCCCGATCCCTGCGCGATCCGTCGGCGCCGGGACTGATTCATGCTCGCGACGTCCGCACGTTCGCCCTTGGTCATCGAGCTGACCATGCCCTCGATGCGGTCAAGCTGCTTCTCGTCGATCTGCACATCCTTCAGCGCCGATCCAACTCCCGGCAGCAGACCAAGCAACTGCTTCATCGGCCCCATCTTGCGTAGCGACCGCATCTGATCCAGGAAGTCGTCCATGGTGAGCTGGCCCTTGGCCATCTTCTCAGCCATGCGCTCGGCTTCTTCCTCGCTCACCTGCTCCTGCGCCTTCTCAACCAGCGAAACCACATCACCCATCCCCAGAATGCGGCCCGCCACGCGCTCAGGATGGAACTCCTCGAGCGCGTCCAGCTTCTCGCCAACACCGATGAACTGAATCGGCGCGCCCGTCACACGCTTCACCGTCAACGCAGCGCCGCCGCGCGTATCCGAGTCGAACTTCGTCAGGATGATGCCGTCCACCGCCAGCCGCTCATGGAACGACTTCGCCGAGTTGACGGCATCCTGCCCGGTCATCGCGTCAACCACCAGCAGGATCTGGTGGGGGCCCACCGCCCGCTTCACACTCGCGAGTTCGCCCATCAGTTCGTCATTGACGTGCAGGCGCCCGGCGGTATCCAGGATCACCGTGTCAACGCCAAGCTTCATCGCCTGCCGCACACCGTTCTGACACACCGTGATCGCCGCCCCGACCGCCTTGCCGTACGCCGCCACCTTGTCGGGCTCTGAGTAGAAATGAACCTGGGCGCCGCCCGGCATCTCCGCCTGAACGTGCTCCGCCACCGTCTTCAACTGCTCGACGGCAGCGGGGCGCTGGAGGTCCGCGGCGACAAGCATGACCGAACGACCGCGCTTCTTGAGGTACCCCGCGAGCTTGCCGCAGGTGGTCGTCTTTCCCGACCCCTGGAGCCCGCACATCATCACGATCGTCGGGGCCGGGCTGACCCGCACGACGCCCGCCTGAGCCGCCTCCTCGCCGCTGATCAGGTCCACCAGGGCCTTGTGGACGATCCCGATCATCTGCTGGCCCGGCTGCAGGCTCGCGGTCACCTGCTGGCCGACGGCCTCCGCCACGATCTTCCGGCAGAACTCATCCACGATCCCCAACTCGACATCCGCGTCGAGCAGGGCGGTGCGGACATCCACCATCGCCTCCCGCACGTTCTCCTCGGTGATCTTGCCTTTGCCGGAGAGCTTGCGGAACGCGGCGGAGAAGCCTTCGCTGAGTCGGTCGAACATGGGAAATGCCTCGGGGGACAGGTCCGGACAGGGTCTTGGGGCCGGAGTGTACGCCCCAAACGCAACCCCCCTGCCCCCGGATCCAACGTCCGAGAAGATAGGTTATGTCAAACTCGATGCTCGGAAACCCACAGGGACGCCTTTTCGGCCGGTCGCCGGGTCCACGGGCTCAGGCGGGCGTATGCCGGACGATCTCGCCGCCCACGGCAAAGATCACGTCCTCAGCGATCGTCACCGCCAAGTCGCCGATCCGCTCGATCGTCCGCCCGACAATCAGCATGTGGATGATCGCCTCGGCGTTGGTAGCACTCGTGCTCAGCGTTGAGACCACCCAGGCGAAGAACTCTTTGTTCTTCTGGTCCACGTAGGTGTCGCGCCGTCTCACAGCGGTGGCGAGTTGCTGATCGTCGGATGCCAGAGCCGTGCAGGCATCCCGGACCATCAGGAGCACCAGATCGGCCATCTCCTTGATGCTGGGCGGGAAATCCACGTGCGGCAGTTTCTCGAGTTTGATCGCTTTCTTGGCGACCGCCCGCGCCATGTCGGCAATCCGCTCCAGCGACGAGTTGATCCGCATCGCCGCAAGCACAAAGCGAAGATCACTGGCGACCGGAGCATCCAGCGCGAGAATGCGGAGGCATTCCGACTCGATGTCCGTCTCCATCTTGTCGATCTCGTCATCGCCGCTGCGCACCTCTTTGGCCACCGTGAGTTTGCGGTCCAAAAGGGCCTCAAATGACTGCGCAACGCGGCTCTCAGCACCGGCACACATGGTCAGCACGGCACGCCTGAGACGTAGAAGGTCTTGCTCTGACTGGGCGGACATTTCGGTCTTGTCTCTCCGCCGTTCGACCACGGCCGGAATCAGCCGAATCGACCGGTGATGTAGTCCTCGGTCTGACGCTCCCGAGGCTTGGTGAAGATCTCGAGCGTCTTGCCGCACTCGATCAGACGCCCCTCGTAGAAGAACGCGGTGAGGTCTGAAACGCGTGCGGCCTGCTGCATGTTATGCGTGACGATGACAATTGCGTAGTCGTTCCGCAGCTCGCGGATCAGGTCCTCGATCCGGAGCGTGCTCTTGGGGTCCAGCGCCGAGCAGGGCTCGTCCATGAGCAGGACCTCGGGCCCCACCGCAATCGCCCGCGCGATGCACAGCCGCTGCTGCTGCCCGCCCGAGAGCCCCAGGGCCGAGTTCTTCAGCCGGTCCTTCACCTCGTCCCACAGGGCCGCCCGACGCAGCGACTGCTCGACCAGGTCGTCCAGATCCCCGCGACTCATCCGCGTGTGCAGCCGCGGACCAAAGGCGATGTTGTCGTAGATGCTCTTGGGGAACGGATTAGCCTTCTGAAAGACCATCCCGACGCGCCGCCGCAGATCCACGATGTCGATCCCGCGGCTGAACAGGTCCTCGCCGTGCAGGTCGATGGACCCCTGAGCACGCGCGCCCGGGATCAGGTCGTTCATCCGGTTGATCCACCGGAGGAAGGTGCTCTTCCCGCATCCGCTCGGCCCGATCAGCGATGTGACCTGCTTGACCGGCACATCGATGCTGATGGAATGCAGGGCCTGGAAGCTGGCGTACCAGCAACTGAAATCCCGCACGCGGATGGCCACTTCGACCGACGTCGGCGGCTGTGGCGGCGTCCCCGGACGGATGTCGCCGGCGACCCGGACCAGCGGAGTGGCCGAGCGTTGATCGTGAGCGGGTGGTTCGTTCATGAGCGTGGTCATTGAAGCGGCTTCTGGAACTTTTGGCGAATGAGAACAGCGGTAATGTTGAACACCATCAAAATACCCAAGAGCACGATGATGCCCGTGGCGGCGACCGCATGGAAATCATCGCGCGGGTCTGACGCCCAGCGGTAAATCTGCAACGGCATGGCGGTGAAGTCGGACATCAGATTGTTCGGCGCGAACCGGATGAACACGATCCCGCAGATCACCAGCACCGGTGCCGCCTCGCCGATGGCCCGGCTCATCGCCAGGATCGAACCCGTCATGATGCCCGGGACCGCCGCCGGCAGCGTCATCTTCGAGATCATCTGCCACTTCGTGGCCCCCACCGCCAGCGCCCCCTGCCGCAAGGAATCAGGCACCGCCCGCAGCGCCTCCTGCGTCGAGATGATCACGATCGGTAGCACCACCAGCATCAGCGTCAACCCGCCCGCCGCCACGCCCCGCCCGAAGGGCAACTGCAGGTAGTACCACTTCTCCGGATCGCCGAAGGTCAGCGTCGGCGTCAGTGGATTCCCTAGCAGACCGAACATCTGCACGAAAACCGTCAGCCCGATCACGCCGTACACGATCGAAGGCACACCCGCCAGATTCCGGATGTTCACCTCGATAAACGCATGGAGCCTGCGGAGCCACAAGTTCCGAGGTTTGTACTCCTCCAGGAACACCGCCGCGCCGATCCCCAACGGCAACGCCGCGACCGCGCACACCACGCACAGCCAGATCGAGCCCCACAGCGCGGGCATGAAACCCGCCTCCTTGGGCTTTCGCGAGGGCGGGTTCGTCAGGAACTGCCAATCCAGATTCTTGACGCCCCGACCAATCACCGACGACAGCAGCACCACGAGAATCGCAAGCGTCGCGCACGCCGCGGCAATGCACACGCCCTGGAAGACGCGGTCCATCACCTGACGTCGCCGATGGCTGCGGACGCGAACAGTGCTGAAGTTCGGCGGCTGGATCACTGGTACACCTCACGGTACCGCCTGAGCACCCAGCCGCCCAAAAGCGTCAGGCACAGCGTCATGATGAACAGCGTCGCCGCGACCGCGTAGCACGACAGGTACTCGGGCCCGAAGTTGCTCGCATCGCCCAGGAAGATCTGCACGATCCACGCCGTCATCGTCTGCGTCGATTCGCGCGGATCAAGGGTCAACTGCGCCAGATTGCCCGCCGCCAGCGCCACGATCATCGTCTCGCCGAATGCGCGCGCGATCGCAAGCAGGAACGCCGCCACAATTCCTGACAGCGCCGCCGGGACCACCACCTTCGTCGACACCTCGAACTTCGTCGCCCCGATGCCGTAGGCCCCCTCCCGCAGCGACCGCGGCACCGCCTGCAGCGCATCCTCGGTCAGCGAGCAGACGATCGGCAACGCCATGATGCCCACCGCGATCCCCGCGCTCATCACGTTGTAGCTCTCAAACGGCTTGCACACCCACACCGCGAACTGCTCGCTGTTGCTGTAGTGCTCAACCAGTTTCTCAGGCGGCGGCAGCAACGATCGAAATGGAGACGAAATCCATGCGTGCAACGACTGCAGGATGGGCGTGATGACCATCAGCGCGAAGTAGCCGTACACAACCGTCGGAATCCCCCCCAGCACTTCCAGCGCCGGCTTGAGGAACGCCCGCACCCGTCGCGGCGCATACTCGCTCAGATAAATGGCGGTGATCAACCCGAACGGCACCGTGATGCACATCGCAATCGCGGACACCAGCAGCGTCCCGCAGATCAGCGGCAACACGCCGTAGTGCTTGATCTCGCCCAGCAGCGGATTCCACTGCGTCCCGGTCAGGAACTCCCACGGCGTTACCGCAACGGAGTCCGCCGTGCTCGAGTACCACTCACCGGTCGCCGCGCACCGATACGCGTGCGCCGCCGTCTGGCCGTACGACGAGCCCGCAACCATCGTGGAGTAGAACCGCTGCTTGCCGTTCTCAGCGCTCGGCTCCAACTCCTCGATCAATGCGACCTGATCGATCACATCCGACCAGGGCGTCGCATCCAGCGTGCCATCATCGTCCGTATCAAGATCGTCACCCACCCGCCCGGCAAAGCCGCGCACCAGCAGGTGAGTCTGGTTGTCCCCGTTGGGAATCTCAAGCGGTTCCAACTGATCCACCCGCGAGCGGTACACCCGCCGCTGGTTGCCGATGATGTAGTAGCCCGACGCGTCGAGCACCGGCCCCTTCACATCGACCGCCACCGTCACCACGCCGCTCGACAACGGCTCTTCGCCACCCCCGCCGATCACCACATACGTCAGGCCGGCCAGCGACACCCGCGGCGACCCCGTCAGTTCCACGTATTCGATCTCTCGGTCGGTGGCCGACCGCGTGCGGATCTCGCTGATCCCCACCTCGGCCGCCTCGAACGACACCGGCGCCCCGCCGCACGCCCTGTTGGCGCGTCCCGGAGTGTCATCGCCGTGAACCCGGAAAAACCCGACCGTCTGCGAGAACAGCACGAAGACGATCATCCCGGTGACGAAGATCGAGAACAGCGCACACATCACCAGGGAACCGGTAATGGCCCGCTCAAACGAGCGCGTGAGTCGCCGGGATCGGGGCCGTCCCGGAAGGTCCCGTGCAGCCGAGTTGGGCTCGCGCAATTCTCGCGCCATGTCGTCTCGGATGAAGGAGGTTGGGCACGACGCAGAGGAGGCAAACCGCCGGGTCGCCTGTCGACGACCCGGCGGAGAAGTGACTCAGTTTACTTGTAGATCTCAGACAGCGGGCCATGGACCTTCTCGCCCTTGGCGTTCAGGAACTGCGTCCCGGTCTTGAGGTTCTGGAAGTTCGTGGCGGCACGAGCGTACAGCTCGCTGGGGAGCTTCACGTACTTGACCTCTTCCACCAGTTCCGGAGCCTGCGCCAGATAGAACTCAACGAACGCCTTCACTTCCGGACGTGAGGCGGACTTCTTGTTCACATAGATGAACAGCGGACGGCTGAAAGGAGCGTACGTGCCGTTCTCGATCGTCTCGTGCGTCGGAGCGATCGCGCCCTTGCCCGCGTCGATCTTGAGCGCCTTGAGCTTGTCCTTGTTCTCGAAGTAGTACGCGCAGCCGAAGAAGCCGATCGCGTTCGGGTCGTTGGAAACGCCCGTCACCAGCACGTTGTCATCCTCGGAAACCTGCATGTCCGAACGGATGCTGCCGCCCTTGTCGGCCACCACTTCCTTGAAGTAGTCGAACGTGCCGGAGTCGGTGCCCGGCGAGAAGACCTTGATCGCGGTCTTGGGCCACTCGGGGCGGATGTCGCTCCAGAGCTTTACCCCGCCGTCGGCGAGATAGATCTTCTTGACCTCAGCGAGCGTGAGAGTGTCGACCCAGTTGTTCTTGGAGTTCACGACGAGCGTCAGCCCGTCGTACGCCACCGGAACTTCGACGAACTCAACGCCATTCTTGGCGCACGCCTCGGCCTCTTCCTTCTTGATCGGGCGAGAAGCATTCGAAATGTCCGTCTCGCCGGCAACGAAACGCTTGAACCCGCCACCCGTGCCCGAGATGCCCACCGGCGCCTGCACGCCCGTGTTGGCGATCGAGAACTCTTCCGAGACCGCCGACGTGATCGGCTCAACCGTCGAGGAGCCGTCGATCGTGATCTTGCCCTTGAGCTTGGCGTCAGCGCCGATGGCGACGCCGATGGTGGCCAGCAGCAGACCGGTCGCGGCAGCGAAACGAGAGTTGCGGAACATGGTCAGGAATTCCTCCGTGGGTGCTTGAACGATCCGCCATCGGTGTACCCAAGGACTGTTCAGATGCCGTTAAGAACACCCGCCCGAGGGGCCAAAACACGCGAAATAGCGTCAAGATTTCGCCAAGGGAGCCGGATCCGGGATCGAAATCCGAAAAGTGCTCCCCTTCCCAGGGGTGCTCTCAACCGCGATCTGGCCGCCGTGGGCCGTCGCAATGTGCTTCACGATCGCGAGCCCGAGGCCGGTCCCCCCCTGCTCCCGACTCCGCGCCTTATCCACGCGATAGAAGCGCTCAAAGATCCGCGACAAGTGCTCTGGTGCGATCCCCGGCCCTTCATCCGCCACCGAAATCTCCAGCATCGGCCCCACCGGGCTCGGAACCCGGCTGGCCCGCACGTGCACCCGCGTACCCGCCGGGCTGTACTTCACAGCGTTGTCGATGAGGTTCCCGACCCCCTGCTCGAGCAACCGGGCATTCACCTGCCCGGTGAGATCCGGCGAGACCTCGATCGACACCTCCATCTGCTTGGCGAAGGCGGCCGGGGCATGCTGAACCCTGGCGCCCTCCAGGATGGGCGCCAGCGCCGAATCCGCGGTAACCAATGTGTCATCCGCCTCCGAACGCTCCAGATTCGTCAGCGCGAGGATGTCGTCAACGATCGCCCCCAGCCGATCCGCATTCGACGCCACAATCCGCAGAAACTTGCCCGCCAGCTCCGGATCCGAAAGCCCGATCTCCAGCAGCGTCTCCGCATACCCCTTGATGTTCGTGATCGGCGTCCGCAGTTCGTGCGAAACATTGGCCGCAAAGTCGCTGCGCACCGACTCAAGCCGTTTCATCTCGGTCAGGTCGGTCAGCAGCACAACCACGCCGTTGACCCGAGACTCCCCATCAGTCAGCGCCGCGCTGGTCACCCGTAGCGCCCGCCGCGCATCCGCAACGATCTCCATCTCCGCCGACGCCAGCCGCGGCCGATCCATCACATCCGTCACAAACTTCAGGAACGCCGGCGCCCGCACCACCTCGTGCACCAGTTGCCCCCGCAGATCCCGCGAGCCCGCCGCCAGAATCCGCGCCGCTGCCGGATTCACCCGCACCATCCGCTGCTCGCTGTCCAGAATCACAACGCCCACATCCACCGCGTTCACCAGCGCATCAAGCTGAGCCCGCGAGGTATGCAACTCCGTGGTCGCGGCCGCCAGCCGATCGCCCACGTTCCGCAACCCCAGTACAACCTCCGTCACTTCCCGCTCCGGAGCGGCAGTCACGTAACGCGGCCCGTGCAACGTCCCGACCCGCCGGGTCTGCACCGCCAGCCGGCGTAACCGGGCGGAAAATCCCGCCAGGATGAACCCGATCACCGCAATCGCGGCAATGGTCACCAGCCAGCGCGTGCCGACATTCTCCGTCTGCGTCACCGCAATCACACACAGCACCAGCACGCCCGCGATGGGCATGCCGATTCGAACGAGAATGGGTTGGCCGGGAGCCTTCACGAGGGACGATGGTACTCAGACGGCCTCACTGGACCTCTGATCGGCCAATCGGTACCCGACACCCCGCACTGTCTCGATCAGGTCCCCGAGTTCGCCGAGCTTCTGCCGAAGGGCGGCGACGTGCACATCAATCGCACGGCTCGACAGCACTGCATCCTCGCCCCGCACCGCGGAGACAATCTGATCACGTGTCCGGACAAAGCCCGGGCGAGCGGCGAGGTAATGAAGCAGCCGGTACTGCGTCAGCGTCAGTTCAATCTCCTGACCGGCGAGTTTTACCACATGGCGGGCCGGATCGATCACGATGT
Source organism: Phycisphaerales bacterium (assembly GCA_041750235.1). Classification (GTDB taxonomy): domain Bacteria; phylum Planctomycetota; class Phycisphaerae; order Phycisphaerales; family UBA1924; genus JBGSZV01. The sequence continues at coordinate 11,429 of JBGSZV010000198.1, forward strand.
CGCCCCCAGCGAGCACCACCTGGCTGCCAACATCACTGTTGCGACGCCGCAGCACCGCCTTCACACGCGCCAGGAACACCCGCGGGCTGAACGGCTTGGTGATGTAATCCTCAGCGCCCAGCTCGAGCCCAACCACCACATCCGACTCTTCGCCCCGCGCCGTCACCATCACCACCGGGATGTCCTTGGTCGACGAATCCTTCTTCAGACGACGGCAGACTTCCAGCCCGTCCAGATCCGGAAGCATGATGTCCAGCACCACCAGCGACGGCCGCTGGCGTTCAATCGCGGTCAGCGCGCTGCGTCCCGACTGCGCGAGCACCGTCTCGAACCCCTCACGCTCCAGATGGAACTGCATAAGGCGGGCGATGTCGGCTTCGTCTTCGACGATCAACACGGGCGCGGTCGGCACGCGAGAGTACTCCGGGAGGGAACTGATCCGAGGGGCGTACAGCGTGATCCGGAACTTCTGCGATGATACGAGCGTGCCCGGCGCTTTCGGCGAGGTTTGTGTAAAGCCTGCGCTAAAAACGGGGCTTGGACGCGACCGGAGCGTTTTCCGGACTTGACGATTCCTTCACAATGGCGAGCCCGCAATGATCACACTCACCTTCCTCGGCGCCGCGGGCGAAGTCACCGGATCGAGCACCCTGGTCGAAACGTCCCGCGCCCGCGTGCTGGTTGATTTCGGACTTCATCAGGGCGGCGTCGCCGCGGAACTCCGAAACCGTCGCTTTCTCGCCCGCCGATTCCCGCAACAGGAATCCCTCAGCGCCGTCGTGCTGACCCACGCCCACGTCGATCACTGCGGCCGCCTGCCGTTCCTCGCCACATGGAACTACAAGGGGGCGATCCACGCCACCCCCGCAACGTGCGACGTGACAGCGCTGATGCTTCGAGACTCAGCGCGGGTCCAGGAAGCCGACCTGCAGTGGACCGCCCGCATCCGCGCCCGTCAGGGCCGGGAAGCCCCGACGCCGCTCTACACCGAAGCCGAAGTCGAGCGGGTGCTCCCCCTCCTCAATCCTCTCCCTTACGACGAATGGCGAGAAATCGCCGACGGCATTCGAATCCGCTTCTTCGACGCCGGCCACATCCTCGGCTCCGCGAGCGTCGAGATGCGCGTGCTCGATGCGGGCATCGAGAAGGTGATCGTCTTCTCCGGCGACCTCGGCCCCAAGGGCGTGCCCCTGATGCACGACCCAACCCCCCCACCGCCCGCCGATGCCGTGCTCCTCGAAGCCACCTACGGCGATCGCGACCACCGCAGCTTGTCCGAGACCACCTCAGAGTTCCACGACATCATCAGCAACGCCGTGTGGGACAAGCAGAAAGTGCTCCTGCCCGCGTTCGCCGTCGGCCGCACCCAGCAGTTGATCTACCAGCTCGCCTCACTCGTCCGAACCGGCGGACTTCCCAAGTTCCCGGTGTACCTCGACAGCCCCATGGCCATCACCGCGACGGAGCTCTACCGGCGACATCGAAACCTCTTCGATGCCGAAGCGCAAGCCCTGATCGACCGCGGCGACGGCCTGCTCGATCTTCCCGGCCTGATATTCACCCGCACACCGGCGGAGTCACGCGAACTCAACGATATGTGGGGCGCGAGCGTGATCATCGCCGCCAGCGGCATGTGCACCGGCGGACGCATCCTCCACCACCTCAAGCACAACCTCTGGCGACGCGGCGCACACGTCGTCATCGTGGGCTATCAAGCCGCCGGCTCTCTCGGACGACGCCTCGTCGAGGGCGAAACGCGCGTGCGCGTGCTGGGAGAATGGATCGCGGTGCGGGCGAAGATCCACACACTCGGCGGCTTCTCCGCCCACGCCGGCCGCACCGATCTCCTCGACTGGGTCAGCCACACCGCAGCAGAGAAACCGCGGCTCTTCCTCAACCACGCCGAAGAGCGTCCGCGACAGAGCCTCGGGGCGGAGATCAAGCGACGCTACAACTGGGATGCCGAGTACCCCGGCTATCTGAGCGCCTCAAAGCTGTAAGGCCGGCGTTTGCGAGCCCCCGGATTGGGGCGTAACTTCTCGAACTGACGGATCGGATATCCACGCAGGAGGCGTTGCATGCGGTTGTTGCTCGGGGCGGCTCAGCCAACAAATCTCACGGACACGACCGGCATCGCCGCATCGCTGAGAAAGCCGATGGGAGCCGTCGAGAACGCCGCTGATCAGGCCGCCGGTTGGTTCGCGGTCCATGGCCCCAAGGTGGCCGGCGCGCTGATCCTGCTGCTGGTATCGTGGTTCATCGCAAGCTGGCTACGGCGGATGGTGCTCCGAGGCACGCAGCGAGCACGCCTGGACCTCACCCTCTCGAAGTTCCTGGGCAACCTCGTTCGCTGGGGCGTGATCTTCTTTGCAATCGTGATATGCCTCGGCACCTTCGGCATCAACACCACCAGTTTCGCCGCCGTCATCGGTGCCGCCGGGCTTGCCATCGGGCTCGCGCTCCAGGGCAACCTCGGCAACCTCGCCTCGGGTATCCTCCTCCTGATCTTCCGACCCTTCAAGATCGGTGACGCGGTGATCGTCGCCGGACAAACCGGCATCGTCGACGGCATCGATCTCTTCACCACCAACCTCGACACCATCGAGAACCGCCGCATCATCGTGCCCAACGGCGCGATCTTCGGCGGCGTCATCGAGAACCAGACCCGCCACCCCCAGCGTGTGATCTCGATCCAACTCCCGGTCTCCCCACTCGCCGCCTACGACGAAGTCCGCGGCGTGCTCGAGTCCGCCGTGGACCGCATCCTCTCCCTCAACGCCGGCGCCCTCCGCGATCCCGCCCCGAGCGTCGTGTTGTCCGAGATCGCCCCGGCGTACCTCTGGACCGTGAATGTCTGGGTCGATACGTCGCGCTTTGGGACTCTTCGCCCGCTGGTCCTGCGCGAAATCAAGCAAGCGATCGATCAGGCCAAGATGGGCCCCCGCCCGGCGGTGATGGATGTGAACATGCGTTCCATCCCCTCAACCTAGCCCCGCCACGTCCGAGATTCGCACCCGCTGGGCTTTGCCCCCGCACGCACGTTCTGGGACGCGCCCGCAACATCCGCATCTCCTGCCGAAATTCACCGCATCCCCCGAAACCCTGATCTAGAGTAGGTACTGTGCCCAAGCCGCTGAAGCCACTGATCCCCGAGCCGCAGCGGATCCTCCTGATCCGTCCCAGCGCACTGGGCGACGTCTGTCGCACGGTGCCGGTGCTCGTGAGCTTGCGCCAGAGGTTCCCCTACGCCCGCATCGACTGGATGGTGCAGGACACCTTCGGCGCCGCCATCGCGGCCCACCCGGCGCTCTCCCATGTCATACGGTTCCCCCGTCGCCAGCTCACGCTCAAGAAGCTGGCTAGGCCCGATGGGCTCACCACCCTCACCGCCCTGCTTCGATCACTTCGGGTCGCCAAGTACGACCTCGTCATCGACTGCCAGGGCCTCCTCCGCAGCGGCCTGCTGTCGCTCGCCACCTTCGCGCACCGGCGCCTTGGATACCGCAACGCCGCGGAGTTCGGTTGGATCGGCTACACCGACCGCGTCCGCGTGCGCAAGTCAATGCACACCGTCGACCGCATGCTCGCGCTCATCGAAGCCGCGGGCGTTCCGACGATCCATGACATGCGGCTCTACACCATGCCCGGCGATCGCCTGGGCCTCGATCCTCGACTGGCCGCCACCCCCTACGCCGTCATCGCCCCCACCAGCCGCTGGCCCGGCAAGCGCTGGCCCGCCGACCGTTTCGCTCACCTCGCCGAAGCCATCCTC
>JBGSZV010000199.1:0-18959 GCA_041750235.1 Phycisphaerales bacterium
CCTCGCCGCCAGCTCGACCCCGCCCTCCTGCGCCGGCACCGCCAGCAGCACCCCGCCGAAGGATCGGCCGTCGTACGCGGGGACGCTGGGTTCAACGACGCCGGAGGCCGCCGCCGCCCCGTTCTGCGCCGAAACGGGCGCACCGGCGGCGGCGATCAGGGCGGATGCGACAAGGGTGGTTGGAAGCGTCCGTGCCAAGCGGCACGAATGCTACGGCAGGGGGTTTCGGCTCACAAGCGCACGAAAAGCCCGCGGACATTCATCCACGGGTTCGATCAGTTCACCAAGTTGCGTGTGCGGTCACGGCGCCCACACGTTCGCCACACCCTCGTCCGTCGCCACCGCCTTCGCCGGCTTCTTCGACTTCGAGGGAGCCGGAGCCCCGCTCTTCTTCGAGTGGCCGTTCCCCGACTTCCCGTTGCCGTTCCCGTTCGTGTGCGCCGCCTCGCCCAGCTTGGCCGCTGCCATCGGGAAGTGCTCGCCCTGCCAGGAGGCCGGGTACTTCGGGTCGTCCAGCTTCAGCGCCGCCTTGGTCGGGAAGAGCGGGCGGAAGGTGTCGCACATCACCGCCAGCTCGCCTGTGTAGGTGGCCGTCAGCGATGCCTCGACCGTCCCCGGGTGCGGGCCGTGGGGGATGCCCTGCGGGTGGGCCGTCAGGCTCCCCACCTCGATCCCCTTGCGGCTGCCGAAGTTGCCCTCGACGTAGTACAGCACCTCATCGGAATCGATATTCGAGTGGTTGTACGGCACCTTCACCGCGTTCGGATGGTAATCCAGCATCCGCGGGCAGAAGGAGCAGATGACGAAGTTGTGCGCCTCAAACGTCTGGTGGATCGGCGGCGGCATGTGCAGCTTGCCGGTGATCGGTGAGAAGTCGTCGACGTTGAAGATGTACGGGTAGTAGCAGCCGTCCCACCCGACGATGTCGAGCGGGTGGTAGTCGTAGGTGTACGAGTGCACGAGGTCGCGCGCCTTGATCCGCACCTCGAACTCGCCCTTCTCGTCCCAGGTCATCGGCAACTGCGGCAGGCGCAGGTCGCGTTCGCAGTAGGGGGAGTGTTCGAGGAACTGCCCGTTGGCCTTCGAGACATAGCGCGGCGGCGGCCCGATGTGGCTGCCGTTAGCGGTTTCGATCACGAGGAACTTCGCGATCGGGTTGCCGGCCTCGTCAAACAGATTGGTGATCCGCCCGTTCTTCTTGCCCTTGGCGGATTTCTTCGCGTGGGCCGTGTGCTGCTCCGAGTCGCCCAGGCCGTCGAAGTCGAGGCGGTAGATCGTCCCCTTGGGGATGACGATGTAGTCCTTGGGCCCGAACTTCAGTGTGCCGAACATCGTCCAGCAGGTGCCGGTGCCGAAGTGGATGAAGATGCAATCGTCGCCTTGGCCGTTTTTGTAGAAGTAGTGCATCGGCTCCTCGGGCTGACACACCGACATCTCGCAATCGGCGTTGCCAAAGAGCACGACGCGCCCCGTCACCGGATCGCCCAGGGGCTTCATCGGCGACGTCTTGACGTGACGCATACGCATTACTTCCACTTCGACGTACTCGGGCTTGGTCTTGTAGAGCGGCTTCCAGCCGTGCACCTGCGTCGGCGGGTTGATGTGGTACATCGTGCTGGTCGGGCCGGAGAAGCCCTCAGTGCCGAAGACCTCTTCCGCGTACAGCCGCCCGTCCGGACGACGGAACTGCACGTGGCGCTGCTTGGGAATCTGACCGAGCTGGGTGTAGTACGGCATCAAGAGTCCTCCACCAAGGGGTACGCCTTAAGTGTATGACCCCCGATGGCGTTCGCTAGGGGGGTGGAACGGGCAAGATCACCGAAGATTCTGAGGTGATCGGAGACGGCGATTCACCCCAGCTTGTTCGCCAACCCCAGCGCCTTCCGCACACTCGCCAACTGGCCGAAGTGCCACCCCTCGTGCCACGACAGCTTGAACAGGCAGTCCACCGGATCGGTGGTGAAGCCGTTCGATTTCTCGCTCAGGTCAACGCTCAGCGCCGACGCGGGAGCTGTTTCGTACCACTTCAAGAGGGCCGCACGGCTCTCATTGAAGACCCGCGTCACTTCCGCGAGCGTCGGATACGCCTTCGCATCGCCCGTCGGTTTCGACCCGCCGCCAAAGAGGGTGCCGTACGACTCCGGGACGTTGACCCCCGGGACGTTCAGCACGCTGGCGACCCACCAGTCCGTCGCCGCGATGTGCCCGAGCACCCACACCGCGTGATTGTCCGTCGGCGAGGGCTGGTACGTCGCCTTGTCCGCGGGGAAGTCGCTCACCATCTTGTCCGACATCGATCGCGTAAACGCGAGGAGGGAGAACGCACTCTTGAGGACGTCGGACATCGTTTAGCCTTTCTTCAGGTACGCGTTGGCGATCGTGCGCTCCATCGCGCGCGTCGGATCGGGCATGGAGTTGAACCCGAACTGAGTGTAGAGCCCGTGCGCATCGCGTGTCATCAGCATCCAGCGCCGCAAGCCCTGGAGTTCCGGGTGCGAGAGGATCGCCCGCATCAGCAGCTTTGACAGCCCGCGAACGCGATGCTCATCGAGCACGAACACATCCGCGAGATACGCGAACGTCGCCCGGTCCGAAACGACCCGTGCGAACCCGACCTGCGCTCGTTCGCCATCGGGAGAACCCTTGTACACGCCAAAGCACATCGAGTGCCGCGCCGCCCGCTCCACGAGCTGGCGCGGGATTCCCGGCGACCAGTAGCAGGTGGTGAGAAACCCGTGGACGACATCGAAGTCCACAAGGCCGGCATCATCCGAAACAAAGTAGGGGGGCTGCGTCAGTTCGTGCGGCATGAAGCGATGTTAATCCGCGTTCCCGCCATGCAACCCCACACCGGCGTTTTTTTCTTGACCCATCTGCCCCGCACGCGCTAGCTTGGCGTCATTCCCAGAGGAGAGCCTGATCATGAACACCCTGCGTACCGCCGTCACGTTGGCCGTCATTTCAGCCGCCGCCGCCCCCGGAGTCCGCGCCGACATCTTGGTCCCCGACTCCTTCCGTGACCGCGTGATGCGCTTCAGCAGCGTCGACGGCTCGCTCATCGACCTTAACTTCATCACCAACGCCGACACGGGCAACATCATGCTCCTGGGCATCAAGGTCCAGCAGATGGGCAATGAACTCTGGCTCAGTGACCAGAACCTCGACGGCATCCTCAAGTTCGACCTCGACGGCAACTACCTCGGCTTTGTCGTCGGTCCCGCCAATAACCTCGACAACGTCCGCGGCTTCGACGTCATCAACAACATCCTCTATGTCTGCAACTTCGGCCCCAACAACGGCGCCGGCGGCGCCTGCATCCGCAAGTTCGACGCCACCACCTTCGCCAACCTCGGCAGCGAGTTCCCGCCGAATGTCGAATCGTGCTGGGACGTCCGCTCGTTCGCGGGCCGAGTGCTGGTCTCCGACGGCGGCGCCATCAGCACTCCGGGCTCCGACACGGGGTACATCTGGGGCCTCAACGCCACCACCGGCGCCTACGAGATCGCTTTCGCCTCGGGCACCGCGGCGTCCAACGGCCTCTCGCTCCCCAAGGGCATGTGCCTGCTGGCCAACGGCAACCTGCTGGTCGCCAACAACAGCGGCGTAGATGCCATCTACGAGTACGACGCCGCCGGAACCCGCGTCGCCACCTACCCCCTCGACCCCACCTTCAGCGCCAACGGCGTTTTCGAACTCGACAACGGCCTGATCTTCGTTTGCCTGCAGGGCACCGGAGTCCTCGGGACCAACGGCATCTACCTGCTCGACCGCAGCACGGGCATCGTGACCCCATCGCTTCTGGGCAACCAGACCACCGACGGCTTCATCCCCAACAACCCGGGCCGTTTCACCCCGCCGCCGCCCCCCTGCGCTGCCGACGCCAATGGCGATGGCCTGACCGACGCCGCCGAACTCTCGGTGCTCCTCGGCCAGTTCGGCTCCAGCGTCACCCCCGGTGACGGCGCCGACTTCAACCACGACGGCAATGTCGACGCCGCCGATCTGTCGGTGCTGCTCGGCGACTTTGGTTGCGGCGCATCAGTCAAGTGGTGACGACACAACTGCCGCGCGGGGCTTGAGCTCCCGGATCGCCCAAGCCCCGCGTGCAGCACATGGAGAGACCTTGATCAGTTGTCGCGCGCAGCGCCCGCCGCTCCGCTTGAAGGGAGCGCGCCCATCCGGATCAGGAAGCGTGTCGCTTCCTCGATCTCGAACTTCGTGAACTGAGACAGCCGAGCGGGCTGCAGCGGGCTGCCGAGAAGCTCCAGCGGGCTGAACCGCTTGCCGCCGGTGTACTCCGCGACATCCTCGACGGCGTCCAGCGCCGCATCCACCGCCTCCCACAGGCGATCGGGCGGCAGCGCGCGGTTGGTGGGATCGTTCGATTCGGACCGGAAGGGCGAGTTCGGTGCGGACATGGCTCGGTTCTCCATCCACTTGAACCGGCAACTCCGGTCTCAGCGGCACTCCCTGTCACACAGGGCTATTCGTCGGATCGTCTCTCCCGGATCCGCACATCGCCTCTGCAAGCGGTTGTACGCGCGGGAGACATCAGTTGTTCGGGGAACGACGCCAAGCATTCAGTCTGGGGATTACCCGCGAAAAGGCCGTGAAAAACGGCGGAAATCGCTGGCAATATCACGTTCAGATTGTGCTTGGATCAGATTCGGGCGACGCGACACTGTCGACACATTCGATGCTGTTTGACGTCGCCCGGCATATGGGAGCCCGCCACATCATGCATCGCACACGTCATCGCGGCGCCCGACATATATCGAAGGGCGAGGCGGTGATCGGGTTTGACGACGCAAGTGTTCACGATCGGCTCCAGGTACGGCGGGCCAGAAAGATCGGCCGCCAGAGTTCGCAACTGTAGACATCAACCGCCGAAAGGCAAGCCCTGTTCCGGCGACTCAGAAATTCCCTGCATCAGGCACTGCTGGCCACCGCCTGAACAAGGCCGAGACGAGCATCCGCACTCCACCCAGATTCAACAGTCATGCCGCATATGCGCACCGTCCATGCGCAATGGGCCGTTCTCGGGCGTCGATGCCACAACCACAACGCCGCTACGCGCCCACGCCCTTGCTGATCCGGAGCACATGCCCATCCGGATGCCGCAGGTGAAACTCCCGAACACCCCACGGCTCATTCGTCGGCGGATGCGTCACATCCAGCCCCTCGGCGACGCACCGCGCATGGACCGCATCGACGTCGTCCACCCAGACGGACATCCAGACGCCCTTGTCCATTGCGTCGTCCTGGCCGGCCTCGCCCCGGGTCGAGGTATTCGCCCCGCGCCCACGACTCCCCTGGGCGTTGAGACACAGAAAGATCTCGCACTCGCCCGATCCGACCGACCCAAACGTGGGCGGCGTCCCCCAGTCCCAGCACTTCCGCCAGCCGAGCTTCTCGAACCAGGCAATCGAGGAGCGGATGTCCGAGACGTTCAAGATGGGGGTGATGGCTTTGGCGTACATGGCTGGTTCTACGGCAAGGCGATGCTACCATTTCATCGTGAACGCGAGCGAGCCCAGAATCCCGCATCAGCTCGGCATCGATCCTCGCAATATCGAGGTGATCGATGATGAGACGGCAGCGCGTTGGCGTGCTATTCCGCCCGAGCGACGCCTCCGCATAGCTTCCGACTTGTTTATGAGCGCAAGACGCATGGTCATAAGCGCCGTTCGGCAGCAACATCCGGATTGGTCCGATGAACAGGTGGAATGCGAACTGTATCGGAGGCTGACCGGTGGAGCCGCTTGATGTTTTGAAAGTCGTTGCCGAATCATTCAATCGAATCGGCGTACGGTATTTTGTCACGGGTTCACAAGGTGCGATGTTTTACTCCGAGACGCGTATCACACACGATGTTGATATTGTCGTTTGGTTGAGATTGGGTGATGTACACGAAGTTGTCGAATCGTTTACTGAACCCGATTATTATTTGAGCGTCGAGGCGATCCTAAAGGCTATGGAGTATGACGGGTCGTTCAACATCATCTACCGACCAATCAATTTCACCATCGATCTGATTCATGCTCCGGATACGGAGTTCAATAGATCACGATTTAGCCGGGTTCGTCCGTGGATGATCGAAGGCGTTCCCGTGATGCTCTCATCGCCAGAAGACATCATTTTGATGAAGTTGGTCTACTACCACGAAGGCGGCTCCGAAAAGCACAACCGCGACATCGCCAGCATGTTCAAGGTGAGCGGCGACCAGATTGATCGCAACTACATTGAGCGGTGGGCGCCCATTCTGGGGGTACAAAAGCATTGGGACGACATGAAGGAAAGGCTTGCCGCGAAGCAGTAGGCACTGCTGTGTGGTGCGTCAGGGGTTGATGCCCAGAACTTCCCATCCCCAGATGCGAGCCCGTTGGTGGACCGGGTGCGTCAATCCTTCAACAATCGATTCTGTTCGATCAACCAGCGTCTGTGCGATGACTTTTGCGGCAATCAACTCAAACGCCTTGATGAGCGGGTCGAGGTTGATTCGCGGTGGGGAATGTTCGTAGCCGATGACGAGCACGGCTCGCCGTTCTGGGCCGGGATGTTGGGCAAGTTTCATCGCATCGGCCAGCACGCTTACGTTGCCGGGATACGGGTGAAGCAGATTCTGTGACCAGTGTTCTGCTTCCTTGCCATTGTCCCCAAAGGGTCTGGCGATTTTCGCTTCGATCGCCCATTGGCTCGGAATCAGCAAATCTGGAAAGCGCTTCGTGCAAGATCCTGCACACAGCACAGGCGATTTCTTCGGAAGTCGTTCAGCCAGTTGGCGAACGAGCTGGGTCTCGCTGTACGGACCCACCCCAGGCGCATACTCACGAAATGGCGGCTTCGCCGAACGGTACGGTGTCCCGGATGAATCGACGTCGCGCAGACAGTCCGCGACAAGTCCCACGAGAGTTGGGAGCGTGAGTTCGGCGCTCACACTTACAGATTCCCCCGCCGCTCCTGCTCCAACTCCAGCGCCTCAAACAACGCCTTGAAGTTGCCCTTGCCGAAGCTCTGGCTTCCACGACGGCAGATGATCTCGAAGAACAGCGTCGGCCGGTCCTGCAGCGGCTTGGTGAAGAGCTGCAGCAGATACCCCTCGTCATCCGCGTCCACAAGAATGCCCAGGTCGCGCACCTTCTGGTGGTCTTCCTTCACCGCCTCGTGGCCGCTCTGCTTGAGCATCGCGTTCACGCGGTCCCACACCTTGTTGTAGTACATCTCGGGGATCGAGAGGAAGTCCACGCCGCGCGAGCGCAGCGCCGCGATCGAGTGCAGCTCATCATCCGTCCGCAGCGCCAGGTGCTGCACGCCGGGGGTGTTCGCGTGCCAGTCGAGGTATTCCTCCACCTGGCTCTTCTTCTTGCCCGCGGCCGGCTCATTGATCGGCATCTTGATCAGGCCGTTGCCGCTCGCCATCACCTTGCTCATCAGCGCCGAGTACTCGGTCGAGATGTCCGCATCATCAAAGTGCTTGAACATCTTGAACTCGAGCACAGCCTCGTAGAACTTCACCCAGGAGTTCATCTTGCCCATCTCGACGTTGCCGACGAGGTGATCGACGAACTTCAGGCCGCACGGGTGCTTCTTGTTGTAGTCGTTGATGGCGAGGATCGAGCCCCCCATCGAGTCGAACTTGCGGAACCGCGGCTTGAACAGCCCGCCCTGCTTCACGTTCGGGAGGTCGTACTTGCCGGTACGGCTCACAAAGCTGTGACACACGCGGCCGTACGTCTTGATGCCCGCCATCGTGACGCTGCCGGTGTCGTCCTTGAACACACGCGGCTCATACGCGCTCTGGGCGCCGTTCTTGATCGCCTGCTCGTAGGCCTTCTCCGCGTCAAACACCGTGAAGGCGACATCCTTCACGCCGTCGCCGTACATCCCGACTTCCACTGAGGCCGGATGCGTCGGATGCAGTCCGCTGGTAAGGATGAAGCGGATGTTGCCCTGCGTGAGAAGGTAGTGCGCCGCTTCACGAGAGCCGGTCGTAAGGTCGCACACCTGTTCGATCTGGAACCCAAAGCAGTGCGCGTAGAAGAACGCCGCCTGCTTGGCGTTGCCCACATAGAACTGCACGTGGTCCACGTCGATGAGCTGCAGCGGATCGACCCCGGCCTTGGCAACGGACTTGGGGGCGATCGTCGAACCGGTGGAGCCGGGGCGCGCGGGAGCGGTCGTCATCGGAGGGACCTCCAAATGGGCACTTTCGATTCAAAAGCCCGGGCCTCCATCGCTGGCCCGGTCTCCCCCCATTATCACGGGTTTCAGCCGCTTTGGCAACAATTTCTTCTGTCAAACGGGTGATTGGGCGAATAATCTTCTTGAAATCCACCCCGAACCTGCTAATTCTTGATCATTCAACCGGCCCGCATTGCGCCGACGTTTTTCGTCCCGATCAGCGATCCGCGTGACGCTCAAAGCGCCCGACGTGATTCCGGAGGTTTCTCATGGCACAGTCCACCCGACGCTCCAGCGCTGATGCGACCTCAGCCAACGGCCACTCGCGCTCCGCGGGCAACTCCAAGCGCGGCGGCCGCTCTCCGCGCGTTCGCTTCGATGCCATCGACCTCGCCATCCTCAACCAGCTCCAGACCGACTCCAAAATCACCAACGCCACGCTGGCCACCCGCGTCGGCATCAGCCCGCCCAGCACCCTGGAACGCGTCAAGAAGCTCGAGAACTCCGGCATCATCCGCCGCTACGTCGCCATCCTCGACACCGTCGAACTCGACAAGTCTATCTCCGCCCTCGTGCACGTCACCCTCCGTGAGCACGGCACTAACGGCCTGTCCGACTTCAAAAAGGCCGTCGCCGAGTTCGAGGAAGTCCAGGCCGCCTGGCACACCGCCGGCGAAGAAGACTTCATCCTCAAGGTGATCGTCACCGACATGGACCAGTACGAGCAGTTCGTGGTTCACCGCCTCTCCGCGGTCCCGAACATCGGACGCATCCGTACATCCTTCTGCCTCAGCGCCGTCAAAGATGAGACCCGTGTGCCCCTTGATGCCGTCGCGGGCGAGCACATCGTGGACTTCTCAGGGGCCGAGAAGTAAATCCCCCCGTTTCACGCTGAATTCATGCCGTGTCCCCAAAGGGAACAGGCGGTTCCTTTCGTCGGTTGGTTCTGATGGAGGCGGCTGTCGCCGTGGCCGGATGGCCTATCCTGACCAGGGCTGTCAGGGGAGAATTCCCGCGTGGGACATCGAGCACGCAGCGCACAAGCTTTGATTCAACAGTGGCCGCGCGTCTTGGCGGAATCGTTCGGGCTGCGCGGGCCGTGCGATGTGTGCGCGCCCAACTACTCCTTCCCAACGCACGACGAGTGGCACACCGCATCCTTCGGCGGCTGCTGGCTGGGTCAGGCCACCGTGCTCCTCCGCGCGGGCGGTCTCAACATTTTGACCGACCCGCACTTCGGCGAGCAGGCCGGCCCGCCCGTCGGCCAGCGCCGCATCGGTCGCCGGCGTCAGACGGCGCTCCCCATCAACGTCAATGCCCTCCCGCCCATTGACCTCGTGCTCCTCAGCCATGCCCACTTTGACCATTGGGACAAGGAATCCCTCGAACGCATCATCGAGCACTCCGGCTCGCGCGCGAGCGTTGTCATCCCGGCGCGGACGCGCCGGCTCCTCCCGCGTGGCTTCAAGAACGTCATCGAACTGCCGTGGGACCGGCGTGCCCGGGTGAACGGCGTGCGTATCACCTCGCTCCAGCCACGCCACTGGGGCGCCCGCTGGTTCGTCGACCGTCATCGCGGCTACAACGCCTACGTGCTTCAGACCGGCGACAAGCGCATCGTCTTCGGCGGCGACACCGGCCACACCAACGCTTTCGACCACCTCGCCGATTCAGGCGGCATCGATCTCGCCATCCTCGGCATCGGCAACAGCGACCACTGGGGCCACGTCCACGCTTCCCCCGAGGAAGTCGCCGACATGGCGCAGCGCATGAACGCACGCCGCCTCATGCCCATTCACCACTCGACCTTCCAGGATCCATCCGAACAGGTCACCGACCCCCTCGGCCGCGTCGCCAGCGCGTGGGGCCAGCGCAGCATCGTCTGCTCACGCGTGGGCGAACCGTGGTTCGATGACTTCATCACCCCCGGCCTTGTCAGCCCATGTATCCCGCGCCTGGATACGCTCGCGGAGTGATGCGAGCGTTCTTAGCGTCCCGACTCGGGATCGACGGCCCGCCCCTCTTCCACCCACGCCTTGAGCGTCACCCACAATGCTTGCCACCCGCGTTCGTGCGCATCCTTCCAGAGCGTATCGATCTCGCCATTGACTCGGTGGGAGAGCTTCAGCAGCGTCGATCGTCCGGAATCGTGCTCCTCGAGCGTGTACTGGTACACACTGTTCACCGGCGTGTGCATTCCCAAAGGCCCTGAGAGGCGAAGCGTCACCGGCGCTTCCAGGCGCGTCACCACACCCCACAACACCGAGCTCTTTCCCCACGATTCCACGAACCGCCCACCCGCCTGCGGCTCCAAGGAGTGCACCGATCCCGCGTCCCCGCACCGGTGGCACCACCACTTCCCGATCTCTCGCGTGAGCGCCGCGAACACCCGCTCGCGCGGCGCGTTCACGACCACTTCCTGCTCCACTCGGAACGTACCCTGTACAAACTCACCGCTGTGATCTGGCATGTTGACTTCCTCGTCATCGCAGGTGGCCAGTGGCCAGCAGGGCATTTCCCCACTGGCCACCCGGCCACTGACCATCTGGCTTTCGCTTACTTCTTCCGCGTCCACGAGAACTTCACCGGGTCCACCTTCTTGCCCGCCTCGTAGTGCGTCCATGCAGCGTCGTAGTGGTCCGCGTCCTTGATTTCGAGCGTGAGCCCGCCCATGTAGTTCCCGCTCCCCGCGGTCACGTTCGCGCCCGAGTCATAGTCAAAGACCATCCGCTTCGCGTCGCTCGTGCTCGCCACCATGCTCGGCGCATTGCCCAGCGTGCAGTAGTGCGTCACCCGCAGCTTGCCGTGATCCATGCAGTAGATCGTGAGCATCTCGTGGTCCGTGCCGGGGAACATCGTCTCGAGCACGGCATGGCCGCCCGACGTCACGCGGAAGTTGCTCGTGCCATCCATCTTTCCATCGCCGTCCATGTCCGCTTCCCAGTCGCCCGCGAGCTTGGTGATGGCGACAAACCGCGCATCCGTCGGCGCCGTCGGTGTCGGACACGATTGATCGCCCGCGAACACCAGCCCCGCCACGACCGCCATGCCGCACACACCCAGAACACCCATGACCTTCTTCATTGCGGTCTCCTTGCCGAGAACCCGTTGAATCAAGCCGCGCGAACGCTCACGCGGCAAAGCGTTTGCCTGTCTCCAGGTAGTCCTTCAACGCGACCAGCACCCGCGCCGGCGCATCACTCACCTCTGCGGCGCTGTCGTGAAACGACAGTCGCACCAGCGTCGATGTCTCATTCCCCTCCAGTTCGAACCGCAGCATCAGCAGCACGGCATCACTCGAACCCATCGGCCCCAAGAGCGCGATCGAACGCGATTCCTCGTACTGCGTCACCGTGCCCAGCAGCGCGCCGCCGCCCGACCACTCCTCCATCAGCCGCCCGCCGATCTGTGCCTCCAGCCGCACATTCCCGCGACCGGATCGCAACGGCCACCACGCCGCCATCTGCTCGCTCAGCGCCCCGAACACCCGCGACCGCGAGACATCGATCCGAACCTCCTGTTCGACCCTCGCACCCACGCCGCGTTCCCGCTCGCGACCGACTTCCACATCCGCGCGAGCCTCCACACCCTCCGCCGCCCGCTTGAGCCCCAACAGAGCCCCGGCCCACGCCGACTCGTACCGGCTCACCCAGCGCTCGTACACCATCCGAAGCGGCACGGCATTCAGGTGGTTCCACACCTGCCGACCTTCCTTGCGATCCACCACCAGCCGGGCCTGCTTCAGCACACCCAAGTGCTTCATCACCGCGAACCGCGTCATCTCCCCGGCGAAGGCGTCGCTCAGATCGCCCACCGTCCGGGGTTTCTCCCGGATCAGGTCGAGGATCCGCCGGCGCGTCGGGTCCGACAGGGCCCGCCACACCGCATCGAGTTCGTACGCCACGGGGGCCATATGTGACTAAAAAGTAACATATAGCTCGCCCGTGTCAAGTGCCCTGTCTCAGGCTGAGAAATCAGGACTTATCGGGCCATGAGACGTTCCGCGGGCATGCGGAACTTCTCGCGGGCGTGGGCGACGACCTGCGCCTCGGTCATGCGATCGACGTTCTCGACCGCCTTGATCTGGATGCCGGGGGTCGAACGCCGGACCACATTCGCGAACGCCGTCGGCGCTTCGCCGTGCCCCATGATGAGCAACTCGTCGGCCTTGGCGACCTTGGCGCCCACGCGGTCGAAATACACCGCCAGTTCGCGTTCCAGTCGCCGTTCGGCACTCGTGTGCTCACGCCCGCCGAGCCCGGCACCCATGCCGTGCGGCGGCAGATTGGTGACGTGCCCGGTTGCTTTCGCGACTTGTTCGATGCCAGACGTGAGGGTGGAGGTCTTTGCGGTCCCGTCGGCCTTCAGCTCCACGATGTGAGCCGAGGTCTGATCGATCCAAACCGCAACGCGTGATACGGGCTTGTTCATGACAGCCCTCCTCTCGCAATTGACATCGACATGATACGCCGGCCGCAGCGGCACTTCGAGTCCCTTTGGTAGGCTGCATGGGCCATGCTCAACAAGGTTTTCCCCACCGCCAAGGCCGCTCTTGAGGCCGCAAACATCAAGGGCCATCTCCGCAATGACATCACCGTCATGGTGGGGGGGTTCGGGCTGTGCGGCATCCCCGAACAGTGCATCATCGCCTTGCGCGAATCCGGCGTGACCGGCCTGACGTGCGTTTCCAACAACGCCGGCGTCGACGATTGGGGACTGGGTCTCCTGCTGAAAACGCGACAGATTCGCAAGATGGTCAGCAGCTACGTCGGTGAGAACGCCGAGTTCGAGCGCCAGTTCCTCTCCGGCGACCTCGAGGTCGAGTTCAACCCTCAGGGCACGCTCGCCGAGCGCATCCGCGCCGGCGGCGCGGGCATCCCCGCGTTCTACACCGCCACCGGCGTCGGCTCACCCGTCGCGCAGGGCAAGGAGCACCGCGAACTCACCCTCGCCGGTCGCACGCGCACCTTCGTCATGGAAACCGGCCTCTGGGGCTCGATCGCGCTGGTCAAGGCCTGGAAGGCCGACAAGGCCGGCAACCTGATCTACCGCATGACCGCGCGCAACTTCAACCCCATGATGGCCACCGCCGCCGACTTCGTCATCGCCGAGGTCGAGCAGGTCGTCGAAGTGGGGGCGCTGGACCCGGACACCATCCACACTCCCGGCAACTTTGTGGACGCCATCGTTGTGACCAAACCCGAGAAGCGCATCGAGCAGCGCACCGTGCGCAAGAACTAGAAAGACGTCTCACCACAGAGAGCACAGAGTTCACAGAGACCTGACTCTCAATGGAAGCAAGTTCAGGTGCGTTTCTCCGCGTCCTCTGCGTCTCCGCGGTGAAAATTCCTGTCTTGAATGCGAAAGTTCCGAAAGGACTCGGAAGCACATGGAACACACGATCAAACTTTCCCTCGCGCGCGGCGCGATCATCGTCTGCGCCGCCGTCGGTCTCAGTCTGGTCGCCAGCACGCTCGTGGTCTCGCGCTCCATCGACCGCCGCACCCGCACACAGGCGAAAAGCGTCCAGGACATCACGGTGAAAGGCTCCGCCAAGCGTCGTGTCGCCAGCGACATCGGCGTCTGGACCATCGTCGTCCGCGGCGAGGGCGACAAGCTCCCCAACGCCTACCTCACCATGGCCGACACCAGCGAAGAGGTCCACGCCTACCTCCGCGAACGCGGCTTCACGGATGCCGAGATCCTCCAGTCCGCCATCGATACCGCCACCTTCTACAAGCGCGATACCAACGGCACCGAGACCCGCGAGGTCGCCGGGTACTCCCTCCGCCGCGAGTTCACCGTCACTTCTTCCAACGTCACTCGCATCGCCAGCGCCGCCGCCGAGGTCACCGAACTGATCCGCGTCGGCCTCCTCGTCGAGTCCCAGGCCCCCGCGTTCACCTTCAGCAAGCTCGGCGACCTCCGCGTTCAGATCCAGGGCGAAGCCGCCAAGGACGCCCGCGCCCGCGCCGACGAGATCGCCAGGAACGCCGGCGGCAAGATCGGCGCCATCAAGGACGTCCAGGCCGGCGTGCTCCAGGTCACCCGCCCCAACTCCACCGAAATCTCCGGCTACGGCATGTACGACACCGCCACCATCGAGAAAGACGCGACGGCAGTCGTGACGGTGACGTTTGGTGTCGAAGGCTAGAGCGGTGCCGGCTGCGGCATGAGGCGTCGAATCTCCTCGACGACCGTGCTTGCGTGCGATGCGTGGAGATTGTGCAGAGCGCGTTCCAGCTCGACGATGCGAAGGTCATCGGCACTCACAAGCCGCGAGGCCAGATAGTCTCGGGTACTCTCGAACGGACACACCGGATCCCAAGTGCCGTGCACCATCACAACCGGGCACGTTACCCGGTCGAGCGTGGATTCCATTGCCAAGTTCTCGTCCGTGAGCGCCAGCAGCTCGCGGTTTGCGTGTGACCACGCTGAAGGGACTGCCGCGCCAAGCGCATCGACGCCCCTGCGGAACCACTGCGCATCGTTCATGTACGCATCACAGGCGCCGGCAACAAGCACAACACCGGCGAGCCGGTCCGAGTACTCCACTGCAGCGCGAAGGGCGACCGGTCCGCCAAATGAGTGCCCGACCACGATGACTCCACCGTCGGGTGGGTCCTTGAGAAATGGCTCGATGCTGCGAGCGTGCGCCGCGAGGTTCGTCTCACATTCCGGCGAGGAGTTCCCGTAGCCCAGCCGATCGATGGCGATCCATTCCGCATCTGGAAGAGTCGGAGCCAGCTCACGTACATTCTCCCAGCATGAAGCGTCCGCAGGAGCGCCGTGGACAAGCACGATGCGCACACGCGGATCAGATGATCCCCAGCGTGACACACCGATCATCCGGCCGTCGTCCAGGACCAGTTGCTCATTGGTGACCGATGCCGCAGAGGCAACGACCCCGTACGTGACGCCGTACCCTCCTAAGAGCCCAATCGCGGCCAGGACAGCGATTCGTCCCTTGCGCGCGCGGACCCGAGACCAGTGTCGGGACAGACCGTCGCGCCATCGCTTGGAGGAAGCGGGGGTGCCGGTCGACGCTGTGAAGTTGGTGATCACGACCTACCATTCGGAAATGGCACGCCCAGCTTTCGCGTCCGCCGATTCCATCAAAGCGATCACCTTCGACTGCTACGGCACCCTCATCGACTGGGAATCCGGCATCCTCGCCGCACTCGAGCCGCTCCTGGGCAAGGACCGCGTCAAGAACGACCGCGACAAGCTCATCGCCTCGTACGCCCGCCACGAGCGTGTGATCGAGACCGGGCCGTACCGCACTTACCGCGTCGTCCTCGAGGAAGTCGCCGGACGGCTCTGCATGGAGTTCGGCGTCCCCATTCATCCCGCCATGCGTACTCGTTTCGCCGACGCCATCCGCGACTGGCCCGCGTTCCCCGACACCGTGGCGTCGCTCCAGAAGCTCAAACAGCGATTCCAGCTCGCCATCGTCTCCAATGTCGATGATGAACTGTTCGCCGCGACGCTCCCGAAGCTCGGCGTCGCCTTCGATCAGGTCGTCACCGCCCAGCAGGTCCGCGGCTACAAGCCCAGGCGCGCCCACTTCGACGAAGTCCTCAAGCGCCTCACGCTCCGCCCGGACCAGGTGCTGCACGTCGCCGAGAGCAAGTATCACGACATCGACCCCGCGAGCACGCTCGGTTTCCGCACCGCCTGGATCAACCGGCACACGCAAGGCGGCACATCCGCCAGCGGCGAAGGCAACGCCGAGCCGGACCTCACCGTGTCATCGCTCGCGGAGCTGGAAGCAAAGATTTAACCGCAGAGTCGCAGAGCACGCTGAGGAGACCATTGATTCCTGTTTCAGAACCAGATGCACTCTCTGCGGCCTCTGCGTCTCTGCGGTGAAAACTGTCTCTACTTCTTGTCGAGCGCTTTCTCGAGCCGCTCCAGCCGACGGCTGATCTCCATGATCTCCGTCTGCGCCTTCACGTTCACCTGATAGTCAAGGTCCGTCCGCAGGCGATCCCGCTCCGCCTGCCGGTTCTGGCTCACCATCACGAAGATCGACAGGAAGATCGCCTCCAGGCTCACGATCATCGTCAGCAGCCCAAACGGGAACGGATCCCACGCCTTGATCCCAAACCACCCAGTGCTCAGGATGATGTTCAGCGCGATCCACGCGCCGAACCACAGAATGTGGATCACAAGAAAGTCGCGTGACGCCGCCACCCGCGCGATCGTGTCGGCCACGAAGTGCCACGACCCCGGCGTCAGCGTCTCGTCGAACGCCTGGTTCGCATTCTTGATCCCCCGCAGCGCCAGCGTGCTCGCCCGCTGCCGCTGGCCCATGATCGTCAGGATGTTGATCGCGGCGCTGGGGTGCCGAACCAGAAACTCATGGAAGTGCGCCCGGCTCAGCACGTACAACTCGCTCGGGTCCACCGCCCGCAGCGTCGCGGTGCGCGGCTCGCCGTCGAGCAGGCTGATCTCGCCGAAGAAGCCTCCCGGCCCGACCGTGTCGAGCGTCACATGTTCGCCCGTCGGGCTCGGCACCGTCACCGCGACTCGCCCCTTGCTCA
The DNA here is from genome assembly GCA_041750235.1 of Phycisphaerales bacterium. Lineage (GTDB taxonomy): Bacteria > Planctomycetota > Phycisphaerae > Phycisphaerales > UBA1924 > JBGSZV01. Next base: position 16,728 of record JBGSZV010000199.1, read on the forward strand.
CCAGGTAGAACGAATCGCCCGGATCGCCCATCCAGAAGATCGTCTGGTTCGCCTCGACGAACCGCAGGTGCATCGTCTTGAATAGCGCCGCCTGCTGCTCGGTATCCAGATGCGCAAACAGCGGGATCTGCGCCAGCGGCCCGGAGCGGACCGGGTCGGTCGGGATGGGCGGGAGAGATTCCGGCATCTGTGATTCAGAATACCCGCTGGCCGCTCAGCCACAGCGTGCCGAGCTCTTTCATCTCATCAACTGCGATGAATCAGGCCGGGTCGCCCCATACTCACGATGAGGCGCTTGCCGCCGCCGCCGCACCCGCCGCTGCGGCCTGCTGCTGCTGGATCATGGCCGTCGCTGCCGCGTGCTGCTCGGCGAAGGTCCCGGTCTGTCCCGACACCGCCAGGAACACCAGACTCGCGCTGCTCCCCGCCCCGCGTTCCCACACCACCTCGCCCTTGCGCGCATCAATGCAGTACACGTACGACCCGCGCCCGACGTACAACTCGTCACCCACCGCGATCATCGTCAGCGATCCGCCGAAGAACCGCGGCAGCTTGATCCGCCACACCGGCCGCCCGGACTTGCGGTCAAACGACGTGATCGTCCGCCCGACCCCGGCAAAGAGCATCTCGCTCGTGGAAATGTCAATCACGGTCCGCCTCCTCCCCGGGGAATGAGACATCAAGAGGCTACCACACCACCCCGTGATCCCGCCCCAATCCCGATGTACCCTGTGCTCTTCATCCCCACTGGCTACTCCCCACTCACCACTGGCCACCCCCATGCCCCTCACCCGCGACCAGATCACCAAGCGCGCCGCCCAGGAACTCCGCGACGGCTACATCGTCAACCTCGGCATCGGCATGCCCACCCTCGTCGCCAATCAGGTGCCTCCCGGCATCGATGTCTGGCTCCAATCCGAGAACGGCCTCCTCGGAATCGGCCCCTACCCCGCCGACAGCGAGGTCGACCCCGACCTCATCAATGCAGGCAAGCAGACCATCACCGCACGCAAGGGCGCCGCGTTCTTCTCCAGCGCCGAATCCTTCGCCATGATCCGCGGCGGCCACATCGACCTCGCCATCCTCGGTGCGATGGAAGTCTCCGAGAAGGGCGATATCGCCAACTGGATGATCCCCGGCAAAATGGTCAAGGGCATGGGCGGCGCCATGGACCTCGTCTCCGGCGTCAAGAAGGTCGTCGTCACCATGGAGCACTGCTCCAAGGACGGCAGCCCCAAGCTCGTCACCGAATGCTCGCTCCCCCTGACCGGTCAGCGGTGCATCCACATGGTCATCACCGATCTCGCGGTCTTCGAGATGGACCCGCACCACAACCTCTTCCGCCTCACCGAAATCGCCCCCGGCACGACGGTCGATGAAGTAAAGAAGAAGACCGGCGCGATGATCATCGTGGACCGCGAGCCGAAGGTGATCGCGACGTGACACAGCGAGCCGGGGCGTGTCGCCCCGGTTCAAATCACGGCTTCCTCTTCCAAATCCCCCGCAGCCGCTCCACCAGCGACACCTCGCTCAGATCCTTCAACTCCCCCGCATCAAAGAACGCACCGCCGCACACCGTGCACGCGTCGTACTTGATGTGCGACTGGTCCTGCCCCGTCATGATGATCAGCGGCGAGCGGTCCCGCGGGCACTTGAGCGGCAGCACCGACATCGACTCCGGGTCCTTGTGAGGCGTCCCCAGGTCGATCGTTCGGCCCGTCCCTTTCGCCGCCACCACCTTCTCCAGCTCCAGCGAATCCAGCCACATTCCCCCGCAGGAACGGCAGCGGTCCACCGAAATGCCCGCCGCGGGCTGCGGGTCCATCATCGCCATGCAGCGCGGGCAGTGGATCGTGCGGTGAAGGTTCTCGTCCATGAAACAAGTATATTGATCCGCCCACACAGGCCCGTGGGCCACGAATGCTGTGGTTTGACGCCCATCTCGACCTCGCCTGCGCCGCCGTCTGCGGACGCGACATGACGCGCGCCGTCGCCGACCTCGACCTCTCCAAAGACCCGCACCCGCCCGCCGCCGTCACGCTCCCCTCGCTGCGCGACGGCGATATCCGCTTCGCACTCGCCACCATCTTCACCGAACCCGATTCGCCCGCCGCCCCCGGCACGCCCATCGGCAACACGGATCGGGACGCCCCCATCCGCTACCCCGAGGGCAACATCGAGCGCGCCCACAAGGTCGGGCGTGCGCAGCTTGAGGCCTACCTCACCTGGCGC
>JBGSZV010000200.1:0-6572 GCA_041750235.1 Phycisphaerales bacterium
GCTCGACCAAGGCCGCCGCCACGCTCGCGACGTCGGTCATCGACGATCCCGCGGGCTACGGCCGCATCGACCGCGACGCCGCGGGCCGCTTCATCGGCATCGTCGAGGAAAAGAACGCCTCGGCGACGCAGAAGGCCATCCGCGAGATCAACCCCAGCTACTACTGCTTCGACATCCCCTCGCTCTTCTCGTCGCTCGCCAAGGTGAAGCGCAACGAGGCCAGCGGCGAGTACTACATCACCGACGTCCCCACGCTCCTCATGAGCGAGGGCCGCCGGGTCGAGGTCATCGAGGCAGTCCCGCCCGAGGATGTCCTCTCGATCAACAACCCGCAGCAGCTCGCCGAGGTCGACCGGATCCTGCGCAACCGGCTGGCGCAGGGCACCCCCGTGAACCGTCCAGTCGCACACACCACAAGGGGGCGCGCCGACCATGTCCTTTGAGCAGGGCAACGGGATCAAAGTCTTCGCCGGTCGCCGCGCCATCTCGCTGGCGCACACCGTCTGCGAGCATCTCAAGATGCCGCTGGGCAAGGCGCGCACCGAGATCTTCCCCGACAGCGAGATGATCGTGTACATCGACGAAGATGTGCGCGGCCGCGACTGCTACGTCGTCCTCTCGACGTGCAACCCGGTGAACGAGAACATCATGGAGCTGCTGATCTTCGCGGACTCCCTCCGCCGAGCCAGCGCCCGCCGCATCACCGCGGTGATCCCCTACTTCGGCTACGGCCGCCAGGACCGCAAGGAACGCGGCCGCACCCCCATCACCGCCAAGCTCGTCGCCAACCTCATCACCGAGGCCGGCTTCAACCGCGTGCTCGCGCTCGACCTGCACGCAGCGCAGATCCAGGGATTCTTTGACCTCCCCGTCGATCACCTCGCCTCGGCGCCCGTCTTCGAGCACTACCTCTTCGGCCTTCGCAAGGAACTCGGCGACCTGACCGTCGTCAGCCCCGACGTCGGCAACGTCAAGATCGCCAACATGTACGCCGACATGCTCGGCGGCGACCTCGCCATCGTCGACAAGCGCCGCGTCTCCGGCAGCGAGGTCAAAACCTCGCACATCGTCGGCGACGTCTCGGGCCGCAACGTCCTGATGGTGGACGACATGATCTCCACCGCCGGGACCATCTGCGAGGCCGCCAAGACGCTCAAGCAGTACGGCTGCAAGGACATCATCGTCGCCGCGACCCACGCGGTGCTGGTCGGCCCTGCCGTCGAACGAATCAAGAACAGCCCCATCAGCAAGATCATCGTGACGAACACCATCCCCGCCGACGACCGCTACGCGGGCATCGCGGACCGGGTGGTCACTCTGTGCGTCGGCAAGTTGCTCGCCGATGCGATCCATCACATTCACCACAACATGTCGGTGAGCGCGCTCTTCGGAAAGTATTGGGAGAGCAAGCGATAGCGCGCCCCGTCCACCGATTCACGACTCAAGAAAGGGAGAGTTTCACATGAAGGCCAGCCACGTACTCAAGGGAATTCGACGCGAGCGCACCGGTTCGCGCTACGCACGCCGCAACCGCGCCGCCGGGCAGCTCCCGGGCGTCCTCTACGGCCACGGGCAGGACCCCGTCGCCGTCGCGCTCGAAGCCATCCAGACCATCCGCTACGTCGAATCGGGCGAGAAGGTCTTCACCCTCGACCTCGACGGCAACAAGGATCAGACCGTGATCCTGAAGGACGTCCAGTTCGACTACCTCGGCACGAACATCGTCCACATCGACTTGGCGCGCGTCGATCTCAACGAAGTCATCACCAGCCCCGTTTCCATCCGCCTCGTCGGTGAGCCCGTCGGCATGAAGAAGGCCGGCAACATCCTCACCCACCCGGCGACCACGCTTGAGATCCGCTGCACCGTCGCCAACCTCCCGGATCACATCGACGTCAACATCGCCAACCTCGATGTCGGCATGTCGATCCACGCCCGCGACATCACCCTCCCCGACGGCCTGACCCTCGCTGACGACCCCGACGCCATCGTCGCGGCCATCAAGGAAATCAAGGTCGTCGAGGAAGTCACCGCCGAAGGCGCCGCGGTCGCCGCCGAGGTCGCTCAGCCCGAGGTCATCACCGCCAAGAAGGAAAAGGAAGGCGAGGCCGGCGCTGCGGCGGGCAAGGACGACAAGAAGGGCGGAAAGGGCAAGGAGTGAAGTTGATCGTGGGACTTGGCAATCCCGGCCCGCAGTACGAGAAGACACGGCACAACGCCGGGTTCGTCGCGGTCGATCGACTGGCGCAGCGACATGCGCCGGGCGCCATCGCTCGCTCTCGTTTCAACGCCCTCACGCTCGAAGCGGAGATCAAGTCCGCCCGGGCGTCGGGGACGGCACGCGCCATCCTGCTCAAGCCCATGACCTACATGAACCGCTCGGGCCAGGCGGTCGCCGAAGCCGCGCGGTTCTACAAGCTCGACCCCATGCGCGACATCCTCGTCCTCGTCGACGAGGTGTACTTCGACTGCGGTGTGATCCGCCTTGGCCCCCAGGGGGGCAGCGGCGGCCACAACGGGCTCGAAGACGTGCAGCGGGCGCTGGGCACCGAGCAATACGCCCGGTGCCGCATCGGTGTGGGTCCCCGCGACCCGCACTTCGAGCAGGCGGACTTCGTGCTCGGGAAGTTCACCGAGGAACAGACGCCCAAGGTCGACACCGCCATCGGTCGGGCCGTACAGGCCGCCGAACTGTGGGCGATCTCGGGCATCGACGCCGCGATGAACGCGTTTAACGCGCCCGACAAGCCGCCCAGACCCAAACCCCCCAGGCCGCCCGACGCCCCGCCCCCCCGGGCCGAAGCGCCGCCGGCGTCCTGATCACCCGTCATCAATCCATCGAACAAACACACGCATCAAGACAAGCACGAAGCCGCAGGGCTTCGAGAAAGAGACAGACATGAGCACTTCCAAGGGTCGTTCGTACTACTACGAGGCGATGTGCCTCGTCCCGCAGACCGCCTCCACCGATCTCAACGGCGCCGTCGAGCACATCTCGGCGATCATCGCCAAGAGCCACGGCCGCATCGTCGCCATCAAGAAGTGGGACGAGCGTCGCCTGGCCTTCGAGATCAACAAGCAGAAGCGCGGCATCTACATCCTCGCCTACTTCCAGGCCGATCCCGTCAACCTCGCCGGCATCGAGCGTGACTTCAACCTCTCCGAGCAGGTCCTCCGGGCCCTCGTGGTCCGCGCCGACCACCTCACCGAGGAAGAAATGATCGCCGCCGACGCCCGCCAGCTCCTCCAGGACGAGGGCGAGATCCGCCGCGGCCGCCCCGACGAGATGGTCCCCGAGTACGTCTGAACCCAATCGATCTCGGACGATCCACCGACTTGCGACGCGTGACCAACACGCTCAGGAGGATTCGACATGGCCGGCAACTTCAACAAGGTCATCCTGATGGGCAACCTGACGCGCGACATCGAGTTGCGCCACGGCGGCCCCAGCAACACGGCGATCGCCAAGCTCGGCATCGCCGTCAATCGCCGTTGGCGCACCGCCGAGGGCGAGAACCGTGAAGAAACCACCTTCGTCGATTGCGACGCCTTCGGACGCACCGCCGAGGTCCTCTCCCAGTACCTCAAGAAGGGCCGGCCCATCTTCATCGAGGGCCACCTCCGACTTGATACATGGGAGAAAGAGGGCCAGAAGCAGTCCAAGCTGAAGGTCGTCATCGACAGCTTCCAGTTCGTCGACAGCAAGGAAGGCGGCGGCCCCTCCGAGGGCGGCGCACCCCGTGCTGCCGGCGGAGGCAACGTCCGCACCCGACCCGCATCTCCCTCTTCCGCCCCCGCGGCCTATGAGCCCGTCGGCGAAGAAGACATCCCGTTCTAAACACGGCTTGCGGCTTGCGACCCGCGGCTTGGATTCTTCCAAGCCGCAAGTCGCAGGCCGCAGGACGCACGTTGGGGCCCGAGCGTCGGGCTCCTCAACTTTCCTCGTTCGAAAGGACAGCGAGAATCATGGCAAAGACCGTTGAACTGCTTCTGACTGAAACCGTCGAGTCGCTCGGCATCGTTGGCGACGTCGTCAAGGTCCGCACCGGCTACGCCCGCAACTACCTCCTCCCCCGCGAACTGGCCACCGCGCCCAGCGAAGAGAAGATCAAAGCCCTCGCTACCAAGCGCGCCGACGCCGAGCGTCACGTCGCCGAGCAGCGTCAGGCCCGCGAGCAGATGATCGAGAAGCTCGAAGGCGTCGAGGTCACCCTCGAACGCTCCTGCAACGACCAGGGCCTGCTGTACGGCTCGGTGACCCAGCAGGACGTCGCCTCGGCCCTCAACGCGATGGGCTTCGCCGTCCGCCCCCGCGACGTGCGTCTCCAGACGACCATCAAGCGCATCGACAGCTACGAAGTGCCCATCAAGCCCGAGTCGGATCTCGAGGCCGTGGTCAAGCTGTGGGTCGTCGCCGACCGTGAGCTCAACCTCGACAAGGGCCGCGAGGAGCGCTCGTTCGATGACCAGGGCAACGTCGTCGACAAGGCCGACGAAGGCAAGGCCGCCGAGGGCGACGCGGGCGAAGTCTCCGAGAAGAAGAAGGGCGGCAAGAAGAAGGTCGAAGAGCCCGAGGCCGCCGTCGAAGAGAAGCCCGCCAAGAAAGCCAAGAAGGCCAAGGGCGAGTAAGCAGTCACGCCATCCCGTTCAATTCAAAGAGCCCCGGACCCATCTCGGATCCGGGGCTCTTTTCATTGGCTCGCGATGATTCAGCGCACCTCGGCCGGCGGATCGAACGTGCCGACCTGCTTGTTGCCCAGCACAAAACCCTTGATGCGGGCGCCCTTGGTCGGACGGAAGATCAGGTACAGCGACTGGTCGCCCTTGGACGTCGAGATCGCGGGCATTTCCGTCAGGCCGCGGATGGGGCGTCCGGGTGTGAAACGAACCTGATAGACCTTCGAGTCCTTGTAGACAAAGCCGATGCACTCGAACGAGTTGCCGTCGGCGTCCACGATCATGGGCGGCAGCACATCCTGCGCCCGCAGGAACGCGCCGCCCAGCACCGACTGCGCCCCCTGGTTCGCGATCGTGATCTTCACGATCCCGGTGTCGCGCGTCTGCGCGAAGCGATCCACCCGCAGGCTCTGCTCGAGGCCGCGCATCTTCTGAACCGCCGACATGTCGAGCGTCTTCTCGCCGCCCGTGATCTCGTTGTCGGCGTTCATCTCGAGGCCCGACAGTTCGCCCTTGTTGAGCTGCGTGTTCTCCGGCAGGTTCGGCGAGACGTCGATCCCCGTGCCACGCGCGCCGGCAATCACCTGCGACTCGCTCGTATCGATGTTCGTCAGCTTGCTGCCGGCCGCGACGCCAAAGCTCTTGAGGAGCGACGCATCGGCGATGCCCTCGTCACGCTTCTTGGCCGAAGCGAGCACCAAAGGAGGCTTCGCCGCTTCGCCGGTCTCCAGATCCGCACGGGAGTTCTTGACGAACAAGTCCAGCACCTGCGCGCCGCGCGGCACAAAGAACTCGAACGCCATGATCGAGCTGCTCTGGCCGCCGACCGAACCGAAGGCCAGTTCCTTGTCGTCCACGCGGAACCGCTTCATGCCCGCGTTGGCGGCAGCCTGCGCCACGACCGCCACGGGGTACGCGGCGCGCACCTCGTCATTCACTGAGTACGTCAGCCGCACCTGCCCCGGCGAGATCACAAACTGGCCCGACTTCTCCGCGCCGCCGGAGGTGAAACTCACCACGAACCCCTCGATCGCCCCGTCGGAGGGCGGTGTCGAGCCGTCGACGTACTTCACATCCTGCGCCTTGGGGTTCTCGGCGTCCGCGAGTAGATCCTTCGACGCCCCCTCGACGCGGTACCGGCCCTTGACGGCAAAGTCCTCACGCTTGATCGCCGTGCGCGACATGTACCGCTTGCCGTCCACATCCGCACGCGCCGCCAGCCGGCTCGCCGCCGCCTGTTCATTCACCGCAGGAAGACGCTCCGCCAGCGGCGTCTCGGTCGAGAGCGATGTGAGGCTCAGCTTCTCGTACAACGCGATCGTCAGCTTGTCGGCGGGAACCCACAGCGATGAGGACTGCACAATGTTCCCGCGGTCCTCTTTCACCAACGCATACCCGCCCGCCGCCGGACCGAACCGAAGGAAGCTCACGCCGATCACGAGAATCCCGGCGGTGATCACCCCGGTGACAACACCGAACAGCGCTCCGCCGATGAAGTTCACCGTGTCGCTGAAGTCCAGGTTCGACTTCACCGTCTGGTCGACGATCAGCCGCAGCACGAACAGGCTTACCGCAAACGGCACGAGCAGCCCGGCGCACCACGCGATGTCCTCGCCCATGCCCAGCGCAAAGCCGTACACCGTCGGTTCCCACACCGCGAAGGCGATGGCGCCCGCCACCAGCGTGCACACCGACGCCAGCAGGGCGGAGAACAGCCCGCGCCCGCGCGTCTTGGCGCTCCAGAGGAACGCGCAGAGCAGGATCACCAGAATCACCGCGATATTCAGGAACGGCATGGAGAACAACTCCTGTCGATCAGATCGGAATCAAAGGAACAATCAGGCCACGCCCTCGGCGGGCTTGGCCGCCGCGGCGGGCTTCGCGGCGTCGGCCGC
>JBGSZV010000201.1:0-9150 GCA_041750235.1 Phycisphaerales bacterium
CGAACCCGCTGCCTCGTAATCGACTGACCTTGTTCTTCCCGACTCAAGACTGAAAAGCAACACGCAGGACTCACGGCCATGATGATTCACGAGATCACCCCGAAGGCGGGAAAGTACAAGGCTCGCAAGCGCGTCGGTCGCGGTGAGAGCAGCGGCGTCGGCAAGACGTCGGGTCGCGGTCACAAGGGTGACGCCTCTCGCGCCGGCTACAAGGCCCGCCACCAGAGCGAAGGTGGTCAGATGCCGTACTTCCGCCGCCTGGCGAAGCACGGCTTCACGAACGTGCAGTTCAAGACCGAGTTCTGGATCGCCAACCTCGGCGACATCCTCGCGCACGCCTCGTTCGCCAAGGGTGGCGAAGTGAACGCGGAGAAGCTCGCGGCGGCCGGCATCATCCCGGATACCTCGCGTCCGCTGAAGATCCTGGGCGATCTCGGTTCCTTCGCAGAGAAGGGTCTGAAGGTCAAGCTCACGATCAACGCCGACCGCGTCTCCGACAAGGTCCGCAAGCTCGTCGGCGACGCCGGCGGCTCGGTGACCGAGACCGGCACCCGTCGTGACCGCGTCCGCGGCATCGATCGCAACAGCGATGATCGCACCCCCAAGAACCTCAACAAGAAGCCCAAGCGCCGCGCCGCCAAGAAGTTCGACCCCAAGAAGGTCACGACTGAAGACGCCGGCTAAAGTTCACAATCCCTCCGCGTCCGATCCGTCGGACGTGCGGGGGCCGGATGGCAGGCCGCCGTCTGGACCTCCCGGTTCTCGGGAGCGGCGTTTCCGGGAAGGCTGATCCCGGCGGCGCCGGCCACAGGTCAGCTTGTCCGGACGCCAAGGCCGATGCTTCAGGCTTTCCTCAACATCTTCAAGATCAAAGAGCTGCGCAACAAGGTGCTTTTCACCCTGGGCATGCTCGCGGTCTATCGCATCGGATTCTGGATCCCGGTGCCCGGCGTCAACCAGTCGCAGCTCGCCGAGTTCTTCGAAGCGCAGACCCAGAGCGGCGGCGCCTTCGGTCGCGTCGCGCAGTTCATGACCGTCTTCTCCGGCGGCAGCTTCCAGCAGTCCACGATCTTCGGCCTGGGCATCATGCCCTACATCTCCGCCGGCATCATTTTCCAGATTCTCGGTGCCGCCTACGAACCCCTCAAGAAGCTCCAGCAGGAAGGCCCCTCCGGACGCCAGAAGGTCCAGGAGTGGACCCGCTACGCCACCATCGCCCTTTGCATCATCCAGGGTGTCGCGTGGCTCAGCTTCATCAGCACGCAGGGACTCGTCTACCCCAACTGGGCGAATCACCCCCTCTGGTGGGCGATGGCCCTCACCGCCATGACCGCCGGCACCGTCTTCCTGATGTGGCTCGGTGAGCAGATCGACAAGTACGGCATCGGCAACGGCGTCTCCCTCATCATCACCGCGGGCATCCTCGCGCAGATGCCGGGCGCCCTCATCTGGGTCGCCGAGAACTCCCCGATCAAGGATGTCGGCGTCGTCCAGTGGCTCATGGGCAAGTCGACCACCACCGAGCCTTCGCTCTCGTGGATGGGCGTGATCGCGCTGGCGTTCTTCTTCATCTTTGTCGTGGCTGGCGCGGTGCTCATCACCGTCGCCCAGCGCCGAATCCCCGTCCAGCAGGCCAAGCACACCCGCGGCCGCAAGGTCTACGGCGGTCAGCGCGCCTACCTGCCCCTCCGCATCAACCACGGCGGCGTGATGCCCATCATCTTCGCCACCAGCCTCATGGTCATCCCGTCGATCGCCTTCGGCGCTCTGCGCGACATGACCCGCGGCGACGTCGGCGGGTTCGCAAGCTTCGCCACGTTCCTCAGCGACAACTTCATGCAGGGCAAGTACCTGTACGTCGTCTGCGAGATCTTCCTCATCTACTTCTTCAGCTACTTCTGGACCACCATCCAGTTCAACCCCGAGGAAATGAGCAAGCAGCTCCGCGACCACGGCTCGTTCATCCCCGGCCTGCGCCCCGGCCCGCGCACCGCCGAGTACCTCGAGACCGTGATGGAGCGCGTGACCTTCGTCGGCGCTGGCTTCCTCTCGATCATCGCCGTGCTGCCCACGGTGGTGAACAACAGCATGAACATCAACTACGTGGTGGCGTCGTTCCTCGGCGGCACCGGACTGTTGATCGTGGTGTCGGTGGGCCTGGACTTCATCCAGCGCATCGAGGCCAATCTGCTCATGCGGAACTACGCCGGCTTCCTCGGTGGAAACGATCAGGGCAAGGGCCCGCGCATCCGCGGACGCAGCTAAGTAGTTCCCCCGGAGGGTTCACGTGCGCGCAAGCGTGCGTCCATCGCAGTTGTCCTCCGATCGCTGGCGCACCACGCCGGTCGCCCTGAAACTACCGGAAGAAATTGAAGCGATCGCCGCCTCATGCGCCGCCGCGAGAGCCGTGCTCGATCGCGTGTGCGCCATGTGCGAGCCGGGCGTTTCCACCCGCGATCTCGATGTTGCCGCGCAGGCGATCATCGACGAACTCGGCGCTGTCGCCCTCTTCCGCAACTACCGACAGGCCGCCGCGCCGCCATTCCCAGGCTGCATCTGCGTTTCGATCAACGACGAGGCGGTCCACGGCGTGCCGGGCATCTGCACGCTGGATCAGGGTGACTGCGTCAGCGTCGATGTCGGTCTGAAAGTGGGGGAGTGGTGCGCCGACACCGCCCGCAGCGTCTTGGTCGGCGCGCTGGGCCCCGATGAGTCGATCTCACCGGAACTGCGCTCCCGCTGCCGTGCCATCGAGCGCTTGATCCAGTCAACGCGGGGACTTCTCTCGCGTGCCGCGGATCGGATGCTTCCCGGCGCACGCTGGTCGGTGATCGCGCTGCAGCTCGAGCAGGAAGCCGCGGACGCCGGGTACGGCCTCGTCGGGGAGTACGTCGGCCACGGCATTGGCCGGTTCCTGCACGAAGCCCCGCAGACGCCCTGCTACTGGACGAGCTACACCGGCAATGATTTCGTGCTGACCGAGGGCATGGTCATCGCCGTCGAACCCATGCTGACCCTTCGGCTCGACGACACCAACCTCGAAGCCCCGCCCACCCGAACCCCGGGGGCGCTGACCCCGATCGCTCTCCGCCCCGACGGCTGGACGGTCCGAACCCGGGACGGGTCGATCGTCTGCCACGAGGAGGCGGTCATCGCGATCACCCCCGAGGGGCCGCGGGTGCTCACCGGCCCGATCTTGCCCTGATCAAACACCGGCAGTGGCCCTGTCGGGCGGCGTCGGATATAACTAATGACCCCCCGGAAGAAACCCCCGGACGAGCGGCACTGGGCCGTTCCGCGGTGTGTTTCTGGATCATGGGTGGGCAACCTCGGCAGGGCGCATGGGCAAGACGGACGAAAAGTTTACGATGGAAGCGGAGGTGCTCGATGCCCTCCCGAACGCGATGTTCCGAGTCAAGCTGCCCAACAACCACGAGGTTTTGGCCTACGTTTCCGGCAAGATGCGCCAGAACTACATCCGCATCCTGCCCGGCGACCGGGTGACGGTGGAAATCAGCCCCTACGACCTGACCCGGGCCCGGATCACCTACCGCCACTGACTCGGGCCAAACCCCGCCCGAGGAACCTCCCGGGGGTCGGTTTGGGCAGGATTTCCCCCCAGAATCCCCCCGGCGTGCAAAAACTTCTGACCCCTGCTACACTCCCCCTCCTTTTCCCGGGATCTGTACCGGGCGGTGGACACCATTGTTGATGACCATGGAGTAGCGTCCCCGGCTGCCGGTGACCGGCGGTTGGCTCGCAAGAAAGCGATCGACTCATGAAGGTTCGTTCAAGCGTGAAGCGCGTGTGCGGCAACTGCAAGATCGTTCGGCGCAAGGGCAAAGTGCGCGTGATCTGCAAGTCCGACCCCAAGCACAAGCAGGTCCAGGGCTGAGCCCGTTTCGTTCGGAGCACGACAAGCATGCCACGTATCGCCGGTATCGACGTTCCTGATAAGAAGCCCGCGCTCTACGCGCTGCAGTACATCCACGGCATCGGCCCGAAGGTCGCCGCCGAGATCCTCGAGAAGCTCAAGATCGACGGGCACAAGCGCTCGGGCGAACTGAGCGACACCGAGGTGGCCTCGATCGCCGGCCTCATCGACGCCGAGTACGTCGTCGAGGGCGCGCTGCGCCGTCAGGTCAGCCAGGCGATCCAGCGTCTCAAAGACATCCGCGCCTATCGCGGCGACCGTCACCGCAAGGGTCTCCCCTGCCGTGGGCAGCGCACCAAGTGCAACGCCCGCACGCGCAAGGGCAAGAAGAAGACCGTCGCCGGTAAGAAGGGTGTGAAGGGCTAAGCCATGGCGAAGAAGACCAAGAAAGTTCGCAAGAATGTTGTCCGTGGCATCGCTCACGTGAAGGCCACGTTCAACAACACCATCGTCACCATCACCGACACCAACGGCGAGACCCTCTGCTGGGACTCGGCCGGCACCATCGGCTTCAAGGGCGCCCGCAAGAGCACCCCCTTCGCCGCCACCCGCGCCGGCGAGAGCTGCGGCCAGAAGGCCCGCAAGCTGGGCATGATGGAAGTCGAAGTGCGTATCCGTGGCGCCGGCGCCGGACGCGAGTCCGCCATCACCGGCATCACCTCCACCGGCATCAAGGTCACCGCCCTGGAAGACCACACGCCGGTCCCGCACAACGGCTGCCGCCCCCGCAAGCGTCGCCGCGTCTAAGACACATTCCCCGACGTGCGTGCGAAAGCCCGCGCGTCGGTTTTCTTCTCGGGACAGAAGGGCTCGCGCCGCCCGGCAGCGTGCGATGACGCCCGATACCCCGTGGAAGCTGGTTGTTCCAAGACCACTGCCGGATTGATGGAGTTCCCCTGATGCGCGTTCGCTGGCGCGGCCTTGAGCTGCCGAACAAGATCATTGTCGACGAGAAGTTCCGTTCCTCCACGTACGGACGCTTTGTCATTGAGCCGTTCGAGCGCGGCTTCGGCACCACGGTGGGCAACAGCCTCCGTCGCGTGCTGCTCTCGAGCCTCGAGGGCGCTGCCGTCACCGCCATCAAGGTCCACGGCGCCGAGCACGAGTTCACCACCCTCAAGGGCGTGCTCGAAGACGTGACCGACATGGTCCTCAACGTCAAGAACCTCGTCGTGCGTCTCGACGGCGATCAGCCCACCACGATGCGCCTCGCGGCCACCGGCCCGGGCGAAGTGACCGCCGACCTCATCGAGGCCTCCACCGGCGTCACGATCATCAACAAAGACCTCGTCATCTGCACGCTGACCGATGCGGTTGACTTCGAGATGGAGCTGCGCGTCGGCAAGGGCCGCGGCTACGTCCCCGCCACCGAGCAGTACAAGAGCAACGACGACCAGGAAATCGGCGTGATCCCGCTCGACGCGGCCTACTCGCCCGTCCAGCGCGTCCGCTACAAGGTCGAAGAGACACGCGTCGGACAGAAGACCGACTACGACAAGCTCACCATCGAGGTCTGGACCAACGGCACGACCAGCCCCGAGATGGCGCTCGTCGAGGCCGCCAAGATCTTCCGCAAGCACCTGAACCCCTTCGTCCAGTACTTCGATGCCGGCACCGACCGCGTCTCCACCGACGCCGCCGCCGCCGCCAGTGTGGACGAGGATCTGGTCCGCAAGCTCAACATGCCCATCAGCGAGCTTGAGCTCTCTGTCCGGGCCAGCAACTGCCTCGAGTCCGCCCGCATCGCCAGCGTGGGGCAGCTCGTCTCCAAGACCGAGTCCGACCTCCTCAAGGTCCGCTCGTTCGGCAAGACGTCGCTCCGCGAGGTCAAGCGCAAGCTCCAGGACCTCAACCTCACGCTCGGCATGCCGATCCCCGAGGGCGTCGCTGTCTGATCCTGACTGTTCTGTAACGGGCCACCCGGCGCCCGGTTGGAGATTCCTCTCATGCGTCACCGCAAAGCCAGCTACAAACTCGGTCGCACGACCGCCCACCGCCTCAGCACGCTGCGCAACCTCGCCGCCGCGCTGTTCGAGCACGGCCAGATCACGACCACCATCCCGCGCGCCAAGGCGATGCAGCCGGTGGTCGAGAAGATCATCACCCTCGCCAAGCGGGGCGATCTTCACGCCCGCCGCCTGGTGATCGCCAAGCTCGGCCACGACCGCAAGGCCTTCGAGTGGCTGTACCTGCACAAGGACGCCTCCGAAGCCGAGCGCGCCATCGTGCAGAAGCAGGCCGACTTCGCCAGCCAGTTCTTCACCATCCCCGATGGTGCAAAGGTCGAGCGCAACCGCTGGGGTGATCTCCGCAAGTGCCCCAAGCTCACCAAGCACATCTTCGACAACATCGCCCCGCGCTACAAGGATCGCGCCGGCGGCTACACCCGCATCGTCAAGCTCGGCAAGCACCGCATCGGCGACGCCGGTGAACTCTGCGTGATCCAGCTCGTCGGCGCGGAGGAAGGCCCCGAGATCGGCGGCAACCTCAGCACCCGCCGCCGCATCGCCGACAAGCGCACCGCGTTTGCCGCCGAGGTCCGCAAGAAGTGGGAAAAGTCCGGCTCCTGAGCCGATCGCTTCACTCGAACCCCCAAAGCCCTGCGCCCACCGCGCGGGGCTTTTTCGTTCCCGTCCCGCACCAATCCCCGCAGCACACCGATTAGACTCCCGCCATGCTCGACCAGCTCAACCAGCTCGAATCCGAGGCTCTCTCCCAGCTCTCCGCGATCTCGGATCCCGCCGCGCTCGAGCAGTGGCGGATCTCGATCCTCGGCGGCAACGGCAAGATGAAGGGCGTGATGGACGCCCTTAAGAGCGTCCCCAAAGAGCAGAAGCCCGCGGTCGGCAAGCGGGCCAACGAAGTGAAGAACGCCCTTGAGACGGCCTACAAGGACCGCCAAGGCTCGCTCGGAGCGTCCGCAATCCCGACGGGCCCGGCACTCGACCTCACCGAGCCCGGCCTCCAGCCGCCCCTGGGGCGTCGCCACATCATCCTCCGCGTCCGGGCCGAGCTGTGCGAGGTCTTCGCCAAGATGGGCTTCGATGTCGCCGAAGGCCCCGAACTCGAAGACGACGAGCACAACTTCACCAAGCTCAACATCCCCGCCGACCATCCCGCGCGCGAGCCCATCGACAACTTCTACGTCGAAGAACCCGACAAGAAGCCGCGCCCGCGCATGCTGCGCTCACAGACGAGCACCGTGCAGATCCGCGTGCTCGAAGATGCCATCAAGCGCGGTTGGGGACCGCCCCTCAAGATCGTCGCCCCGGGCCGCGTCTATCGCCCCGACACCGTGGACGCGACGCACTCGTTCATGTTTCATCAGATCGAAGGGCTCTACGTCGATCGCCGCGTGACGCTCGTTGATCTCAAGAGCACCCTCTTCCAGTTCGCCAAGGCGTACTTCGGGCAGGACGCCGAGATCCGTCTGCGCCCCAGCTTCTTCCCCTTCACCGAACCCAGCGCTGAGTTCGACATGAAAATCCGCCTCCGCCCCGATCAGCCCCCGCGCTGGATCGAACTGGGCGGCTGCGGCATGGTCGATCCTGCCGTCTTCACCGCCGTGGGCCTCGACCCCGAGCAGTGGACCGGCTTTGCCTTCGGCTTCGGCATCGAACGCATCGCGATGGGGAAGTACGGCATCCCCGACATCCGCATGCTCTACGAGAACGACGTGCGGTTCCTCGAACAGATCTAGGGCGCCATGCGCGGTGCGCACTCTGCGCCAAACCTTCGGGCGGTTGCATTTCTGGCTCTGGCGCACCGCGCAAAGCGCACTGCGCAACGCGCTTACCCCAGATCTCTCGTCTGGAACAGCATCACGCCGATCGCCAGCAGCCCCAGCACCTGCACCGCGGTGTAGCCGCCGACCAGGCC
Source organism: Phycisphaerales bacterium (assembly GCA_041750235.1). Classification (GTDB taxonomy): domain Bacteria; phylum Planctomycetota; class Phycisphaerae; order Phycisphaerales; family UBA1924; genus JBGSZV01. The sequence goes on from JBGSZV010000201.1 coordinate 7,814, forward strand.
GACGTAGCGGCCCGGGATTTTGTTGCCCTGCGTGATCGCGTCGGAAACCCAGAAGAACTGCAGATTGGGCGCGACCGACCACGCCGCCCGTGCCGGCCAGTTCGACTTCGTCGGGCGTATGAAGAGGTAGTCGTTGATCCGTGGCAGGCGCTTCACATCGAGGCCGCCGACATTGACCAGCGTGTACCGCGCCGGAGGCTCGAACTTCTGGACCACCAGCGCCCGCCGTCCGTTCGCGCCCGCGATGTCCTTGGTCAGGGTCGGGTCGCCCTCCCATGCCGGATGCAACGGCACGGGTTGTTCGATGCCGTTGGGATCGGCAGAGTAATAGAGCGAGTCGCCGATTTTCACCTGAACGGTGGGGGGGCTCTGAAGCACGATCGTCACGCTCTGCCCAACCTCGTTGAGGGCCGGCTGCTCGCGCGGGATCTCGACCTCACGGATGCTGGAGATGAACCGGTTGTCGAAGGCGTAGCGCCCGATCAGGTGGTTCGAGAGCAGCCCCAGCATGAAAACGCCCGCGCACACCACGATCGTCATCACCTGCCCCAGGCGCGTTGAGCACGCAACCGCCACCGCCGTCAACACCAGCATCGCCATGAGCACGCACGACGCCGCGATCATGATCTGCGGCTTGATGTCGGTCATGAAGTCCTGCGGGACCCACTCCTTGCCGATGAACAGCGTCGCGAGATAGGCGAGCAAGGTCAAAGGCAGCATGAAGCCCACGGCGGTTGAAGAGAACACCCAGCCGTAGAAGTAGTTGCCCCAGATCGCGATGCCGATCGACCCCAGGACCGCCAGCGTCGAGAAGAGGACGACCGGGCCGTCAAGGTGATCGCGGGCGGTGGACATGACCTCATGCCGAATGGCAAAGAGGAAAAACAGCAGCATGGTCACCGTGGCCCACATGATCGCGGAGCCAACACCGAAATACTTGCCGATCACGAACAGCGGCCGGCCGACGGGCTTGGACACCACGGTCAGGGCCGTCTTGTTCTCGATCTCGCGGGAGATGACGCTGGTGGCCAGGAACGCCGCCAGCAGGGTGGAGCACACCAGCACCGTGGCGAGACCCATGTCCAGCAGCATCTTGTCGTCGCCATGGACCTCGGTCTCCTCGGTGAAGCCCATGGAGTAGGCCGAGAGGAGCGTGTTGAAGATCTGAAGAATGCCCCCGGCGAGGACGAGCACGAACATCACCGGTTGCCGAAGGCTCTCGATGAAGGTGTTCCGGGCGATGGCGAGGATTTGGCCGAACATGCAGTAAAGAGGCGCCTGTGCAGTGTGAAGGGAAAGCCGGACGCGGACTCCCCGCCGAACCGAGCCCCGATTCC
>JBGSZV010000202.1:0-17002 GCA_041750235.1 Phycisphaerales bacterium
CACCGTCTCGGCACGCACATGGTCGTACGCCATCGCCGCCCGAGCCCGTTGCGAGGGCTGCTCGCGCTGGACCGGCGTCCACGCATTGCCGTCAAACTCGAGCAGAATGTCCGACGCCTGTGTTGTGGCCGGAATCGATCCCGCGTACAGCACCACCCGCTGCCGCGCTGTGTCGTACGCCATGCAATGCAGCCGTACCATCGGCAGCCCGCTGACCAACCGCTGCGTCCAAGCGCTGCCGTCCCATTCCCACGTATCACCCAACGTCTGTCCCTGCGCGTTCATCCCGCCGGTCAGCACCGTCACGCCGCGTGCCGCATCGAACGCCATCCGGTGCTGCTTCCGCGCCGACGGCCCCGCCACCAACCGCTGCACCCACTGCAGCCCGTCCCACTCCCATGTGTCGTCGCGCAGTGCGCTGCCATCATCACCTCCGAACATCACCACGCGTTGTCGCACTGTGTCCGTCGCTACCGCATGATCCGTGCGAGCCCCAGGCCCGGGCCCGAGCACCTCCGACCATTCCACGCCGTCCCAGAGCCACGAGTCACCCAGCGGCGTCAACTGGCCGTTCACATTCCCCAGCCCGCCGTACAGCAGAATCCCGCCCGACACCGGGTCCGGCGCCATCGCGGCATCATTCCGTGCATCCGGTGGCACGCCAAAGGTGTGCTGCTTCCACTGCGCGCCGTCCCACGACCATGTCTCCTGATTCGGCAGCAACGCAGTCGGAATCCCGCCGCCGAACACGATCACCCGCTGCGATCCCGCGTGGTACGCCGCCCCGAACGCCATGATCGAAGGCCCATCGCGCTCCAGCACGCTCCACGCGCTGCCGTCCCAACGCCACAGCTCTCGCGAAGTCCGGTCGCTCGTGCCGCCGATCAGGAGCGTCTCCTGCAGCACCGGGTGATACACCATCACACAGCCCTGTAGCCGCCGCGCCGGGAAGGGCTGCGTCCAGCCGTCCGGACACACATCCCGCGCCCGTGCCGGCAATACCACCGCCGACGCACTCGCGCACGCCAGCACCGCGCACCACCACCGCGCTCCGGAACACACCGCCATCACACGCTCCAGGGGGCCACCAATACCAATGGTGTAACACCAATCGGCACGACGGCAATGCCGATTGACCCACGCACCCGATAATCGTCAGCCCGACCCCGGATTCGGCCCGCCGGGGCCAGTCCGCGCCACTTATCCGCCCGGTGCGCCGAGGTCGGCCGCGGCCTCGTTCGGGGGTGTCATCTCAAGCCGTCGCCCCAGCACCACCGTGTTGTAAAGCACCCGCCCCGCCTGATCGCGTGTCATGAAGGCGTTGCTCCCCGCCACCTCATCCAGCGAGACCACAACGCTCTTGTCGAGGTCGTACAGCTTCACCGCCAGTTCATCGTGGTCCCACACCGCCGGGTTGGCGAGGTCGATGTCAGAGGCAATCCGGATCAGCATCCGCCCGGACTCCCAGAACACCCAGGCATCATTCGACACCGGCGACAGCGGCGCCAGGTGCACCAGCTGCGGCCCCGCCTCGACACGCCGATTCGGCAGTTCCTTCATCACCTGCGTCCGCACGGCATCGCGCATCCGCTCCAGCAGCTCGCCCTCGGGGAACAGCGTCTGGTTGCGCGTACGGAACAGCGCCTCCCGCATCTCGGAGTACGCCACCCGCACTTTCGCAAATCCGGCGCCACGCTCCTGCGAATCGCTCGACCGCACCACGCTCGTCACCTTGAATCGTTCGTTCTTGACCTCGACGCCCAGTTCTGGGATCGAGTAGTCCGCTCGCTTGACCTTTACCGCGAGCTGAAACTGCGGCAGGACGACCTCACCGAATCGACTGCGATCATCATGATCCAGTCGCGGCGTCACCTCCCGCACCAGGAACACGACTTCACCGCCGGCGATCACTCGGTCGACATCCCGCTCATCAATGTGCCAGCGGTACAGGTACCGCATCACTTCGTAGAGCCACTCCTGCGACTGGAGCTCAGTTACTTCCTCCCGCACCGGCGTCGCGCGCGACGCCGATCCCGACTGGCACCCGCACAGCACCATCGCGACCATCACGATCCCCACGGCCCCCACAACCCCCACAAGCCATCTCATTTGAGCTTCCTCAGTGTGAAGAACCGGTTGCCGCCCATCGAGCCGCTCTCGTCATCAGGGATCCGCACGAAGTTCCCGCCGGGGTTGTAGCCGCCCGTGTCGGTCATCCACGAGTACGCGCGCCCCGTCACATCCACCCCCTCGACGCGCGAGATCCCCGCGAATCGGTCAACACCCGTCATCCCTTCTCGCACATACGCGTCCGCCAAGCCCTGCGCGTGCTCCAGCAGCCGTGCAAACTTCCCCGGCGCTCCGCGGTTCGCGCACGCCAGCAGGTAGTCAACCCGTTCATGCACCCGCGCGACGGCCACGAAGTCCCCCGACGAATCCCGGTAGAAACCGTCGCACTGCCCCTTCTCGCCCCCCGCCGTGATCACAGCGATCACGTCCGTACACACCTCCGATGCAATCTCCTGCTGCCGATACCCCGCTGGAATGTGACTGATACGGCTGTCGAGAACGCACAGAATGGCAAGCATCCCCGCCTTGGTGTCCTCTTCGCTCACCCACGCGTGCTCACCCGGGAATGGCGTCTCATTGATGAGCAACCGGGCGATGTATCCCGACACCGTGTCCGCCGGTGCGAGGGCAACCGCCCCCCGGGCGCGCCCGCAGGGAACAGCGACCAGCATCAGGACAAGGCACACGAAGTGCCAAGCCACGCCAAACGAGCACCCATTGACCACAATGTTGCAATCCATGCACCCCTCGCGATCACCCGCGATCAGCGGGCGTGAGCACAACGTACCGCGCTCGGCGGAGGGGTCAAGGAGGGCACATTTCCCCAGATCGGGACAGCAACACCCCAAGGTCAGCACCGTCCACGATGCCGTCGTTGTTCATATCGGAACCGGAGCCCACAGGCACCGACTGACCGAATTGCGTGAGCAGGACTGAGAGATCGCGCCCGTCGATCAGGTTGTCGGCGTTGGCATCGCCCTCGACGGCGAGACGGAGTTCCCAGGTGCGGACTGTTGCAGCGCCTGAGAAGCCATGAGCGCCAAGCACACTAACTCGGCGGAAAGCATCGTAAGTCGCATCGCCCCTTAGCGATGGCCCTGGAACTTGGGCACGACGTAGCCAAGCATCGCTGAGAAACTCCCAAATACCTTGAGTATCGGCATTTGTTCCGTATGCGACAGCGCTGCCTCTATCAACATCGACTGACATGAGTTGGCCGTTGATGTTCGGTCCCACACTCACAATCTCTGACCAACCCTTGCCGTTCCACTCGTAAGTCTTGGAGATTGTTCCGCCCTGTGAGGCAGGATCACGCCCATGGAGAATCATCCGCTGTCGGGTGACATCGAACGCCAAGCCATGGGAATAGATATACGGCCCGTTGTCGTCCAGCTTGGACCACTCTTGACCATCCCACGACCACGTATCGTTGAGATCAATCACGGTGCTGGAGGAACCGCCGAACAGCAGCATGGAGTTTGAAAGAGGATCGAATGCCATCGATGCCTCGCGACGCGCGCCGGGACCTGCGATCTTGGCCTCCGTCCACGAACTGCCATCCCATAGCCATGTCTCACCACCGCCCACACCGGTTCCACCGAACATCACAAGGTTGGAGAACCTCGGGTCGAAGGCCATCACCGCATTCGACCGCGGTGCGGGACCTTCGGTCGCCGCCAATCGCCACTCCATGCCATTCCATGTCCATGTGTCGTCGCCGACGTCTGGAATGGAGACCGGCGCAGGCCCGCCAAATCGAACAACTTCCTTCCGGATCGGGTCGTAGGCGACAGCACCGCCATATCGCCCCTCTGGCAGGCCGAAGCGTTCCACCCACTGCTGGCCATCGCACTCCCAGATCCTCGCATTGACTGTTGGCGTCGGGACATCCGGCCCCGTCGCCACGAGGACTTGCCGGTTCTCGTCATACGACATGGATAGGCCCTGCATTGGATATGGCAGATTGCAAGGCAACTTGCTCCATGCTTTGCCATCCCACTCCCACGTTTCCAGCACATAGCCGGCGCTCGAATAGCCCCCCACGGCGATCGTTGTGCCGCGCGAAGCATCAAATGCCATTGCGTGCCCGACCCGCTGTCCCGGCGCACCCGTGGAAACGAGCGTCCAAGAGACACCATTCCATTCCCACGTCTCGTCGGAGTACCCCGTCGCGGTATTCCCACCGTACAACACCACAACTTCTCGGTTGCGATCGTAAGCCATGGCGTGATCAGAGCGAGGTGTTGGACCAGCGCTTGCGGCAAGATTCCAACTGATGCCATCCCATGTCCATGTCTCGTTGAGACGCACACCATCTGCCGAACCGCCGAAGAGGACGGTCTTCCCTCGAACCTCATCAAAGGCAATCGCAAAGCCGCGCCGATGCGGCAACTCGGCTCCTGCAACCGAACGCCAGTTGTCGCAGTGCAACTCCCATGTGATGAGCGGCTTGATCCCATCAAGCGGACGCACAACGCCAACGACGACGACGCGGAATGAATCAAAGCAAGTCACCAAGCCATCCGCAGCTGGACCGAACGCGGACAGCGCTCGAAACGCGGTCCCGTCCCAGGTCCAAGTTTCGTTCTGAGCCGTGAACAGCCCGGTTGATCCAGCGAAGATGAGCCGGGATCGCTGGTGATCAAATACGACGTCCCGCACCGCCGTCGGATGCTTGAGTTCCCAGTGGACACGGCAATCAACAGCCAGTTCAACTTCAACGCTCGTCGCGGTCCCGCACGCGTTCGTCGCTACCAACGTGTACGTGCCGGCGTCCCCGACCTCGATGCGATTGATGGTCAGTTCCTGCGTGGCCGCACCAAAGAACCGTCCTTCGTCCACCAGCGGCGTCCCGTCGCGTTCCCACGACCACGTGACCGGCGTCGCACTGTTGACCTGCCCGAACAGCTTCACAAACGAACCGATGGGCAGAGTCCCACCCTGTGGTTGAGTGGTGAACTCCGGCGCACACCCACCCATCGCCACCCGTGCCGCCAACACCAGAACCGCAACCGACATCCACTTGGTCAACATGGCATCACTCCGCGAATAACCCGCGTTTCCTACAACGACGCAGGATCAGACGCGCGGCCGTTCCGCCGGTTTCGTGCCATGAGCAATATTTAACAAACGGCGATCACACTCACCCCGCCATCCCGCTCCGAATGTGACCGCTCTCCCGGTACCACTTCAGGGACTCCAGTATCGCCTCTCGGCAGCACCGCATCTTCCGCAACCCCAGATCCGCCGCCGACTTCCGCCCATCGAAACGAAACGGCCGCTGCGTGAGTTGAACGCCCGTCACCGTCGCCATCGGCAGATGGCCCGTCACATGCCGGCAGATGAACTCTTCCGCGTGCGCGAATGAGAGCGCAACACCATACGGCACGCGCCAGTTCGGCACGCCCCGCCCGGTCGCTTCCGCCAGGAATCGAAGCAGGTCCAGGATCGTCCAGTGCTCATTGACCAGCAGGTAGCGCCGCCCGATCTCGCCGTGGTGAGCCGCCGCCAGGATCCCCGCCGCGATGTCGCGAACGTGAATGAAGTTGAGATCGCCGTTGAGATGGCCTTTGATCCGCCCGTTGCAAAAATCGCAGATCATCCGTGACGCGGGCCCCAAGTGCCGATCGCCCGGGCCGACGGGAATGCTCGGCCGGACGATCACCACCGGCTCGCCGCGCTCCGCGGCCTCGCGTGCCGCCCGCTCAGCGAGCCACTTGCTGCGGCAGTACGCCCCCAGCATGTCGTCCAGCGAAGTCTGAGTGTCCTCGGTGATCACGCCTTCACATCGCGGCGGCGCCAGGATCGATTCCGTGGATACGTGCACCGTCCGGCGCACGCCCGCTTCCCGCGCCGCCGACAGCACGTGCCGCGTCCCCTGGTGGTTCACCCGTTCGAACTCTTCCGGATCACGCGCCCAGAGATTTGGATTCGCCGCGAGATGCAGCACCACATCACATCCCTTCACCGCGCTTCGCACCGCCTCGGCGTCCCGAATGTCGGCGAAGACAATCTCGATGTCGGACTGCGGAAGGTGCCCCGTCGGCGCCCCCGGTTTCTCGAGCACGCGCACCCGTTGATTCTCGGCGAGCAACAGCTCCACGAGGTGCGATCCAATGAATCCCGCCCCGCCCGTCACCAACACACGCTCGGCACTGTCGTTCACGTCACGGCACTCTCTGCGGCTCGGCCGCGCGGCGCGCGGACGCCAATCTCGTCGAGCCGGTGCAACCCCGGAGTAAGCCGCTGCTGCGCCATGCGTGTGACCAGTGCGTGCACACTCCGATTGAGTTCGCACGCACGCCCCTCAGCCAGTTCGATGAGGTGACCGTTGAAGTTGTCGATCTCCGTCCGCCCCTTGGGGATATCGCCCGACATAGAGCAGTAGGTGCCGCGCAGCGTCCGCGAGAACGGCAGCGCCATCGCGAGGGCAACCAGCGGCACGCGGAGAATCGAATCAACCGTGTCCGGATGAAACGGTCCCACCTTGCCCATCGGGACCCCCGCCCCTTTGAGGATGGCGTAGTTCTCGCTCAGCAGCGCGAAGAAAAGCTGGCGCGCCCGTGGAACCGTCAGCAGTTGCCCATTGTCCAATCCCGCCGCCGCCGCCAGCGGGCTGATCGCGGCGTTGTACATCAACTTGGCATGCTTGTAGGGCAGCACATCATGCACGCGCTCGACACGGAAGCGCCCATGCTGCTCCAGCACCGTCGCCAGCCGCTCGACGTCATCCGGCAACACCCGCCCCGCTTTCGTCCCGCAGCCACCGATGTGCAGACTCCCCGCCCGCGTGATCCGTGTGTGCGGACGCTCGGGATCACACTCAGAAACAAAGGACGCGATCCCCTCGATGCTCGTGCGCCCCATCAACGCGCGATCAAAGCCGTTCTGAACCGGAACCACCGTGACCGATGCGGGCAAGCGGCTCAGCACACTCTGATTGTCGTAGCACTTGGTGCAAAGCAGCACAATGCCGTCCGGGTCGGGGCGCCAGTCCGCAAAGTGAACAAACGTCGCCGCAATCGACGGCTGCCCCTCGATACCGACGCCATGCTCCCGTCCCCAGGCGATCTTCTTCTCGTTCGCATCGACAAATGTGACGCCGACTCCACCGGCCCGCAGCGCGTGCCCCAGCGCACACCCGATACCCCCTGCGCCCACAACGGTCACTGCGGGAACTTGGCGATCAGGTATGGGCGGAATGATGTGCAATGCTCGCAGACGGATGAATTGGACCACGGCCGACGAGGGCCGAATGGCTTCAGAGGATACTAGTCGATCCTGCCGTCGCGCCGGGCCTTACCCCGCCCACTCCCCGCCACGCTCAATCCGCTTCGGCAGTTTCACACTCGGACCGCGCAAGTCCTCCGGGTCCATCGCCACCATCGGCGACATCTCAAGCACGCACTCGGGCTTCCCGCCCGCGTCGTACGGCACCTCGACCCCCGCCTTCTCCAGCCACCGCGCGGCTCGCAGCGTCTGCAACTCACGGCAGGTCTGAGGCGAGTCGGCGCCGTCGGCGTTCTTGATCGGAGCAAACTCCTCCACCCGGTCCGTTTCCACCACGATCGAGCTTTTGCAGAGCGGCAACGCATCAAAGACGAACGTCTCGAGCTTCACCGCGTTCGGCCCGGACAGCGCCATCGTCTCGCCGGTGGCGAGGTCGATGCAGCCGACCTTCTTCTCAGCTCGGTGGTACGGCAATCCGAAATCACCCGTCGCGTTCAACCGCGCGACGAACTCCACGCCGATCATGTGGATCGCAATCGAGCCGGCATTGAACTTCAGCGGATTCCCAGGCTGCGACTCGTCTCGCGCTTCCGACAGTTCCTTCGGCAGGTCGCTGTATTCCAGCACCTGCGTCTTGCCGTCCACCCGCGCGAACACGCCCACCTTCTCGCCGGGCTGCGTCTTCTCCACCATCTTCGACGACATCTCACCGGACGAATCCGGTGCCGCAGCGTGCAGCCCGATGAAAACTGGATCGATCACCCGCGCCAGCGGATTGTCCACCTGCACGTAGCTGATGTGCTCGATGCCGCGTTCGCGCATGTCCGCGATCGATCCGCTCTGCCACAGCGCCTTGAGCGATCCGCCGTGGCCGTCGGGATTCGTCGCGACAACGCCCTGCGCCTCCATCAGGATCTTGCCGGTGTTCATGTCCAGGCTGGGCATGACTCCCTGCGGGAAGAACGTGACGCTGCCGTGCTTGAGCCCGAAGTAGCCATGCTCCCGGAAGAACGCCACCGTCGCGTCGTGGTTGATGGGGCTGGTCATGATGTACCACGGGATGTCCGCGTTCCAGCGCTTGGCGCTCGCGGCGATCCACTCGGCGAGGCACGCAAAGAGCGGCTTCTTGCGCACCGCGGTGGCGAGGTACATCCCCTTGGGCCCGTCGAACCCCAGTCGGGTGCCCTGCCCGCCCGCAACCGTGAACGCGGCGACCTTGCCCTTGCGTAGAAGCTCCTCGCCGATCGCACGATACTTCGCCCGCTCCCACGTTTCCCCGCCCGCAGCGCCAACGACGCGCCCCGACAGCGCGTAGCACTTGGCCGGCTGAACTTTCGAGAGGTCCACCGCCAGCGACGGCTTGTTCCTCACGTACGTCTCGATGAGCTTCGGCAGCTCTTCCAGCGGCAGCGTGTGGATCTGCGACAGGAGCTGCGCCCGCTGCTCGGTGTCGAGCCGGTCGTAGAACTTCAGAAGGTGCGACTGCCCCACCCGCTCCAACCGGGTCTTCACATGCTCAATGGTCGGCGTCACGCGCTGCTCCGGATACATGAACCACAGAGAACACAGAGTTCACAGAGACCTGACTGATTTCAGAACAAAGCACATGTCCTTCCCTGTGCTCTCCGTGACCTCGGTGGTAAATTGCTTTCTTTGGCGCATCGCGCACGGCGCAATGCGCATCGCGCTCACGCCCCCGGCTCCATCGGTGCCGTCCAGTGGTCGCCCATGTGGCGCACGATCTTGCCCGTCTCGACGTAAATCACCTGCTCGGCCACGTTGGTGCAATGATCGGCCATCCGCGCCAGGTTCGAGGCCACCAGGTTCAGCGCAAAGGCGTAATCAACCGTGTGCTGCCCCTTGGCGAGCCCCTCTTCCACATCGCGGATGATCGCCTGCTTGAACGCCTCGGTCGCGTCATCGCTCGCCAGCACCAGCTTCGCCGCGTTTGTATCGAGCTGGCCCAGCGCCCGCACCGTGTTGTGCATGATCCCGATCACGCTGTTGGCCATCACCCGGAACTTGTCCGGCGGCAGCCGCGTCAGCGCGATGAACGAGTCCACACGCTCCGCGATCGCCACCGCCATGTCCGCGATCCGCTCGAACTCGTTGTTCACCTTGACGATCGTCAGGATCATGCGGAGGTCGTACTCCTCCGCCTGCTCCCCCGCGTGCATCGCGTCAAAGAGCAGCTTGACTGCGTCCTTCTCGATGCGCACATCGATGCGGTCGATCGTCTCGTCGTGCTCCTGCACGCTCCGAGCCTTCGAGGGGTCCTTCTCGAAGACCGCCTCGACCGCCAGCTCGATCGCCCGCTGAACAAGTCGGCCTTCCTCGACCAGCTCGTTCTTCAGCGCCCACAGACGCTCTCGAAATGATGTGCTCACACTCGGCACGACGTTGCTCCCGCGTTCCTCACCCCGATCATACCCCGCCGCTCTCCACTATCGGCTCGCCGCCCCCGTCCAGTATCATCGACCCCCTCTTCCGGACCCGCACCCCCACCCGAGACCCACCATGGCCTTTGACATCGCCGCCGTCCACGCCCGCCAGATCCTCGACTCCCGTGGCAACCCCACCGTCGAAGTCGAAGTCGCCCTCTCCTCCGGCGCCGTCGGCCGCGCCGCAGTCCCCTCCGGCGCCTCCACCGGAGAGAACGAGGCCGTCGAGCTCCGCGACGGCAACAAGGCTCAGTACCTCGGAAAAGGCGTCGGCAAGGCCGTCAAGAACGTCAACGAGATCATCGGCCCCGAGATTGAGGGCCTCGACGCCCGCGATCAGGAAGACATCGACCGCCTGATGATCGACCTCGATGCCACCCCCAACAAGCACAAGCTCGGCGCCAACGCCATCCTCGGCGTCTCCATGGCCGTCGCCCGCGCCGCCGCCGAAGCCCTCGGCCTGCCTCTTTATCGATACCTCGGCGGCACCAGCGCCAAGACGCTCCCGGTTCCGATGATGAACATCCTCAACGGCGGCAAGCACGCCGACAACACCGTCGACTTCCAGGAGTTCATGATCCAGCCCTGGGGCTTCGACGACTTCCTCGAGGCCACCCGGGCCGGCGTCGAGATTTACCACGCGCTCAAGGGCGTGCTGCACGACAAGCACCTCTCCACCAGCGTCGGAGACGAAGGCGGATTTGCGCCCAACCTCAAGAGCAACGAAGAAGCCCTCCAGATCATCGAGCAGGCCGTCGCCAAGACGGGCTACAAGTGGGGCGAGCAGATCTTCGTCGCTCTCGACCCCGCCACCAGCGAGTGCTGGAACGAGGCCGCAAAGCAGGGCAAGACGGGCTACGCGATGTTCAAGTCGACGAAGGAAATCCTCTCATCTGACGACATGATCGCCATGTGGTCCGACTGGTGCCGTAAGTACCCCATTCGTTCCATCGAAGACGGCCTTGCCGAGAACGACTGGGACGGCTGGCGCAAGCTCACCGCGGCCCTCGGTGACAAGGTTCAACTCGTCGGCGACGACCTCTTCGTCACCAACCCCACGTTCCTCCAGCGCGGCCTCGACCAGGCCTGTGCCAACGCGATCCTCGTGAAGGTCAACCAGATCGGCACCCTCAGCGAGACGTTCGATGCCGTGAACCTCGCGGTCCGCAACCGCTACGCCGCCATCCTGTCGCACCGTTCCGGCGAAACAGAGGACTCCACCATCGCCGACATCGCCGTCGCCACCAACTGCGGCCAGATCAAGACAGGCGCCCCCTGCCGCAGCGACCGCAACGCCAAGTACAACCAGCTCATCCGCATCGCCGAAGAGCTCGGGCGTTCCGCGGTCTACGGCCGCTCCACATGGTGGCGAAACTGATCGCAGGCCACCCTAACCCCCGGTCCTGCCCAGTTTGACGATTTCTGGGCGACCACCAAAGTTTCGCGCAACCCCTGCGCATATTGCTGTAAGCCATTGTTGATCAAATGGTTGCGCGGTCATTGCGCCCCCCACAGGCAACCACATCCCCCTTGCGTCTCAGATAACTGCGCAATATTTTTCTGGGGTATGGCGAAAAAGCCGCATCCGTGCCTTTTCGCCATACGTATCGAAATGGAACAAGTCGCACCCGTCCCCGTGACCCTGCCAGAGCAGGGCCCAACCCCGGACACAGTTCCCGGGCACGGATCGTGGAGACGGCCGAGCGGCTTCAGGGTTTCCCGAAGGCCAGGACCAGCCAGAGGCGCACCATGGACAGCCCAGCTCTCTACGACGCGATCTTCCAACTCGGATCGATCAGTGGCGATCCCACACTCACCAACGAATGCCTCCTCCGGCGCATGACGCAGGTCCTCGCCAAGGGCAGCGGCGTTGAAGCCGCAGCGATGGCCGTCTTCGAGAACGGCATCGAGCAGGCCCCCGCGCTCGTCCGCTCCATCGGCCACTGGCCCGACGCGGAAGCCGATCGCGCCGGCGACGACCACGACCCCGATGCCGCCGAGCGATCCGTCATCGGACTCGTTCGTCAGCTCACCCGCGATCGCTTCACCGCCGGCGAGTTCGTTGGCGAAGGCCAGCGTCGCTGCGAACGCATCTACAGCGAGTTCCACCGCCCGATGCGCCTCGTTGATCACGCGTTGGCCATCTTCCGCCGCGACGACGGCGCCGAATGCGTCATCGTGATCCGCTCCGCCCCGAATGCCGAACCACTTGGCCGCGATACGTTGGCCGTCGGCGGCGTCCTCACCACCGCGTCCGCGCAGTGCTGGGCCAGCGCCTGGCACCGCGAGCCCGTCTGGATGGCCACCCTCTCGGCCTCCAGCCGCCGCGTCCTTGAGAACCTTCTCGAAGGTTGCGACGACGATCAGATCGCGGAGCGCACCGGCCTCACGTATCACAGCGTCCGCGCTCACCTGAAGCGTATCTTCCGCGACGCCGGAGTCCGCAGCCGCCTGCACCTCATCCAGCAGTGCCGCTGCTCCCGCGGCGGCGAAGCGCCCGCTCCGCAGCAGCGCTCCACGCTCCCCATCGTCACTGTCACCAACATCCGCCCCCGCGGCACCTTTGCCCGCACCGGCTGATCCGATCCACTGCCACACACACTGGCACAGCGAATCCAGGCTTGACCGCTGGAGGAAAGCCGTCCGTGATCCACGGACGGCTTTTTTCTTTACCCACCCGAAGTGGAAGCACCGTTCAAGCCGTGCGACACGATTTTGCGACCAAGGCGGCGTCGATCGATCCGCAGCCAGGTGGCCGCTCGCGATCGATTGCCGTTGGCCAGCCGCAACGCCTCTGAAATCAGCGCTCGCTCGGCTTCCGCAAGCGTGGGAACCGGACCCGACGCTCGTAGAACTCTCGCGGGTTGCTGCCGCACACACGCCGGAAGGTGATCGACCTGAATCACGTCGCCGATGGCAAAGACGAAGGCATGCTCGACCGCGTTGCGGAGTTCACGCACATTGCCCGGCCACGAATAGCCGCACAACGCGCGCATCGCATCGTCGGAAATGCTCACCCGAGCCTCCCGATACTCATCCGCAAGCGCGTCCAGGAAGCTCGTGACAAGTTCCGGAATCTCCTCCATGCGCTCTCGCAGCGGCTTCAACTGGACCCGGACGACGTCGAGCCGGTACAGCAGGTCCGACCGGAATCGCCCCTCCGCCGCCATTGCCCACAGATCACGGTGGGTCGCGCAGATGATCCTGACGTCCACGGGCACTGGTGTCACGCCTCCCAGCGGGGTGATCCGTCGTTCCTGGATCGCGCGCAGCAACTTGGCCTGCAGGCCGAGGCTCAGCTCCCCGATCTCGTCCAGGAACAGCGTTCCCCCGCAGGCCGAGCGGAAGAACCCCAGCGTGCTCCGCTCCGCGCCAGTGAAAGCCCCCCGCTCGTGCCCGAACAACTGCGACTCCATCAGCTCGTCGCGCAGACCGGTGCAGTCCACCGCCACGAACGGCCCGAGCGATCTCGGGCTGACGTCGTGAATCCGATGCGCCACCACTTCTTTACCAGCACCCGTCTCGCCGTGGATCAGAACCGTGCAGTTTCGGCGCGCGACCTTGGCGACCACCCCTTCAAGCCCAGATCCAACAGACACGGGCGTCGCCTCTGGCGATCGTCCGGCTGCAAACATGTTTTCCCCTTCCCTCTTCTCTTCACTCAACCGCCATCGCCGTCGACGGCAGGGGAATCACGATATCACAACCTCCATGAGAATGTGGGTCCAAAGTCACATCCCTCATTAGGGATAATTCATCATCAATCCAAAATGGACAACCAGTCCATAATGGCCTGCATGATCTGAAGCGCTTGTAAGCACCGGACTTAACTCCATCACCATGTCGGACTGAGGGCTATTCCGGAGCATTTGGTGTGATTCACGTCCGTCGGCGAAGGCCGCTTTTCGGCGTGAAACAGGGGATGACACTGATCCGACAGCTTGGCACGCCGCTTGTAACACCTGCAGCGTGACCATCGCCGCAACCCAATCCCGAACGCAGCCGCAAGCACCAACAAGCAGAACGCGCGTGGTGCTCTTCAACGACCAGCTCGCCGATTCGGCCACGTGGGAAGTACTGAAGAGCGTCCACACGGACCCTGGCGTCGAGTCAGTCGTCGCGGGAAGCATTCGACAGTTGGCCCGAGCCGTCCGCGAATGCGAAGCTGAAATCAGCGTTCATGTTGTTGGTCAGCCTCGAGATCGCTCGGAGCGCCTCATCCGGTGTCTGGCCCGAGCTGGATCGTGTCGGACCGTCGCCGCCGTGGTGGCGGAACACGACACGCACCATGAGATGGCCCTGCGACGCGCCGGCGCCGACATGTATCTGGTCTGGCCGGAGGACGCGTGCGTCCTGCGTGAACTGCTCACCATGACGCCGACGGCCATGTCTATCCACGAGACCTCTACCTCTCGTCGTGAGTGCGCGATAGCGCGCTCTCGACTTTCTGATCGACTCTGAAACTCCTCCTCCTCTCGCCGTGTGCGTGTGACAGCACGCCAGCGGCTTTGCTCAAGCCTGATCTCCTCCTCCTCTCGTCGTGAGCGCGTGAAACATCCGTGCTCCCGACTTTCCGGCCCCGGGCCGCCAGCCTCTTCATTCTCCTCTCGCCGTGAGCGTGCGAAAGTGCGCCAGCGGCTTTGCTCAAGCCTGATCTCCTCCTCCTCTCGTCGTGAGCGCGTGAAACACCCGTGCTCCCGACTTTCCGGCTCCAGCCGCCTGCCTCTTCATCCTCCTCTCGCCGTGTGCATCCGAACAGGATGCCCCCGGCTTTGAAACGCTGCGAATCGACGTGATCCGCAGCACGCAAACCTCGCCTTTGTTGTCCAGCCCTCACCCCCTTGCTCCAGGAGAGAAGCACATGCGCTCGTTCCTTACGCTCGCTGCAGTTACCGTATGGTCATCCACCGCAGTTGCCGCGGTGGAAACCTTTGACATCTCACCCTCACTGAGCGCCACGCAGGCGCCCGGTGTCTGGTACACGGATCGTTACGCCCCCGCCGGATTCCAGTCCAGCTTCTTTGATGGTGACAACCGTCTCCAGCACAGCATTAGCAGCGCCGACGGCGCCAACCTGCGGCCCGGTGCATTCACGAGCGCTTTCTACAACACGCAGGGACGAAAATACGACGTCGACACCACGACCAACGCCCTTTCGATTGACCTGTACATCGACTCAGCCTGGGCCAGCAGCGGCAGCCGCATGGCGGGGCTTTGGGGCACGACCTTTGACGCCGGAAACGCCGTCGCCGGCTACCCCATCATCGAGTTCACCAGCGACCTTGCCACGCCGCGCTTCCGAGCCTGGGACAACGGTGTCTGGGTCGACATGGGCCTGCCCACCGGCTTTGCGTATGACGAGTGGTACACGCTGAACATCGACCTGTCGGGTGGCAACTTCAACTACTCCGTTGGTGACCTCGCAGCGTCAGTCTCCGCCGGCACGTCGGCCTACATCGGTAACGTGATTCTCCAAGGCCATAACACAACGGATGGCGTCTCCTACGACATCTACTGGGACAACTTCAACGCTGTCCCAACTCCCGGCGCGATCGCGATGGCGGGCATGGGCGGGTTGCTTGCTGCTCGTCGCCGCCGTTCCTGACACTTCACAACCTCACCCCCACTTTCTCGCTGAAGCCACCTCAACCCTCACCTGGTTTCCGGCGAGATGGGCTCGTGCCATGGGCGAAAGCCCGCGGCCGGGTTTCCCGGTCCAAACCAGCGACTGTCTGGCTTTCGCTAGTCGTCGTCCACACCGAATCATCGCATCGCTCCCTCTCGCTCACCTTTCTCCATCCTCTCGATCCCTCATGGATCACGAGCGAGAGGAATCCGGCGGCGCACTGGAAGGTGCCCTCCGGGTTTCAGATCGCACCCGATTCGCTCCGGGTGCTCACGGCCTCCTCAGCCGTCAGTTGTTCGAGCGAACACGTCGATTCACTCTGAAAGGGAAGAATCATGTCAAACCTCGCTCGTCTTGCTGCACTCTCCGTCATCACCGCCGCCGGCGCTGCCCAAGCCTCGGTCGTCATCGTCGACTCGCCGCTCGGCGCCTTCAACAACCCGGGCCCGGCAGGTGCCGGCGATGCGCTCGCCGCCGACACATGGCTCCGCCGTAATGTTCGCAACGACGGCTCGGTCGGCATCACCGCCGACTACCCCAACACCACCACCGGCTCGGCATTCCTCAAGGGAACCCAGGGGCCCGGCGGCGCCAGCTCCAAGGCGGACTACGAATACTTCTTCTCCTCGCCGGTGACGCTCGCCGCCGTCAGCACGCTCAGTTACGAGTGGTACCGCAACTCCGCGAGCGCCGCGGACGCTCACTACCACCCCGCGCTCCGAATGTACTTCGACGCCGACGGCAACTTCGGCACCACCAACGACCAGGGCTATCTCGTGTACGAGCGCGCCTACAACCCCAACACCAACCCGGTTCCCACCGACGTCTGGGTTGCCGATGACGTCGCCAACTTCAACGGTGCCGGCCAGAGCGCCAACCTGTGGATGGTCAACTTCGGCAACCCGAACGGCTCGGTGCTCGAGGTCTACGACCGCGATCTCGCCGACTGGACCGGCACGGCCAATCCCAATGCCAACTACCCCTCGCTCAACTCCGGCGCGATGGTCTACGGCCTCTCCTTCGGCATCGGCTCCGGCTGGGGCACCTACGAAGGCGCTGTCGATTTGGTGAGCTTTGGCGTCACCGGCGGCCCCGTCACCACCTGGAACTTCGAAGTTCCCACCCCCGGCGCCGCGGGACTCTTCAGCATCGCCGGCCTGGCCGCCGCCCGCCGTCGTCGCAGCAACTGACCCATTTCCGCGCCCGCTGATCGATCTCGCCGATCGCGGAGCGCTCTCAGTTCACGAGCGAGAGGAACCCGGGCGTGCCGACAGGCACGCGCCGGGCTTTTCATGGCCCCGCCAGTTTCCGCCAATGACTCACTTCTTCGGCCCGCGCCACGTTCGGCTCCGCTTCCTGCCACGCCTCATACATCGATGCCGCCAGATCCGCGATGTGCCGCGCCTCATCGCCGTCGGCAACATTCGCGTCCGTGGCCGCGCGATACGCCTCGATCATCACCGGCTCGGCCTCTGCGAATCGCTTGAGTTCCACCAGCGCCTGCGCGTGAGCCGAGATCAGGATGGCCTTGTATTCGTGTGGCCCCGCGTACGCTTTCCGCGCGCCCTCGGCCGCACTCCGCCCCAAACGCTCCGCGGCTTCCAAGTCGCCGTCACCGCGCAGCCGGTTGGCCAGA
>JBGSZV010000203.1:0-10327 GCA_041750235.1 Phycisphaerales bacterium
GTGATCGCGGCGGCGCCGACGTCGGCTGCGGGGATGCGGACGCTGGTGAGCTTGGGCCGGAGGACGGTGGCGAGGCGGGAGTCGTCGAAGCCGATCAGGCGGACCTGAGCGGGGACTTCGAGGCCGG
This sequence comes from Phycisphaerales bacterium, assembly GCA_041750235.1. Classification (GTDB taxonomy): domain Bacteria; phylum Planctomycetota; class Phycisphaerae; order Phycisphaerales; family UBA1924; genus JBGSZV01. The sequence continues at coordinate 128 of JBGSZV010000203.1, forward strand.
CTTCCTGCGCGGTCGACATGATGCCGTAGGCGATCTCGTCGTTGCCGCAGAGGATGCCGACGGGGGTCTTGAGGTTCGGCTTGAGATTGGACGTGGCCCAGCGTTCGCCGGACTCGACGGTGTACTCGCCAAAGGCGGTCTGGTCGGGGCGGGGGGTGTGGCGGGCTTCGCGGAGGACATCCGCGAATGCTTTCGCGCGGGCGGCGGTGTCGAAGTTTTCCTGCGGGCCGCCGACGAAGTAGCAGTGGCTGGGGGCGACGGACTCAAGGAGATGGCGCGTGGCTTCGCGGGTGCCGACGGCATTGTCGAGCTGGATGGAGTCGATCGCGGGGCCTTCGATCTCGGCGTCGAGGACGACCAGGGGGACGCGGGCGTCGAGCGCGGACTTGAGGAGCGTCTCGTTGGGCTCGGTGATCATGACGGCGAGGGCGTCGATGAGGCCGAAGGCGAGGCTGGTGTTGGGACGGCGGTCCTCATCGTCGCGGTGGATCTGCGGCTCGGAGCTGACGAGCAGGTGGTATCCGAGGCGCCTGGCTTCGGCGTCGGCTCCGCGGAGGAGTTCGGAGTAGAACTCGCCGGAGATGTCCGGCAGGGCGATGCCGAGCACGCGGCTGCGGCGGGTCATCAGCCCCTTGGCGAAGATGTTGGGCTTGTAGCCGAGCTTGTGGATCGTCGCCTGCACGCGGGCGGCAGTGGAGGCGGCGACGAGGGCCGGATTGTTGAGGACTCGGCTGACGGTGGCGGTGGAGACTGAGGCCGCTTCCGCGACATCCTCGATTGAGATCGGTCGAGTTTCTCGGGAGGTGGGGGCCTTCATGTCTTGCTGCCGAGGTGACGCAAGGCACTGTAGCATAAGGACATGGGACTGAAATCGCTTACTGTGCGGAAATCAGCCGGATTGTCCTTGCTGGGTGTGATAATTCCGGCGTTGGCGCTGTGCGGGGGGTGCGGCGTGGCGCGAGGGGAAGCGGCGGCGCGCGACTCGGTGATCGAATCACCCAAGGATGTGGCACGTCCGCCCTTTGCGTTCTCGAAACAGGACGAAGCGCTTCTGGATGAAGTGCAGCGCGGAGCGTTCCGGTTCCTGTGGGAATCTTGCGACCCGGCAACGGGCATGGTGGTCGATCGCTCGAGCGTGAAGACGGTGAGCGTGGGGGGCGTGGGGTTTCAGTTGTCGGCGATCTGCGTCGGCGTCGAGCGCGGGTGGGTGACGCGCGGGGAGGGCGAGGAACGGACGCTCTTGATCCTCAAGACGCTCGCGAATGAGAAGAGCAATCGGAAGGCGGGGCTGTTCTACCACTACCTCGACGGCAAAACGGGCGCGGCAACGGTGGAGGGGTACGAGCATGTGGTGAGCACGATCGATTCGGCGCTGCTGTTCGCGGGGATGTTCACGGCGTCGAGCTACTTCGGCGGCGAGGTCGCGACGATCGCTGACGGCCTGCTGGAGGAAGCGAACTGGGCCTTCTTCGTGTCGGGGAAGGACGCGCAGCCGAGCGAGCGGGGGTTCATCAGCCTGGCGTGGAAGCCCAGCGATCAGAAGGACACGACGGGTGAGGGGAAGCTCTTGCCGTTCAACTGGGTGGACAGCGGGGATGAGCACCGGCTGGTGACATTCCTTGCGGTGTGCTCGCCGAAGGAAGAGCACCGCGTCGAGGCGGAGACGTATTACAAGCTGCGGCGGAAGTTGGGGACGTACGCGGATCTGGGACCGATCGTGTGGTTCCCGTGGTCGGGCGCGCTGTTCACGAGCTTCTTTGCGAACTGCTGGATTGATTACGCGGCGATCGGCGTGGATGAGCCGTCGAAGTTCGGCGTAAAGAATCGGATCCCGACGGACTGGTGGGAGAACGCACGGCGGATGGTGCGGATGCATCGCCTGAAGGCGATAGAGAATCCGAAGAAGCTGCCCGGCTGGGGTGAGAACCTGTGGGGCACGAACGTGTCGGACTCCAAGGATGGCTACATGGTTCCGGGTTTGTTCCCTGACCCTGTGCCAATGCCGGGGGCTCGGCCGAAGTTCGACTTCGCCCCCGAGGACATGGAAGACAACTGGGGCGACGGCACGGTGGCGCCGTATACAGCGGGCTGCAGCGCGATGTTCGAACCGAAGCTGGCGGTGGAAGCGTTGCGGCATTACCGCACGTTCAAGGGTGTGTGGAACGACCCGTCAAAGACCGGCGGGTTCGGCTTTCAGGATTCGTTTCATCCGGGGACGGGATGGGTCGCGCCGGACTGCGTGGCAATTGATCAGGGGCCGCTCGTGCTGGCGATTGAGAATGCGCGCACGGGCAAGGTCTGGAAGTGGTTCCATGCGCACAAGTGGGTGAAGGACGGGGCTACGCGATTAGGGTGGGATGTGAAGCGGTGAGCGGGGCTGAGAAAGCTCAAATCTCAAAGCTCACAACTCAAATGTAAACGGGGTTCAGTGCGGAAACGGCAGCCATTTGGAGCCTTGGGCGGCGCTTTGGACGACGGTTTCGATGAAGGCAACGCCGCGGGCGCCGTCGTGGAGGGTTGGGTAGTCGGGCTGGTGCGGCGAGTTGGTTCGGCGGGCGTGGATGGCCATCGCCATGCTGCGGTAGATGTTGGCGAAGGCCTCGATGAAGCCCTCGGGATGGCCCGAGGGGAGCCGGGTGGCCTGCGCTGTTGTCGGGTGGGTATTGGCGCTGCCGCGGGTGATGATGCGGCGCTGGCCGTCGAGCGCGCAGAGCGTGAGTTGGTTGGGGTCTTCCTGGCGCCAGGCAATGGAGCCGGTGGTGCCGTGGATGCGGAGGGTGAGGTTGTTTTCCTCGCCGACGCAGATCTGCGAAACGGTGAGCACGCCCTTGGCGCCGCTGGTGAAGCGGAGCAGGATGCTGGCGTCGTCATCGAGCTTACGGCCGGGGACGAAGGATGACAGGTCGGCGCAGAGCGAGTGAATTTGGAGTCCGGTGACGCAGGTGAGAAGGTGCTCGGCGTGGGTTCCGATGTCGCCGATCGCGCCGCCGATGCCGGCGCGATTGGGGTCGGTGCGCCAGTCGGCTTGTTTTTGGCCTGATGATTCCAGAGGCGTCGCGAGCCAGCCCTGGTGGTACTCGACGAAGACCTTGCGGATGTCACCGATCGCGCCGTCGCGGACGAGGGCGGCGGCTTCCTTGATAAGCGGATAGCCGGAGTAGTTGTAGGTGACGCCGAAGAGCACTCCGGTGCGAGCCACAACAGCGGCGAGGTCGGCGGCCTGCGCAGAGGTTGTGGCGAGGGGCTTGTCGGAGATGATGTGGAAGCCGGCCTCGGCGAAGGCCTTGGCGATCTCGTAGTGGGTGTGGTTGGGAGTGACGATGGCGACAAGTTCGATGCGTTCATTCGCGGGGCGCTGGCGCTCCGCGTCGAGCATCGCCTGCCATGAGGGATAGGCACGTTCGGGGGCGACGCCGAGGGCGATGCCGGAGCGCACGGCTTTTTCGGGCGTGGACGAGAATGCGCCGGCGGTCAACGTGAACATCGAGTCGAGGGCGGCCGCCGCGCGGTGGACCGCGCCGATGAAGGCGCCCTCTCCTCCGCCGACCATGCCGAGACGGATGCGTGATTGCGTGCTCATGTCGATGATCTCAGCGGGCAAAGGCGGCGTCGAAAGCGCGGTCGGAACTGGGGAAGTCGAGTTGCTTCACGAACTGGCAGGCTTCCTTGGCGCCGTGCTCGCGGGACATGGCGGTGTCTTCCCATTCGACGGAGAGCGGGCCGTTGTACCGGGCGAAGTTGAGGGCGCGGATGATCTCTTCGAAGTCGACCTCGCCACGCCCGGGGGAGCGGAAGTCCCAGCCGCGGAAGTTATCGCCAAAGCCTAAATGGGAGCCCAGGATGGAGCGACTGCCGTCGAGTCGGCGGATGGCGTCCTTGATGTGGCAGTGGAAGATGCGCTGGGGGAAGGCGTCGATGAACTTCGCCGGGTTAATGCCCTGCCAGATGAGGTGGGAGGGGTCGAAGTTGAAGCCGAAGGCGGGGTGCTTGTTGACGGCGTCGAGGGCCCGACGGGCGGTAATGAGGTCGTAGGCGATCTCGGTGGGGTGGACTTCGAGGGCGAAGCGAACGCCCTCTTTCTGGAACGCGTTCAAGATGGGGATCCAGCGGGCGGCGAAGTCGGAGTAGCCGGCGTCGATCATCTCGGTGGTGGTGGGAGGAAAGAAGTAGAGCATGTGCCAGACGGGCGAGCCGGTGAAGCCGTTGACGGTTTTCACGCCGAGCTTGGCGGCGGCCTTGGCGGTGTCGATCATCTCCTTCGCGCAACGCTTGCGGACGCCCTCGGGGTCGCCGTCGCCCCACAATCGGGCGGGGATGATCGACTGGTGTCGCTGGTCGATGGGGTCGGCGACGCACTGGCCGACGAGGTGGTTGCTGATGGCGAAGACCTTGAGGCCGTGGCGCTCGAGGGTGTTACGGCGCTCGCTGCAATAGTCGGGTTCGGTGATGGCGCGCTGGACGTCGAAGTGATCTCCCCAGCAGGCGAGTTCGAGGGCGTCGTAGCCCCATGACGCGGCCATCTCGGCGAGGCGTTCGAGGGGGAGGTCGGCCCATTGACCGGTGAAGAGCGAGACGGGTCGGGGCATGGATGGATCCTTGAAGATGAAAGGATGCAGAGCCGGGAGCGCACTGTACACTGACGCCCCGCGTCCACGGATCGACGATGGCCCGGCTTCCGCGAAGGGGACCCATGACGAACCAGCCCGCAGGTACGGCGACGAACGGGTTTGTCCGGACGCGGCTGGCGATCATGATGTTCCTGCAGTACGCGATCTGGGGCGCGTGGCTGCCGATTTTGTGGCCGTTCCTGAGCGGTCACCGCGGATTCACCGCCGGGCAGATCGGCAACATGTTTGCGGTGGGCGCGATCGGCGCGATCGTGGCGCCGTTCGTTGCCGGGCAGATCGCCGACCGCCACTTTGCGACCGAGAAGTTTCTGGGGATCAGCCACATCCTGGGCGGGGTGCTGGTGTGGCAGCTTTCGTCGCTGACGGGCTACTGGGAGTTCCTCGCGTTCTCACTCGCGTACTCCCTGATCTACTCGCCGACGCTTTCGCTCACGAACTCCATCTCGTTCCACAACCTCGCGGATCGGGATCGCGATTTCGGCAAGGTGCGACTGTGGGGAACGATCGGATGGATCGCAGTGGGCATCGGGCTGGGGCAGTGGCTGCTTCATCGCCACACGCCGGAGGGTGCGAGCGCTGAAGTGATCAGCGCCGCTCAGGCGGCTGGGATGGGGGACGCGTTCAAGGTGAGCGCGATCCTGGGAATCCTGATGGGTATCTACTGCTTCACGCTGCCGCACACACCGCCGCAGAAGGGCAAAAAGAACAACGCGACGTTCGAGGCGATCGGCGAGGTGAAGCGGCAGCCGCTGCTGACGCTGTTTCTCCTCGCGGTCCCGATTTCTTGCATCCACCAGTTCTACTTTGTGCACACGTCGGGGTTCCTCGGCAACTATCAGGTGAAGGCCGCCTCGGACATCAACGCGATCTTCGGCGTCGGCGGCGGCGGGCTGATGACGATCGGGCAGATCTCGGAGATCCTGGTGCTGGCGGCGATCCCGCTGGTGGCGAAGAAGTTGTCGCGGAAGTCGCTCTTGGCGATCGGGATCGCGGCGTATGCGGCGCGGATGGCGCTGTTCGCCTATGTCGGAGAGATTGCGGGCGCGACGGGTATTCCAGAGGTGGCGATCCTGGTGACGGGTGTCGCGATGCACGGCCTGTGCTTCGGGTGCTTTGTGTTCATCGCCTTCATGGTGGTGGACGAGCAAACGACGCCGGATGTGCGGGCGAGCGCCCAGAGCCTGTTCAGCCTGATCGTCTTTGGCATCGGGATCATGGTGGGGAGCAAAGTGGCGGCGATGGTCGCGGATGCGGCGACGCTGCCGGACAAGACGATTGATTACACCAGACTGTTCTCATTCCCAATGTGGGCATCCTTGGCGTGCTTGATATTCCTGCTCGTGGCGTACCCTCGCCGCGCGCGAACTATTGATAGCGGGCGCGGAGCGGCCGCGTGATGGAGGTTTCGATGAGTGACTTCGTTCCTGAAACGGATGGTTCCGTCGAACGTTCGCGCCGCGAGTTTCTCCTGACGACGGCCGCCGCGGCGAGCGTCGCGGGACTGGCCGGCGCATTGAGCGGGTGCGCCAATGGCGCTTCCGGGAATCGTGGCAGTTCAACCCCGAGCGGCGCACTTCGCTCTGCGGTGGCGCGCACGCCGGTAGCCGAGAACGAGACGATCCGCATGGGCGTGATCGGCACGGGCGGCATGGGCACCGGTCACTGCGATGCGTTCATGGCGCTGAACAAGGCCGGGCGTGAGAACGTGCAGGTGGTGGCGGTTTCGGATGTGTGCCAGTCGAAGATGGAGAACGCGGCGAACAGGTGCCGTGAGGGCCAGCCGGGCGTTCAGGTCGATGCGTACGCCGACTATCGCGAACTCTTGAAGCGGGGCGACCTGCACGGCGTGCTGATCGCGTCGCCGGAGCACTGGCACGAGAAGCACGGCACCGATGCGCTGCTGGCGGGCAAGGATACGTACCTCGAAAAGCCGATGACGCTGAAGCTCGATGAAGCGCTCCGGCTGCGGAAGGTGGTGATGGCGAACCCGGATCTGCGGTTCCAGGTCGGCACGCAGATGACGAACCTGCCGAAGTTCCACGAGGCGCGGAAGGTCATCAAGGCGGGAACGATCGGGAAGCCGGTGTTCAGCCAGACGAGCTACTGCCGCAACAGCAAGACGGGCGAGTGGAACTACTACCAGCTTGATCCGAACTGGCAGCCGGGTGTGAACCTCGACTGGGATGCGTGGTGCGGCCCGATGGGGAAGCAGCCGTGGGATCCGCTGGTGTATGCGCGCTGGCGGCGGTACCGGAAGTACTCGACGGGAATCATCGGAGATCTGTTGGTGCACGTCCTGACGCCGATGCTGGTGGCGCTGGACCCGGGGTGGCCTGTGCGGGTGGTTGCTTCGGGCGGGCACTACGTGGACACCGCGATGGAGAATCACGACTCGGTGAACATCAACGTGGAGTTCGACAGCGGGCACACGATGATCATCGCCGGCTCGACGTGCAACGAGGTGGGGCTTGAGACGCTGATTCGTGGCCACCTGGGCAATATCTACCTGGGCGGGCGCAACTGCGTGGTGCGGCCGGAACGGATCATGGCGGAGGAGATGGACGAGCAGACGATCGAGTGCGCGGACATCGGCAACGACCAGGACATGCACCGCCTCAAGTGGCTCAAGTGCATCCGCACGCGCGAGCAGCCCGACAGCGACATCGAACAGGGCACGAAGGTCATGGTGATCGTGGGCTTGGCGACGCGGTCGTTGTGGGAGGGCTCCGCGTTCGGCTTTGATCCCGCGACCATGGCGGCGCGCAAGCTGTAAGGGATGAGATGGTCGAGCGTCTCGCCACCAGCGCCATGGGCACCCGGTTCGAGTTCGTCCTTTCCGGCGAGCCGAGGGGATCGCTGCGCTCCGTGGGTGAGATGGCGATCGAAGAAGTTGTGCTCTGGCACCAACGGCTGAGCGCGTTCGCATCTGACAGTCTGGTTTCGCACATCAATCGGACGGCCGGCGATGAGCCGGTGCGGGTTGATGCCGACGTGTGGGAACTGTTCGTTTTGTGCGATGAGGTCTGGCGGGCTTCGGACGGGGCGTTTGATGCGACGATCGGCGGGGCGATGCAGGGTGCGGGGTTTCATCCTGGTGATGGGGCTCCGTCGCGTGGATGGGGCGATTGCGTCGCCTTGAATGCCGAAGTCAGGAGCGTTCGCTTCACACACCAGGGCGTGCGGCTTGACTTTGGCGCCGTGGCAAAAGGGTTCGCGCTGGAACGGGCCGCGGCGATCCTACGCGAGCATGGAGTGCGTTCGGCTCTGCTGCATGGCGGGACGAGCAGCGTGGTCGCGATCGGTGCTCCTCCGAGTGAGGATGGGTGGCGTGTGGCGGTACGCTCAGATGCCGAGCCTCGAATGGTGACGTTGCGTGACCGGGCGATGTCGGTGTCGGCGCCGCGCGGGCGGCGGAACAGCGACGGGCATGGACACATTCTGGACCCGCGCACGGGCGCCTCGGCGGGAAATGCCGACACGGCGGCGGTGCTGTGTGCTCGGGCGGACTTGGCGGACGCGTGGTCAACAGCGCTCGTGGTGCTCGGGAAGCGTCCGGCCGGGATGCCGGGGGATGCGGAGAGTCTGATCCATACAGGGCGTTGCTGGGAAGAAATGACTTCGGCGGAGTCGCCGGACGATTTCCGGGAGGTGGCGTGATGCAGACGCGGCGTGACTTTGTGGTGCAGACGGCGGGTGCGTTGTCGGTGATGGCGCTGATGCCGCAGTTCCTTCCAATTGCTCATGCATCCGCGGAGCCGCTCGGTGTGGCGCTGATCGGCGCGGGCCGACAGGGTCGCGCGATCCTCGGCGAACTACAGAAGATGGAGTCGGTGAAGATCCTGGGGATCTGCGACAGCGAAGAGTCGCGTATGACTTCCGGTGTTCGGCGCGTGCACGGCGCTGAGGGGTTCACCGATCACAAGGCGATGCTGGAGAAGCTCAGCGGCCTGAAGGCGGTGATCATCGCGACGCCGACGCACCTGCACCGGCAGATCGTGGTGGATTGCCTGGCTGCCGGGAAGCACGTCTACCTTGAGATGCCGATGGCGCACACGGTGGAGGACTGCCGTGCGATCGCCGAGGCGGCGGCGAAGTCGAGCGCCCTGGTGTTCCATTCGGGCTTGGAAGGGCGTTCGAACCCGATCTATAAGCTGGCGCGGACGTTCTTCCGATCAGATGCAGTGCGCGATGTCGTCGCTGTGGAAGCGCAGCACTATCAGAAGACCTCATGGAAGTTCCCGGCGAGTGATCCGGCGCGCGAGAAGGCAGTGAACTGGCGACTGGACCCGGAGGTATCGCTGGGGTTGGCGGGCGAGATGGGCGTGCATCAGTTCGACGTGGCGTTCTGGTACCTCGATCGACTGCCGACGGCGGTGAGCGGCGGCGGGGCGATCCGGTTGCACAACGACGGTCGCACGATGGCGGACACGATCCACTGCGGCCTGCGCTTCGAGAACGGCGTACATATGAACTACGCGGCGAGCCTGGCAAACTCCTTCGAGGGTCGTCATGAGACGCTGCGCGGGTCCAATGCGGCGATCAAGCTGGCGTGGAGCGCTGGGTGGATGTTCAAGGAAGCGGATGCGCCGACCCAGGGTTGGGAGGTGTACGCCAACAAGCAGGTCTTCCACAACGAGGACGGCATCACCCTGATCGCCGACGCGACGAAGCTGGCTTCGCAGGGGAAGTTGAAGGAGGGCGTCGGCCTGCCGCACCCCTCGCTCTATTACGCACTCGGCGACTTCGTAGCGAGCGTGAGCGATGGGAAGCCGTCGGTGTGCGACGCGGCGGCTGGAGCGCGGGCGAGCATCGTAGCGATCCTGGCCGCGCAGGCGGTGGTGAAGGACGCGGAAGTCAAGATCGATCCCGAACTTCTCAAGGTGTAATGCGTGACGATCAAACTGCGAGAGTTCGGGATGGGTGTGCGCCTGGGGCTGACGGGGTGCTGCATCGCGGTGCTGATCGGTCTGGCTACGTCCGCGATGCACCTGTATTGGCACTATGAGCGGCGCGATGAACGGCCCGGTCTGACGATTGACGACCTCAAGAGCGCGTACCACGGCATTGATGCGCCGTCGCCGCTGGTGCAGGCGCTGGAGGGCGGGCACCCGGAGGGGCTTTCCAAGGCTGATCAGGAAGCGCTGCTCAAGTGGCTCAAGGGCGAGAAGGTCGGTGAGAACTACGACAATCTCGATCTTGGCGACGCGGCGCCGGCGGAGGTTGTGGGGCGGGCGTGTTTGTCGTGCCATGCACGCAACAGCTCTACGCCGGCTGCGCCGATGCTGGACTACTGGGACGATGTGAAGAAGGTGGCGTTCGCGGTCAAAATTGAGCCGGTGCCGGTGAAGATCGTGGCAATGAGCGCGCATGCGCACGCGCTCTCGATGGCGCCGCTCACGGTGGTTGTCGGACTGCTGGCGCTCGCGACGGCATTCCCGCGACGGATCACGAGCGGTCTGCTGGGATTCGCCGGGGTTGCTCTCGCGGTGGATCTTGCCGCGTGGTGGCTGGCGCGGATGGATGACCGGTGGGTGTATGTGATCGCGGCCGCGGGCGGGGTGTACAACATGGC